>DASZYR010000029.1:0-29289 GCA_035545255.1 Rhodanobacteraceae bacterium
GTTCGCGCCGTCGTAATAGAGCAGGCCGCCCGCTTCGTGCACGAGCCGCGCGATCTCGACGATGCGCCGCTCGAACACGCCGATCGTCGACGGATTGGTCAGCATGATGCCGGCCGTCTTCGGCCCGAGCACTTTCTTGAGCGCCTCGACGTCGATGTCGCCGTCGGCCTGCGTGGGAACCTCGCGCACCGTGCAGCCGCACATCGAGGCGGTCGCCGGGTTCGTGCCGTGCGCGGCGTCAGGCACGATGATCTCGGTGCGCTCGGTGTCGCCGCGGTGGCGGTGGTAGGCCATGATCATCGCGACGCCGGCGAGCTCGCCCTGCGCGCCGGCCATCGGCGAGAGCGAGACGCCGATCGGGCTGCCGGAAGTGTCCGAGCTCCAGGCGCTGCGCCACTACACGAACCTCTCGCGCAAGAACTTCTCGATCGATACGCAGTTCTATCCGCTCGGCTCGTGCACGATGAAATACAACCCGCGCGCGTGCCATGCGCTCGCGATGCTCGACGGCTTCCTCTCGCGCCATCCGTACGCGCCGGAATCGCTGTCGCAGGGCTTCCTCTCGTGCATGCACGACCTGCAGGAGATCCTCGCCGACGTGACCGGCATGAAGGGCGGCGTGTCGCTGGCGCCGATGGCGGGCGCCCAGGGCGAGCTCGCCGGCGTCGCGATGATCATGGCGTACCACCGCCATCGCGGCGATGCCGGACGCACGGAAATCATCGTGCCCGATGCCGCGCACGGCACGAATCCCGCGACCGCGTCGATGTGCGGGTGCACCGTGCGCGAGATCCCGACGAAGGCCGACGGCGACATCGACGTCGAAGCGCTGAAGAAGGTGCTGGGTCCGAAGACCGCCGGCATCATGCTCACGAATCCCTCGACGATCGGCGTGTTCGAGCGGCGCATCGTCGAGATCGCCAGGCTCGTGCACGAAGCAGGCGGCCTCCTTTATTACGACGGCGCGAACCTCAACGCGATCCTCGGCAAAGTGCGTCCGGGCGACATGGGCTTCGACGCGATCCACATGAACCTGCACAAGACGTTCTCGACGCCGCACGGCGGCGGCGGCCCCGGCGCCGGCGCGGTCGGCGTGTCGGAGCGTCTCAAGCCGTTCCTGCCGATTCCGATGGTGGAAGCCGTCGTCCGTGACGCGGACGACTCCAATTCCCCTCGCCCGCTTGCGGGAGAGGACAGGGTGAGGGCAAGCCGCGCAACGTATCGCTGGGTGCGCAAGAAGGATCGCCCGCTCTCGATCGGGCGCCTCACGACATTCGCCGGCAACGCGGGCGTGCTGTTGCGCGCGTACATCTACGCGCGGCTCCTCGGCCGCGAAGGCATGCGCCGCGTCGCCGAGTACGCGACGCTGAACGCGAACTACCTCGCCGCCGAGCTTGCGAAGAAGGGCTTCGACCTCGCTTACCCGAAGCGCCGCGCGAGCCACGAGTTCATCGTCACCGTCGCGAGGCAGAAGAAGGCGAACGGCGTGACCGCGCTCGACTTCTCGAAGAGCCTGCTCGACCGCGGCATCCACGCGCCGACGAACTACTTTCCGCTGCTCGTGCCGGAATGCCTCCTGATCGAGCCGACCGAGACCGAGAGCAAGGAGACGCTCGACGAGTTCGTCGAGGTCATGGGCGCGCTGATCGAGCTTTCCGCGAGCGATCCGCAGGCGATGAAGGATGCACCCGTGACGACGCCGGTGCGCCGCCTCGACGACGTCAAGGCCGCGAAGGAGCTCGACATCGCCTGGAAGGCGCCGCACGCGCCGCATCTCCACATGACGCCGGCTGCGCCCGTCACGGCCTGACCCCGGAGCCGGCGAAAGGGGAGAGCGATGCCGAGCACCGAGCCGCGCGGTCCGAAGCAGATCTACAAGGCCTTCGGCTGGTCGATGAAGGGCCTGCGCGCGGCGTGGCGCCACGAGGCCTCGTTCCGCCTCGAAGGTTATCTCTTCGTGATCTTCTTCCCGCTCGGCCTCTGGCTCGGGCACGGGCCGATCGAGCGATCGATCCTGTGCGGAAGCCTCGTGCTCGTGCTGTCGGCAGAGCTCCTGAATTCGGCCGTCGAGGCGATCGTCGACAAGGCGAGCCCGGAGTTCCACGAACTCGCCGGCCGCGCCAAGGACATGGGCTCGGCGGCCGTGCTGTTACTGATGTTCAACGTCGTCCTGTGCTGGACGCTGATACTCTGGCCGCACGGTGCATAGGAGCGGCTTCCGCCGCAAGCTGGTTCAGCGCAATGTCCCCGAAGAAGATCGCGGCTGAAACCGTTACTGCGCCGTAGCCTGGAGACGTTCGCTCTTGGATCTGCTCGCCGACCCGCAAACCTGGATTGCGCTCCTGACGCTGTCGACGCTCGAGATCGTGCTCGGCGTCGACAACCTCGTATTCATCTCGATCGCGGTCGGCAAGCTCGAGCACGAGCGCCGATCGAGCGCGCGGCGCATCGGCCTCGCGTTCGCCTGCGTCACGCGCATCCTGCTGCTGGTTTCGCTCGCGCATCTCGCGCGCATGGACGACCGCTCGTCGAGCCTGTTCCATCTCTTCGGGCAGGTCATCTCGATCCGCGATCTCGTGCTGATCGGCGGCGGCATCTTCCTCGTCGTCAAGGGGATCATGGAGATCCTCGATGCGCTCGGCGACGAGCCGCACGAAGTCGAAGAAAAGCACGCGTTCTCGAGCTTCGGGCTCGTCATCGCGCAGATCGCGCTGATCGACATCGTGTTCTCGCTCGATTCGGTCATCACCGCGGTAGGCATGGTCAACATCGTGCCGGTCATGGTCGCGGCGATCATCCTCGCCGTGCTCGTGATGATCTCCGTCGCCGATCCGATCGGCGAGTTCATCGACCGCAACCCGACGATCAAGATGCTCGCGCTGGCCTTCATCATCCTGGTCGGCGTCGCGCTGATCTGCGACGGGTTCGGCGTGCACATCGCGCGCGGTTATCTCTATTTCGCGATGGCGTTCTCGGCGGCCGTGGAGTCGTTGAATCTGCTGGCGCGGAGGCGGAGGAGGGGAAAAACCCGGGATCCGGGATCCAGGATCCGGGATCCGGGAAAGCGATCCGACGACCGAACGTGATTCCTTGCCTGACTTCATTGCGGTTTTTCGCTGCCTTGCGAATCCCGAATCCCGGCTTTTCCCCCTTGCATGCCGGCCCGTCAATCTCCACAGTGTCACCGTGATCTCGAGGAGGGAGTTGCCATGCGTTTGCTCAAGCTTGCATTCGTGCTCGTTCTCGTCAGTCTCGTGTCGGGTTGCGGCTACAACTCGATCCAGTCGAAGGACGAAGGCGTCAAGGCGGCGTGGTCCGAGGTCGTCAATCAATACCAGCGCCGTGCGGATCTGGTACCGAATCTCGTCAACACCGTGAAGGGTTACGCGACGCACGAGGAAGAGGTCTTCACGAAGGTCACCGAGGCGCGCGCGAATGTCGGCAAGATCACGATCAACGCCGACCAGCTCGACGACGCGGCCGCCGTCGCGAAATTCCAGCAGGCGCAGGGCGAGCTTTCGAGCGCGCTGTCGCGCTTGATGGCCGTCAGCGAGAACTACCCGCAGCTCAAGGCCGACGGGCTCTTCCAGAACCTCCAGGCGCAGCTCGAAGGCACCGAGAACCGCATCACCGTCGCGCGCAACCGCTACATCCAGGCCGTGCAGGATTACAACACGTTCGTGCGCAGCTTCCCGCAGAACCTCACCGCGATGATCTTCGGCTACAAGCCGAAGGCGAACTTCACGGTCGAGAACGAGAAGCAGATCTCGACGGCGCCGACGGTCGACTTCTCGAAGCCGGCGCAGCCTGCGCAGCAGCCGCCCGCGCAGCCGCAGACCGAGCCGCAGCCGCAGCATTGATGCGGCGCCGTGTCGGGTGACGCGAATCGTATGCTTTTCCCTCTCCCGCATGCGGGAGAGGGCAGGGTGAGGGCACGCTTGCGCAACCTTTCGCTGCGGATCGTTTTGCTCGCGTTTTGCGCGCTTGCCGCGCCGTTCGCGTTGTTCGCCGCCGAAGGCGATCTGCAACCGATCCCGCCCCTGACCGCGCGCGTCACCGATCTCACGAGCACGCTCGACGCGCAGCAGAAGCAGACGCTCGAATCCGAGCTCGCCGCGCTCGAGCAGCGCAAGGGCGCGCAGATCGCCGTGCTGATCGTGCCGACCACCGCGCCCGAGGACATCGCGCAGTACTCGATCCGCGTGTTCGATGCGTGGAAGCTCGGCCGCAAGAACATCGACGACGGCGTGCTGCTGATCGTCGCGAAAGGCGATCATCGCGTGCGCATCGAAGTCGCGCGCGGTCTCGAAGCGGCGATTCCGGACGCGGCCGCGGCGCGCATCATCCGCGAATACATCACGCCGCGCTTTCGCGAGGGCGATTTCTACGGCGGCATCCACGACGCGACCGGCGCGCTGACGAAGCTCGTCGACGGCGAAGAGCTGCCGCCGCCGCTGACGGACGATCATGGCGGCTCCGGCGAGAAAGACATCTTCAACGCGCTCGTCTGGGCATTCTTCGTCGGCCTCTGGGTGCGCGCGATGTTCGGCCGGCTGCCGACGGCTCCGCGCTCGGGCGTCGTCGGACTCGCATCGGGCGGCGTCGCATGGCTCGTCAGCGGGCTCGTCCCGCTCGGCATCGGCGTCGGCATCGTCGGGCTCGTGCTCGGCCTCCTCGGCGGTGGCGGCGGCGGATTCGCGAACCGCGGCGGCTGGGGCGGGTGGGGCGGCGGCGGATTCGGCGGCGGTGGAGGTGGGGGCGGCGGCGGTGGCGGCGGCTTCAGCGGCGGCGGCGGCATCTCGGCCGGCGGCGGCGCCTCGGGCAGCTGGTAAGGAGATGCCGATGCGCTGGCTGAAACACGTCATTGCGCGCACGAGCGCCGAGCGGCATTTTCCCTCGTCGACGCTCGACGCGATCCAGCACGCGATCGCCGCGAGCGAGCCTCTTCATCTCGGCGAGATCTGCTTCGCGGTCGAAGGCGGCCTGCCGCTTCGCGAGATCACGGCCGGGCGCGATCCGCGCGAGCGCGCGAAAGAGGCGTTCTCGCTGCTGCGCGTCTGGGATACCGAGCACAACACCGGCGTGCTCGTGTACATCCTCATCGCCGACCATGCGATCGAAATCGTCGCCGACCGCGGCATCGCGGCAAAGGTGCCCGAGGCCGAATGGCGGGCGGTCTGCGAGCGGATGCAGCGCGATTTCGCCTCGGGCGATTACGAGAAAGGCTCGCTCGCGGGCGTCTGGGCGATCGGCGAGATCCTCGCCAGGCACTTTCCCGCGAACGGTTCGCGCAATCCGGACGAGCTCCCGGATCGGCCGGTTTTTCTCTGAGATTCAACGAGTTGCGACTTATACTAGCTTGTGTGTCGACTTAGTATAACCGCGCTGGTTATACTAACTCGAAGTCGGATCTAGTATAGCCATGAAACCGCTCTACGAATCCTTGCCGTTGTCGGCGCAGACGAGCTACGCGCAGCTCCTCGATGCGGGGCAGGCGGGCGAAATCGCGCGCTCGGTTTCGAGCCTGCCGGGTTCGTTCGCGCGCAAGCGCGTCAAGCACAACATCTACTGGTATTTCCAGCACACCGACGTGTCGGGCCGGCTCCGGCAGATCTATGTCGGTCCCGACAACGAGCGCACGCGCGCGCTCGTCGATGCGCACGACCGAAACACAACGAGCGCGCTCGTGCAACCGCTCGTCAACGCCGCGATCGCGCTCGGTTGCGAACCGGTTTTGCTGGCGCACTTCCGCGTGATCCGCCGCCTCGCCGACTATGGATTCTTCAACGCCGGCGGCGTGCTCGTCGGGACGCACGCGTTCCTGGCGTACGGCAACATGCTCGGAGTTCGTTGGGGCGAGACGTCGCGCACGCAGGATGTCGACTTCGCGCACGCGGGCAAGCAGATGGCGATCGCGCTGCCCGGTAATGTGCAGGTCGACGCGCACGCGGCGATCGAATCGCTCGCGATGGGCTTCCTGCCGGCGCTGACGGTTGCCGGCCGCGCGGGCGCAAGCTACGCGACGCCGAGCGATCCCGATTTCCAGCTCGATTTTCTGACACCGCTGCATCGCGGCGCGACCGAGCCGTACGTGCATCCCGATCTCAAGATCACGCTGCAGCCGGTCAAGTTCATGGAATACCTGCTGGAGGACGTCCAGCAGGCCGCACTGTTTTCCGCGGAAGGCGTCGTCGTCGTGAACGTGCCGCATCCCGCGCGCTATGCGCTGCACAAGCTCATCGTGTTCGCCGAGCGAAGCGCGACGCGGCGAGTCAAGGCCAACAAGGATCTTCGGCAGAGTGCGGCGCTGCTCTCGTTCTACAAGTCGAGCTCGGCCTGGGAAGTCGACGTCGCGTGGAAGAACCTCGTTGCGCGCGGACCTGGCTGGCGCGAGCGTGCGCTGCGCGGGCGCGATGCACTCGATGCGCTCGCACCCGAGGTGGGTGCGAAAAAATGGCTCCACTCGCCGAACAGGACGACGCGCCGGAACAGACGCTAGTCGACGGCATCGAATCCGTTCGCGAAAAGCGCGTCGTCGAGCCGCTTGAATCCGGCCTGCAGCGGCCAGCCCGGATTGCCGACGGGATCGTTCCGATAGGCGCCGACGTCGAGCGCGGGGAATCGCGGCGTTGCGTTGAAGTCGTCCGTCGCGAGCGTCGCCGCATCGGCGCTGCCGACGAGCCGTCCCGCGCGCGGCACGAGATCCTGCGGCGGCGCGCCCGAATAATCCGCATCGCCGAAGTCCGCCGCAATGTCGCCGTTTGCGTCGAATCCGCCGGAAACTCCGCTGAGCGAACCCGTTCCTGCGTTCGCGACGAGCGTGACCCGGTCCGTGGCGCCGTTCGCGAAGATCGCGTTGCCGTTCGCGGCGTAGAGCGCGTTGTTCGCGACGAGCACGTCGCCGGCGACGTCGCTGATGTGCAACGCATCGCCGCTCGACTTCAGGATCGTGTTGTTCACGATGACGAGACCGGCGACTTCGCCGCCTTGCGAAGGATGGATGCCTATGCCGGCTGCGGCCGCGCCCAGCACGATGTTGTTGCGCACGATCGCGTCGCCGGTGACCTGGATCCCGTTGTCGCCGGAATTCCAGACGAGATTCCGCTCGATGACGTTCGGCGCGCCGTTGCCGTTCGTGTGATAGAGCGTGATGCCGGGATATGCGGTGTCGTGGATCACGTTGTCGCGCACGATGTTCGCGTAGCTGCCGGCCTTGATCTCGATGCCGTCGCCTTGCGTGACGTCGGGTCCGTTCAGATCGTGGATGTAGTTGTTCGCGACGAGCGAATCGTGCACGCGGCAGCCGTCGTCGTTGCAGCCGAGATAGAATCCTTCGGCGGTTTCGCCCGCGTGATCGATCTCGTCGTGCACGAACGTCAGCCGCGCGTAATCGTTGCCGGCGTCGTTCGCGCTGATCGCGTTCGCGGCGGTGTCGTGCACGTGGCAGTTGCGCAACGTGAAATCCGACGTGTCGACGAGACGGATGCCGCGCGAGCCGCCGCTGAACTCGATGCCGTCGATGACGAGAAAGCGGGAGCCGACGATGTTGACGATGTTCTGGCCGTCGCCGTCGTAGTGGATCGCGGGTTGCTCTCCGGCCGCCGCGCGGATCGTGACCGGGTGCGCTGGCGCACCGGTGAGATCGAGCTCGAAATAGGTCGACAGCGTGTACGTTCCGCCGTGCATGATCAGCGTGTCGCCCGCATGGAGGTTCTGCATTGCGCCGCGAAAGTCGTCGCCGGGGCGCACTTCGATCGTCGCTGCCCGCGCGAAGCCGGTGATCAGCAACGCGGCAGCGAGAGGCCGAAGCGGCCGGCGAAAGGACATGCGATTTCCTGCGGCTCGCGCGCTATTGCGCGCGTCGCAATGCTGCCGCGAGCTCGCCGGTCGAACCGAGCGGCGGATCACACGCCGTGCCTTTGCAGAGGAATGCGACGATGGCGCCCGGCATCCGCTGCTGCGCGAGCACGCCCGCAGGGACGGTCGCGTCGGCCGGGATGAAATACGCATCGATCGCGCGGGCCGTTTCGTCGAGCATGCCGCGCCACGTCGACGCCGCGCCCGGGTCGCGATGACGCACGACGACGTGCGCCGGCGGATCGAGAAATTCGCCGAGCGCCAGCAGCATCTCGCAGCATGCCTCGGGATGATCGAGCAATGCGTCCCATCCGGCGCGCAGGGTGCGCTCGGCGGCGTCGAGATAGCGCGGCTCCCCGAGAAGATGGCCGAGCCGCAGCAGCGCGCGTGCCGCGACTCCGTTGCCGGACGGCAGCGATTCGTCGACGAAGGATTTCGATCGTTGCGGCAGCCTCTCGGCCTCGTGCGCGGTGAAGAAGAAACCGCCGCCGTCGCGATCCTCGAAGCGTTCGATCAGCGCATCGGCAAGCACGATCGCCCACTCGAGATCGCGCGTGCTCCAGCGCACGCGCAGCATCGCCAGCAGCGCGTCGAGCAGGAACGCGTGATCGTCGAGATAGGCCGCGATCTTCGTCTCGCCGCGCGAATGCGTTGCGTGGAGGCGTCCATTCTGCCAGGCGTTCGCATGCAGGAAATCGAGCGCGCGTTCGGCTTCGGCGAACAGCGCGGCAAGGTCGCCGCTTTCGCGGCTCGCGCGCGCGATGCCGCCGATCATGAGCGCGTTCCAGGCGGTCAGTATCTTGTCGTCGAGCCCGGGCCGGGTGCGCGCGCCGCGGATGCGCAGCAGCCGCTGCCGCGCGCTTTGCCAGCGAGCATCGGCGGCCTCGCGTGGGAGATCGAGCGATGCCGCGACTTCGTCGAGCGACGCGACGGCGCGTAGATGCCATGCACGGCCTTCGAAATTCGGCGGACCATCGAGCCCGAAGCGCTTCTCGACGACGGCGAACTCGGCATCATCGAGCGCCGCGCGGATATCGTCGCGTTGCCAGATGTAGCAAGCGCCTTCTTCGCCGTCGGAATCGGCGTCGAGCGAGCTGAAGAACCCGCCGCCGGACGCGGTCATCTCGCCGACGAGCCATGAGCCTTCGTCGCGCGTTGCGGCGGCGAGCGCCGGATCGTCGTCTTCGCGCGCCATGCGCGCGCAGAACGGAAGCAGCGCGGCGTTGTCGTACAGCATCTTCTCGAAATGCGGTATGTCCCATGCCGCATCGACGCAATAGCGGAAGAAGCCGCCGCCGAGATGATCGCGCAGGCCGCGCTCGGCCATGCGCGACAGCGTCAGCCGCGCCATCTCGCGCGCGGTCATGCCGTTCGAGAGCGTGCGTTCGCCGTGCGCGAGCAAAAGTCCGATCTCGCTGGCATGCGGAAATTTCGGCGCGCCGAGGTGACCGCCGTTCGCGCGATCGAAGCTCGTCGCCATGCGTTCGAGCGCTGCGCGGATCGGCCGGTCGTCCAGCGCGTCTGCGTGCGGGCTCGTCGTTCCCTGCTGTTCGAGAAAACGCGCGAGTGCGCCGTTCTGCGCGCGGACCTCATCGGGTTTCGCGTCGAACCATGCGCGCACGCCCTGAAGCACCTGCACGAAAGCGGGCTGTCCGTAGCGCGGCGTCTTCGGGAAGTACGTGCCAGCGAAGAACGGCATCAGATCATCCGGCGTCAGGAACACCGTCAGCGGCCAGCCGCCGCCTCGGCGCGCGAGCGCCTGATGCGCGAGCTGATAGACCTTGTCGATGTCGGGACGTTCCTCGCGGTCGACCTTGATGTTGACGTAGAGCGCATTCATGACGCGCGCGGTCGCTTCGTCCTCGAAGCTCTCGTGCGCCATGACATGGCACCAGTGGCAGGCCGCGTAGCCGATCGAGAGCAGGATCGGCTTGTTCTCGGCGCGCGCCGCAGCGAGCGCTTCATCGCACCACGGCCACCAGTCGACCGGATTGCCGGCGTGCTGGCGCAGGTACGGGCTCGTTTCGCGGGCGAGGCGATTGGTCATGCGGCAAGTCTACGCGCGGTCGCGCTTGTCGCGAGCGCGCCGAGCCGCTACCGTGCGCGTCCTTCGCTGAACTGGACCGATCGTGAGCGAGCCCGTCGAATACCCTGCGTTGTTCCTGAAACGCGGCGAAGATGCGCGGTTGCGCGCCGGCCACGCCTGGGTGTTCTCGAACGAAATCGATGTCGCGCGCTCGCCGCTCGGCGAGTTCGAGCCCGGCGAGACCGTGGCCATCGTCGACCATCGCGGCAAGGCGATCGGCATCGGCTACGTGAATCCGAATTCGCTGATCGCGGCGCGCCTTGTCGTGCGCGGCATCGCCCACGCGCTCGACAAGTCGCTCATCGTGCATCGGCTCAACGTCGCGCTGGCGCTACGCGAGAGCCTTTACGCAGAGCCGTACTACCGGCTCGCGTTCGGCGAATCCGATGGGCTGCCGGGGCTCGTGCTCGACCGCTTCGAAGACGTCGTCGTCGGGCAGATCGCGACGGCCGGCATGGAACGCCTGAAGGATGCAGTCACCGAGGCCATCGTCAAGGTGCTGAAACCGCGCCAGCTCTGGTGGAAAAACGATGCTTCGATCCGCGCGCTCGAGCATCTGCCGGAATACGCCGATCTCGGTTACGGCGATTACGGCGCGCAGCCGATCGTGCGCGAGGGCGGACTCGAGTTCGCGCTCGATCCGGTCGGCGGACAGAAGACCGGCTGGTTCTACGACCAGCGCGACAATCGCGATCGCCTCGCGCCCTTCGTCAAAGGCAAGCGCGTGCTCGACGTGTTCAGCTACCTCGGCGCGTGGGGATTGCGCGCGGCGGCGTTCGGCGCGCGCGAAGTCGACTGCGTCGATGCGTCGGCATCCGCGGTCGAGGCGATCGGGGCCAATGCCGAGCGCAACGGCTTCGCCGATCGCGTGCGCGCGATCCGCGCCGATGCTTTCGATCACCTGAAGGCGCTGCGCGAGGCGCGCGAGCGCTATGACGTCGTGATCCTCGATCCGCCGGCGTTCATCAAGCGCCGGAAGGATTTCGCCGAAGGCCGCCTCGCATACCGGCGGCTCAACGAGCTCGGCATGCAGGTGCTCGCGAAGGACGGCATGCTCGTGACGTGCTCGTGCTCGCATCACATGCCGCGCGCGGCGCTGCTCGAAGGCGTGCAGCAGGGCGTGCGCCATCTTGATCGGCAGGCGCAGGCGCTGGTCCAGCTGCAGCAGTCGGCGGATCATCCGGTGCATCCGGCGATTCCGGAAACGGACTACCTCAAGGGATTCATCTGTCGCGTGTTGCCGGCGTGAGTGCGCGCGCGATGTGCCGAAAACCGGCACAATGGGCAGATTCCGAGGTAGCGTTTCCGTGAGACATCCGTTCGTCGACATCAACCCGATCGCGTTTTCCGTCGGGCCGGTGCAGGTGCACTGGTACGGGATCATGTATCTCGTCGGCTTCGCGGCTGCGTGGTGGCTCGGTCAGCGGCGGCGAGCGGCCGGAAGGTTGCCGGTGACGGCGGATCAGTTCTCCGATCTCGCGTTCTATCTGATGCTCGGCGTGATCCTCGGCGGGCGCATCGGCTACATGGTGTTCTACGACACGGCCGAGCTGATCCAGCATCCGTTCAGTCTCTTCCGCGTCTGGGAAGGCGGCATGTCTTTCCACGGAGGCCTGCTCGGCGTGCTCGCGGCGGCGCTGATCTGGACGCGGCGACACGGGCTCAATTTCTTCGACGTCGTCGATTTCGTCGCACCGCTCGTGCCGATCGGGCTCGGTCTCGGTCGCCTCGGCAATTTCATCGGGGGCGAGCTCTGGGGCCGGCACACGGATCTCCCATGGGGAATGATCTTCCCGCGCGCGCTCGAATCGCTCGGCAAGACGAAAGACGATCTCCATCAGATGTATCTCGCTGGCCAGCTCGACGGCGAAGCGCGTCATCCCTCACAGCTCTACGAGCTCGGTCTCGAAGGCATCGTCCTTTTCGCCGTGCTCTGGATCTATTCGCGCAAGCCGCGGCCGCGTTACGCGATATCGGGCCTGTTCGCGCTGCTCTATGGACTGTTCCGCTTCGCGGTCGAATTCGTGCGCGAGCCCGACGTGCAGATCGGTTTCATCGCGTTCGACTGGCTGACGATGGGACAGATCCTGTCGTTGCCGCTGATCCTCATCGGCATCGTCCTGCTTTGGCTGTCGCGCAGATCGCCGACGCTGCTGCCGCCTGAGGCGTCGGCCGCAGCCGAAGTTCCGCAACAACGGAAGACGGCCTGATGCACCAGTATCTCGAGCTGCTGAGACACGTTCTCGACAACGGCTCCGACAAAGCGGATCGCACGGGAACCGGCACGAAAAGCGTCTTCGGCTGGCAGATGCGTTTCGATCTCGCCGGGGGTTTCCCGCTCGTGACGACGAAGAAGCTGCATCTCAAGTCGATCGTGCACGAGCTGATCTGGTTCCTGCGCGGCGAGACGAACACGCGCTATCTCGTCGAGAACGGCGTCTCGATCTGGGACGAATGGGCCGACGCGAGCGGCGAGCTCGGTCCCGTCTACGGCAAGCAATGGCGATCGTGGAGCTGTCCCGACGGCCGCGTGGTCGACCAGATCGCATGGGTCGTCGACGAGATCAAGCGAAATCCCGATTCGCGACGCCTGATCGTCAGCGCATGGAATGTCGCCGACCTGCCGAAGATGGCCTTGATGCCTTGCCACACGATGTTCCAGTTCTACGTCGCGGGCGGAAGGCTGTCGTGCCAGCTCTACCAGCGCTCCGGCGACATCTTCCTGGGCGTGCCGTTCAACATCGCGAGCTATGCGCTGCTGACGCACCTGGTCGCGCAGGTGACGAACCTCGAGCCCGGCGATTTCGTGCATACGCTCGGCGACGCACACCTCTATTCGAATCATTTCGATCAGGCGCGCGAGCAGCTTTCGCGCGAGCCGCGCGCGATGCCGAGGCTCACCCTCAATCCCGACGTGCGTTCGATATTCGACTTCGCGTACGACGACATCACGATCTCGGGCTACGAGCCGCACGCGGCAATCAGGGCGCCCGTCGCGGTGTGATCGAGGCGCAGTCGTCCACGCACGCGAAATACGCGGTGCCGCGCGGGTAGTCGAGCGTCATCCGGAAATGCTTCAGCGCGTTGCCGCCGATTGCGCCCTCGACCGGCTTGTCGGTCATGCTCGACATCATCGTGCGGAACGCGCCGTCCGGCCGGTCGGTGAACCAGACGGGTCCGACGCGCCAGCCGGCAATCTCGACGCTCGGCACGCGGATCAGCCGCGCGACGAACTTCGGCGCGAAAATGTCGTCGCCCTTCTCGACGACGGTCCAGTCCGGGTGCGCCGCATGCCACGCGTCGAACGTCGACTTCGTGATGAAGCTCGTCGCTCGGTAGCCGTCGACGGCCGCAGCGCCCTGCGCGGCTTCACCGGCTGGGGTCGGATGGCCGGTCGCGCCGGTGTCGAGCAGCACATCGAGATCGTGTCCGTCGACGCGGACCGTCAGGCGCGGCATCGAGAACGCGGGTCCCTCGGCCGATTTCGCACGCAAACCCATTGGCGTCGCGTGTGCTGCTTTCGGGGCATGCCCGCCCTTGCTCTCCAGCGCGAGCGTGTGCGCGGCGTAATCGAACGTCCACGCGCGGCCGCTGAACCAGCGGCTGCTGAGAAGCCCGTCGCGCATGCCCGATCCCATCGGTCCGCGCGAGCAGTCGATGACGAGGAAGCTCGCATCGCCGTCCGCGTTGGCCGGAATGCTGTCGTCGCGGAACGTCGGCGTCGTCTTGCCCGCGTTCTCGCCGAGCTCGGCGGCGTCCTCGCCTTCGAGCTTCAACGGAGCGATCGCGAGGCCGGCGCGCTCCGCGGCACTGCGGCAGAGGAGATTGGATCCGCCGCCCGTGTCGACGAAGATCTTCAGCGGCTCGCCGCCTTTTGTTTGCGGCGTGGCGAAGATGCGGTCGGCTTCGAAGCGTGCCGGAATGACGGCGGCGGCATCCGGTGCCGACAGCGCGGCGAGGAGAAGGACCTGGGAAATCATGGCGTGCCCCAAGGGTGGTGTCGCGAGAGTGACGCTCCGCGCGCACGGCAAGACAGTGGACGAAGTCACAATGACTTCAGGCCTGGCCCATGTACGGGCCCGAATGTCCGAATGCTGACATTCGCGCGCGCCACGACGACAATAGCGCGATGGAGATTTCGCTCATCGTCGCGCTCGACCGCAACTACGCCATCGGCCGCGACGGCGAGATGCCGTGGCATCTTCCCGACGATCTCAAGCGCTTCAAGGCGCTGACGCTCGGGAAGCCCGTGCTGATGGGCAGCAGGACCGCGCGCGCGATCGGGCGCGCGCTGCCTGGCCGCGACAATGTCGTGATGACGCGCGGCGAAATCGCGCCGTATCCCGGCCAGCACGTCGTGCATTCGCTCGACGAGGCGATCCGCATGGCGAAGGGTGTCGAGCTCGCCGTGATCGGCGGCGGCGAGGTCTTCGTGCTCGCGCTTGCACGTGCGACGCAGATGCACCTTACGTGGGTCGATACGGCGGTCGAAGGCGCCGATGCGTTCTTTCCGCGCTTCGATGCGCGCGAATGGCGCGAGACCGGACGCGTCGTGCATCCAGCCGATCCGCGCCACGCGCATGCGTTCACGTTCGTCGACTACGAACGTCTGCGGCTGTCGCCGCTCCTACGAAGGTTGCGCGAAGATCAATCGGCTTCCTTGCCGGCCGGCGGTTTTCGGTCCGATTTGATCGCAACGAATTCGGGCTTGTCGCCGTCGAGCCGGAGCGCGGTCAGCGAGCCGCCCCAGACGCAGCCGGTGTCGATCGCGTAGATGCCGAGCCCTGCGAACAGGCCGAGCGTCGACCAGTGTCCGCAGACGATGCGCACGTCGCGCTTCGTCTGCCCCGGCACTTCGTACCACGGATAGAGGCCGGGACGTTGCGTGCCGGGCGTGCCCTTCTCGCCGAACGCGATGCGTCCGCGCACGTCGCAATAGCGCATCCGCGTGAAGACGTTGATGCTCGCGCGCAAGCGATCGATGCCGCGCAGCTTCGGATGCCAGAGATCGGGCTTGTTGCCGAAGAGTTGCTTCATCAGGCGGCGATAGCCTTCGCCGCGCAGTCGATCCTCGATTTCGCGCGCGGCCTCGATCGCCTGGTCGGTCGTCCAGCGCGGAAACAGGCCCGCGTGCACCAGCAGGAAATCGAGCGATCGATCGATGTGCAGAAGGTTCCGCGTGCGAAGCCAGTCGAGCAGCTCGTCGCGATCGGGCGCGAACAGCACCTCGCGGAGTTCCGGATTGACGCGTGCCTGATCCTCGCGCTTGCGCTCGCCGACGGCGAGCAGCGAGAGATCGTGGTTGCCGAGCACGACGATCGCGCGATCGCCGAACGCCCTGACGTAGCGCAGCACCGCGAGTGATTGCCCGCCGCGGTTGACGAGGTCGCCGCAGAACCAGAGCCGGTCGCACGCGGGATCGAAGCGGATCTTCTCGATCAGCCGTACCAGCTCGTCGTGACAGCCCTGGACGTCGCCGATCGCCCAGATCGCCATCAGTGGAGCGTCCTTGGAACGGACAGCACGAAGGCGGGGATGTCGGCCGCGAAATGCGTGCCGTCGTCGGCGACCATCTCGTAACTGCCGCGCATCGTGCCGAGCGCGGTCTCGAGCACGGCGCCGGACGTGTATTCGTAGTCGTCTCCGGGCCGCACCCACGGCTGCTCGCCGACGACCCCGTCGCCGCGCACCTCGCGCACCTTGCCGTTGCCGTCGGTGATGACCCAGTGCCGCGAGAGCAGGCGCGCGCCGACCGTGCCGCGGTTCTCTATCGTGATCGTGTAGGCGAACGCATAGCGATTGTCGGCCGGCGCCGACTGGTCGTCGAGGAAGCGCGTGTCGACCGTGATCGCGATGTCGTAGGGCTTCTTGCCGCTCATGGGGCGATTCTCCGCGAGCGGCGCGCGGCGGGCAAGCGAGGTGGAACGACGCTCGCGAGCAGACTTTAGTCCCGAGCCGGCGCAGCCGGGCAGGATCGCTTTCGCCTGTCAGTTGCCGACTGCCGGTTCCCGTCTTTTCAAGACGTCCGTCAACGCGACGAATGCGAGAGGCGCGAGCTGCTCGGCGCGCGCGCGCGGATCGACGCCGGCTTCGGCGATGGCGTTGCTGTCGGCGATGCCGGAAAGCGCATTCGACAGCGTCTTGCGGCGCTGGCCGAACGCGGCTTTCACGATGCGCGCGAGCAGCGCCGTGTCGCCGATCGCACGCTCTTCGGGTGCGCGCGGCGTCAATCGCACGACGGCCGAGTCCACCTTCGGCGGCGGACGGAACGCGCCCGGCGGAACGCGCAGCAGGGGATCGACGCGGCAGACGAGCTGGAGCATGACGGAGAGCCGTCCATACGTCTTGCTGCCGGGCGCCGCCGCCATGCGATCGACGACTTCCTTCTGCAGCATGAAGTGCATGTCGCGGATCGCGTCGATGCTTTCGATGCAGTGAAACAGGATCGGCGAAGAGATGTTGTACGGAAGATTGCCGACGATGCGCAGCGCGCCGCCGCGCGCGAGCGCGGCAAGATCGACCGTCAGCACGTCGGCGTTGACGATGTCGATCTCTCCGGCGGCCTCGGCGGCTGCGCGCAGGCGCGGCACGAGATCGCGATCGAGCTCGATGACGGTCATCCGCCCGAGCTCCTGCAGGAGCGGCAAGGTCAGCGCGCCTTCGCCGGGGCCGATCTCGACGAGGTTGTCGCCGGGTTTCGGCGCGATCGCCTGCACGATCTTGCGCAGGATGCCGGGATCGTGCAGGAAGTGCTGGCCGAAGCGCTTGCGCGGAACGTGACGGGTGAAGCCGGCGGGATCGGACATGCCGGCATCGTACCCGTTCCGGGCTCGCGTCAGCCGGCGCAACCCTCTCCATAGAGCATGATGAGGCCGTTGTTGTAGTCGGCGATGACGGCATCCGTGCAGCCGTCGCCATTGATGTCGCCCAGTGCGAGCGCCGTCGAGCCGTAATGGCTCGCGTACGGAATCGGGTAGAGGCGCTCGACGCCCATGCCGCCGTCGCTGGCCTGGAGGTAGACGCCTGCCTCCTCCCAGCCGCCATGCACGGTGACGATGTCGTCGCGTCCGTCGCCGTTGACGTCCTGGACGAGCACCGTTTCCGGAATGTCGTACGTCGGCAGCGCGCCCGCGGAATCGAAGGTGCGATCGCCGTTTCCGTGCGCGTAGAAAAGGTACGTCGGGCTATTCGCCGAATGCCCGGCGACGATGTCGGCCCGGCCGTCGTGATCGATGTCTCCGGCCGCCGCATACCAGATGGTATTGCCCATGTTGACCGAGGTGGGCGCTCCGAAGGCGCCGCTCGATTCGTGCCAGAACACGTCGATCGCGTGTCCGCCCGACGCTTGCGGGCTCGCGATCACGAGGTCGGGACGATGGTCGTTGTCGAAATCGGCAACCGCCATGCTGTTC
The DNA here is from genome assembly GCA_035545255.1 of Rhodanobacteraceae bacterium. Classification (GTDB taxonomy): domain Bacteria; phylum Pseudomonadota; class Gammaproteobacteria; order Xanthomonadales; family Rhodanobacteraceae; genus Dokdonella_A. Next base: position 17,356 of record DASZYR010000029.1, read on the forward strand.
CAGCCGCCGTTGTTCGTCGCGAGCGTCGTGCTCGACGTGAATCCGCCGAGCGCGCCGCCGAAATAGATCTCCGCGTCGTCGCCCCAGGGCAGCGCGACGACGTCGGCGCGTTGGTCGAAATCCACGTCCATGCGTGCGAGCACGCTGAAATTGCTGCCGATATAGAACTGCGGCGAGCTCGGCCCATCCGGACGCCACAGGAAGCGCGAGAGTCCGCCGTTGGTGCCGACGACGATCTGGCTGGAGATCCGGCTGGCCGACGATGTCGACAGCGCGCCGGGCAGCACGACGAGACCGGTGTCGTTCGCCGTATCCGGATACGGGAACGAAATCGGCGCGCGCAGCGAGCCGTCCGGGTCCTGCAGGAACACGAAGACGTGGTAGTCGTTGTCGGCGTCGAAATAGTAGGTCGTGGTCAGCACGACGTCATTGCGGCCGTCGCCGTCGATGTCGCGGATTGCGACGGCGTCGGGCCAGCTGCCGATCGGATAGGCGCGGTACGGGCTGAAGCCGAAGCTTCCGCCGTCGCCATGCATCGGCCGGAGTTTCGGCGCCTGCAGCGGGCCGTGCATCACGCCGCCGCGCGGGACCTGCGGCGCGAAATTCCTCGTGCCGACGCGCATTGCTTGCAACGAGTCCGACGGGTCGTAGTAGCGTTTTCCGCCCGCGCCATCGAGCGGACGACCGTAGCGATCGAGCGTAACCGAATGAGCAAGGCCCGCCGACAAGGCGAGCACGAGCGCGGCGCAGCGAACACCGAACAGATGTGTCATGTGTCTCCCCTCGAGACCGGCACGCGGCGGCCAGCATAAAGCTCACCGTCGTGACGGAAAAGCGAATTCGATCGCCGTTACGAGCGCGCGGCCGATGCCAGGTCGAGGGCAAGCGCCGCCGCCGCCTGGAGACTGCCGGCGTCGGCCTTGCCGGTGCCCGCGAGGTCGAGCGCCGTGCCGTGGTCGACCGACGTGCGCACGTAGGGCAAGCCGAGCGTCACGTTGACCGCGTGCCCGAAGCCCGCGTGCTTGAGCACCGGCAGGCCCTGATCGTGGAACATCGCGAGCACGGCGTCGAAGCGCGCGAGCTGCGCCGGCACGAACGCCGTATCGGCCGGCAAAGGTCCCGCGACGTCGAAACCCGCAGAGCGCATCTGCGCGATCGCCGGCGCGATGACGTCGATCTCCTCGCGGCCGAGATGGCCGCCTTCGCCGGCGTGCGGATTGAGCCCCAGCACGGCGACGCGCGGCGATGCGATGCGGAACTTCGCGATCAGCTCGTCGCAGAGCACGCGCAGCGTGCGGACGAGAGTGGTCCGCGTGATCGCGGCCGGCACGGCGGCGAGCGGCAGATGTGTCGTCGCGAGCGCGACGCGCAGGTCGCCGTCGCTGCGCGCGGCGCGGCTCCCGCTCGCGACGAGCAGCATGACGACCTCGCGGCGCGCGCGCTGGGCGAAGAATTCCGTGTGGCCGGTGAACGGAACGCCGGCGTCGTTGATGACGCCCTTGTGCACGGGCGCCGTGACGACCGCGTCGAACTCGCCGCTTGTCGCGCCTTCGGCCACGCGCGCGAGCGTCGCGAGCACATAGGCCGCGTTGCGCGGATCGAGCGTACCCGGCGTCACGGGTGCGCTGAGCGACATCGGCACGATGCGAAGCTCGCCCGGCGAGCGTGTCGGGATCGGCGCGCCGTCGTAGGAGCGCGCATCGATCGCGACGCCCGCCGCGCGCGCGGCAGCCGCAACGAGATCGGGATCGGCGATCACGACGAGATCGGCGGCGACGTCGGTCGCCGCGAGCTTCGCGACGAGCTCGGGACCGATGCCGGCCGGCTCGCCGGCCGTAATCGCGAGGCGGGGCAGGGCGTCGCGGGTCATCGCGGAAGACGGATGGGAAAAGCGTGCGGCAACGTCGGGAAGGAAACCTCGCCCGCGCTTGCAGGGCCGCCTCTCCCGCGGGCGGGAGAGGCGAAAGGCACGTCAGGGCGCTCCGGGCGTCGGTGTCGCGAGCGGTGCGACCGCCGGCGGCGGCAGACGGATCTCGACGTAGGCTTCGCTGCGGATCTGGCGCAGGAAGCTCTCGTACTCGTCCTCCGCCTTGCGCTGGAACAGCATGTTCTTGGCCTGATCGCGCTGCAGATCGCTGGTCTTGTCCGTCGTGCGAGTATCTTCGAGCTCGATGATGTGCCAGCCGGCGTCGGTCTGGAACGGCTCGGAGATCTCGCCCTTCTTCATGCCCTGAACGACCTCGGTGACCTTCGGGCCGTAGGCGTCGCCGTTGAACCAGCCGAGCTCTCCGCCGAGCGCGGCGGTGGCCGTGTCCTCGGAGCTTTCCTTCGCGGCCTTGGCGAAATCCTCGCCGGCGACGATGCGCTGGCGGACCGCGGCCGCGCTCTTCTCGGCCTGCTCGCTGCTGACGAGCTCGCTCGTCTTGAACAGGATATGGCGCGCGCGATACTCGGTGACCATCTGCGCACCGGGCTCGGCGCGCTTGCCGAGCAGCTTGATGATGTGGAAACCGTTTGGGCCGCGGATTGGCGCGGAGACCTGGCCTTCCTGCATCGTGTCGGCCGCTTCGGCGAACGCCTGCGGCAGCTCTTCGACGGCGCGCCAGCCGAGATCGCCGCCTTCGAGCGCATTCGGCGCGTCGGAATAGCGGATCGCCGCGGCCGCGAAATCCATGCCGCCGTCGATCTGCTGTTTCGTTTCGTCGGCCTTCTTGTGCGCGGTCTCGATCTGGTCGGGCGTCGCGCCGTCCGGCACGCTGATCAGGATGTAGCCGAGGTGAAGCTGCCCGCGATGGAGCGCGCCGTTCTTGAGGAGCGTTTCGATTTCGGCGTCGCTGACCTGCACGCGGCTCTGCGCGATGCCCTGGCGCATGTGCGAGACGATGAGCTCGTCGCGCACGCTGCGGCGGAACTGCTCGTAATCCATGCCCTGCGCCTGGATCGCCTGGCGCAGCTGCGGGAGATCCATCTTGTTCTGCGCGGCGAGGCCGGCCAGCGCCTGGTCGATCTCGGCGTCCGAAATCTTGACGCCGTTCGATTCGGCGCGCGTGATCTGAAGCTTCTGCAGGATCAGCCGCTCGAGCACCTGGCGCTCGAGCACGTCGCGCGGCGGCAGCTGCTGCGGGTTCGATGCGTACTGCGCCATGACGCGGCTGACCTGGCGGTCGAGCTCGCTCTGGAGCACCACGTCCTCGTCGACGACGGCGACGATGCGGTCGAGCGGCTCGGCCTGGGCGTCCTGCGCGCGCGCGGCGTGCGGCGTCGCGAAGACCGCGGCGGCAATCAGAAGGGCAAGGGCGGAAGCGAAAATCTTCATGCGTTCATTCCGGAAGGACGTCTGGCCGCAGGCCGGCGGTTTTCGCCTCTCCCGCTTGCGGGAGAGGCCGCGCCGAAGGCGCGGGTAGGGGAGACTTGAAAGGGAAGACGGACGCTAACTCACTGATAGCCAAGGATACCACGCCGCAGGAAATCGTCCGATGTCTGTCCGACCGCGCCGATCCCCTTGAATTCGATCTCGAAATAGACCGCGTTGTCGGCGTCGCCCTGGGCGTTGTGGATCCAGTGCCGCGCGATCACGCGCCATGTCACGCAGCAGCTCTCGTGCTCGATGCCGAAGAAGCGCTCGAGCGTGCGCGCCTTTGTTCCGTGCGGATCGGTCGGCAGCGCGAGCGGATTGTTGAGCGCGTAATTCCAGCGGCCGATCAGCCGCCAGGCCGGCGTGATCGGCACGAGTGCCGAGACGTCGACCTGTTCGAGGAAATCGCGCCGGTAGCGGTACGAGAGATTCAGGATGCCGGTGCCGGCGAAACGGTTCTGCAGCGTCACGGCCGAGAGGTCGGTGCGGTCGGTGTTCGGATTCCACTGCTGGTCGAGCGTCACGCGCCAGCGGTCGCTGATGTGGAGGTCGAGCTCGCCGGCGTAGGTCGATCCCGAGAAATCGGTGTGCGGCGCATTCGGCAGCTGCACGCGCTGGTCGTCGAAGTAGCGGATCTCGCCGATGCTGGCCGAGACGCGCTCCTCGCCGGTCGCGTCCTCGAGGAAGCGCGTCGTCAGCGCCAGCGAGAGATTGTTCGCGTCCATCTGCCGGTCGGCGCCGACGAAGCGGTTGGTGCGGAACAGTTCGCCGAACGAGAACGGAATCTCCTGCGTGTCGAAGATCGGAATGTCGTCCTGGTTGCGGTACGGCACGCGAAGGTAATAGGCGCGAGGCTCCAGCGTCTGCGTCCAGGCCGAATCGCCGAACTGGAAGTTGCGCTCGAAGACGAGACCCGTGTCGAGGCTGAAGATCGGCACGCCACGGCTGGGATGCTTGCCGTCGACGAGCGGGTTCGTCGAGTACTGGAGATCGTCGAGGCTGTATGCCGTGTAGCGGTAGCCGAGCTGCGGACGGATGAAATACGCGGACGTCTCGATCGGATACGCGAGATACGGAAACGCGTCGAAGCGCTGGCCTTCGATCGCGTGATCCTTCGAGAACGCGATCATCTCCGCATCGACGCCGCCGGTGAGATCGCCGAGGAACGGGCGCTCGCCGTTGAACGTCATGCGAGGCAGGCGCTCGTACGGCTCGTAGCGGTCGGCGATCGTCGGATCGGTGATCTGGTACTCGTCGCCGCCGATGCTCGCTGTCCAGCCGTCGCCGTGGCCGTTGATGTAGGCGCTCGACGGCAGGAACCCGATCGCCGAGGTGTAGAGGCCGCGGCCGAAATCCTCGAAATAGCGCTTGTCCGAGACGCGATTGATGTTGACGTTCGCGCTCCAGTTCTCGGTGAAGCCGGTCGTGTCGGTCCACTTGTACCACCAGCGGTCGTCCGGCAGCGATTCGCCGTAGAGCGCGTTCTCTTCGTCGACCTCGCGGTCGTGCGGGACGGCTTCGAAGTTGAACGTGCCGGTGCTGGAATCGGTGAGATAGCGGAACTCGCCGCCGAGCATGAGCCCGCGATCGGTCATCAGGCGCGGCGACAGCGTCGCGTCGTAGTTCGGCGCGAGATTGAGGTAATACGGCAGCGTGACGTCGAAGCCGCGCCTGTCGCTGTAGCCGAAATCGGGATAGAGGAAGCCCGATTCGCGCCGGTCGTCGAGCGGAAAGCGCGCATACGGCAACCAGAATACCGGCACATCGTGCACGCGGAACGTCACGTCGTGCCCGGTGCCGACGCCGGCGTCCTGATCGAGCTTCATGTCGTCGGCGCGAATCGACCATTGCTGGTCGGAAAGGTCGCAGGTGCTGAACGTCGCTTGCGAGAGTCGCGCGTGTTCGGTGTCCTCCATGACCACGCGCTTCGCGCTGCCGTTGCCGCGCGAAGCGGTCATCTGATAGCGCACGTTGCCGTCGAGCGTGCACTGGTCGAGATCGGCGTTGCCGGTCGCGCTGTCGGCCGCCATCAGCATGCCGCGATCCTGATAGCGCACGTTGCCGGTCGCGTCGTAGTCGGTCGTCTCTCCGTCGTAGCGGATCGTCTCGGCGCGCAGGAGCTGGTCGAGGCGCGCGATCTCCGCGTCGCCCTCGAAGAGATAGTGCGTCGCGTCGTCGCTCGTGACGCGATTCGCGCTCGCGTTGGCCTCGACCGACGCGCGATCGCCTTCGGTCGGAAGGCCCGGAACGTAGAAGTCGAGCAGCTCGTTCTTGCGGCACATCGACCAGTCGACCGGCCGCTTCGGACACTTCAGCACGCCGAGCGGACAAGCCGCCGGCGCCGGCGCGTCTTCCGCATCCGCGACGCCGCCGGAGACGAGCAACAGGCAGAGCGCCGGAATCAGCCGGCGCGCGGTACGAGGCATCTGGGGCACAAAGACCGCATTCGTCGGACGCGAGGGCCGCTAGCTTGCCGGAAACGCCGGCCCGGCGGCAAACCGGCGCCGATCCCTCGCGGCCAGCCTTCGAGGCGTCGAACGACGCCCCGGGACCGGCGTCGGCTCGCCGCGATCGCGCCGAAGGTTCGCTCTCGCGCCTAGCCGACGAGCGCCGCGACGTGCGCAGCCACCGATTCGCGCAGCGCCGTCAGGCTGTAGCCGCCCTCGAGGCTCGAAACGATCCGGCCTTGCGCGTGCCGCTCGGCGAGATCGGCGAGCTTTTGCGTGATCCACGCGAAATCGCCGGTTTCGAGGGCGAGATTCGCCAGCGGATCGAGCCGATGCGCGTCGAAGCCGGCCGAGATCAGCACGAGCTCCGGCGCGAACCGCTCGATCGCCGGCAGCACGGTCTCCTCGCAGGCGGCACGGAATTCGGCCGAGCCTGAACCGGGACGCAACGGTGCGTTCACGATGTTGCCGGCGCCGGTCTCGCCACGCGCGCCGGTGCCGGGATAGAGCGGCGACTGATGCGTCGACGCGTAGAGGACGCGCGGATCGGACCAGAAGATGTCCTGCGTTCCGTTGCCGTGGTGCACGTCGAAGTCGACGATCGCGACCCGTTCGAGCCGATGCGTCGTGATTGCGTGCGCGGCGCCGGCGGCGATGCTGTTGAAGAGACAGAATCCCATCGGCGTGTCGCGCGTCGCATGATGGCCCGGCGGGCGCACCGCGCAGAATGCGCGGCGATGCGTTCCGGCGATCGCGCCGTCGACCGCCGCGCAGACCGCTCCCGCCGCGCGCAGCGCGGCCTCGGCCGAGCCGGGCGACATCACGGTGTCGGGATCGAGACGCCGCCATCCGGATTCGACCGGCGCATCGAGCAGCGCATCGACGAGCGCGCGATCGTGCACGCGCGCCAGCTGCTCGCGCGTCGCCCGCGTCGCCTCGATGCGCTCAAGCGGCGCGAAGCGGGGATCGTCGAGCGCTTCGAGCACGGCGACGAGCCGCGTGGACGATTCGGGATGGCCGGGACCGGTGTCGTGCGCGAGGCACGCGGAATGCGTGTAGATCGCGGTTTTCATTGCTCACCCTGCCAGCGCGTCGAGCAGCTTTCCGATCGACGCGCGCGCGGCGGATTCGGCAAGGAGCGACGCCGCGGCCGACGTCTCGGACGGAACCCATTCGGGAAACGGAATCGCTTCGGCGCGATGCGTGCCGCGCGCGGTATGGATTTCGCGGATGCGCGCAAGGCGCTCGCGAGGGAACTGCCCAGAGAGCCGCACGAGCGCGGACCAGAGCCGCGCGTGCGCGAAGCTGATCCTGCCTTCGACGAGCCGGCAGACGAGCACATCCGGCGACTCGCGCACGGCGCGCGTCGCCGCGAAGATCGCGCGTCCCTTCGCGTGCGACCACCAGCTGCCGCGAATGCGCTCGCCGGCGACGGCTTCGGCCAGCGACGGAACTTCCGCATGATGCGACGATTCGAGCACGATGCCGTGCCGCTCGACGAACGAGAGCGCCCCGGCCGCGGTCACTTCTTCTCGCGCTTGCGCCGCTCGTGCTGCCACAGCACTTCTCCGTGCCCGCTCTCGCGCGCCAGCGCGCGCGCGAGCACGAACAAGAGGTCGGAAAGCCGGTTGAGATATCGCACTGCCTCGCCGCGCACGGGCTCGTGCCGCGACAGCGCGACGACGACGCGCTCGGCGCGCCGGCAGATCGTCCGTGCGAGATGGCAATGCGCCGCGGCGCCGCCGCCGCCCGGCAGGATGAAATCCTTGAGCGGCGGCAGCGTCTCGTTGAACGCGTCGAGCATCGTCTCGAGCCGCCCGACGTCGGCGTCGTCGACCATCGCCATGCCGGGAATGCAGAGCTCGCCGCCGAGATCGAAAAGATCGTGTTGCGCCTGCGTCAGCACTTCGCGGATGCGTTCGGGCAGCTGCTGCGCGAGCACGATGCCGATCGCGCTGTTGAGCTCGTCGACGGTTCCGTACGCATCGACGCGCAACGAATCCTTCGCGACGCGCGTGCCGTCGCCGAGGCCGGTCGTGCCGTCGTCACCGGTGCGAGTGTAGATTTTCGAGAGCCGGTTGCCCACGTTCGCTCGCGTCGTCGTCTCGATCCGCCGTCATTCCCGCGGCAGCAGGAATTCGTTGTGCGTCACACCGGCGAAAAGCAGCGTCAGCGATGCGACGCTGCCCGATTCGACCCGGCCGTCTCGCCGAGCGCGAGCAACACGAGCGTCGCGCCGACGTGCAGCGCCGCCGCGATGCCGACGTAGATCACCGCCGTGCGCAGATACGGCAGGTACCAGTCGCCGAGATTCTCGATCCAGCCGCCGAAGCTCGGGATCTGTCCGCCCGTGCGCCAGGTATCGCTGATCCAGTAGTAGCTGCCGTTCGAGATCAGGTACGAGACGCTGACCGACACGACGAGCAGCGCGGCAAGCCAACCAAGCTCGCGCAGGCCCGGTTTCGCATACAGCGAGCGAAGCACGCTGCCGCCGAGCCACAGCACGAAGTACGCGGCCAGCAGGAACCAGTACGCGGGCGAGACGCAGTAGTGGCTCCAGAAATCGATGCCCTGGCGCGTGATGACGAAGAAGTCGATCAGCACCGCGAGCGCCATGAGAACCGGAAATGCCCAGCGCGCGCCGCCGCGCAGATAGAAGCCCGCGAGAAAGAACACGGCCCACGACGCATCCGGCAGCGCCGCGAAGTGGTTGACGCGCGTCGCCGTCATGACGATCGCGAGGATCGCGAAGAGGCCGATGCGCTGCGGATTCGACAAGGTCATGAGGAAATTCCCGATGAAGCCTCGTTCCATTCTAGCCGAAGCGCCGCCGCCGGCGCGCTCCCGGTTCAGCCGCCGGCCGGGAAACGCGGCGCGTTGACGTAGTGCACCTCGAACTGGCCACCGCGATAGCCGATGCGGCTCGCGTGCGCATGATCGACCGAAAGCGCGAGCGCGCGCGCCGGCGGCAGGCCGAGCGCGTGACACAGCAGCGCCCGGATCGAGCCCGCATGAGCGATCGCGAGCACGCAGTCCTCGGCGTGCGTGGAGCCCAGCAGGGCCGCGAGCCAGGCGCCGGTGCGGCGGATCACGTCGGCGAAGCTCTCGCCTCCCGGCGCTTCCTGGATGACCCAGTTCTCCGCCCAGTGCCGGTAACGCGCGGCGTCCGACGCGGCGATCTCGTCCCAGCGCTTGCCGTCCCACGCTCCGAGCGCGACTTCGCGCAGGCGCGCGTCGGCGAGCGGCTCGATCGCGAAGCGCGCGGCGAACACCTGCGCCGACTGCTGCGCGCGCTTGAGATCGCTGGCGAACAGGAAGCGCGGCGGTGTCGAGTCCCAGCTCGCGGCGAGGCGTTGCGTCGCGGTGAATCCCTCGGCGGAGAGAGCGACGTCGGTATGTCCGAGACACAAGCCCGCTGCGGCGTCAGCGCCGCCGTGGCGCACGAGGATGAGGTCCATGAGATGCCGCGGCGATCGTTGCGCACAGCGTACCACCCGGCGTCGCGCGCATCTCCCGGTCGCGCGCGCCATGCGGTCGAGCCGCTATCATGCGCCGATGACGCAACGCTCCATCGACGACTGCGACGTGCTGATCGCCGGCGGCGGCCTGGTCGGAGCGAGTCTAGCGATCGCGCTCGACGGCGCCGGCCTCGCGGTCGCGATGGCCGAGTCGACGGCGCCGCGCGCCGATCTCCCGCCGAGCCAGGACGAGCGCAATCTCGCGCTCGCGGCCGCGAGCGTCAACGCGCTGCGGGCGCTCGGCGTGCTCGACGGCGCGTGCGCGACGCAGCCGATCGAGCGCATCGAAGTCAGCCGGCGCGGCGATTTCGGCAGCGTGAATCTCGCCGCGAGCGAGCTGGGCTTCGCGGCGTTCGGCGCGACGATTCCGGCGCGCGGGCTCGGACAAGCGCTGCTGCGGCGCCTCGATGCGTGCTCCGCGCTCGCGCGATTCGCGCCGGCCGAAGTCGTCGCGATCGACCCGGGCGATGCGTCCACGGCGGTCACGCTGCGCACGCCGGACGGCGAGTGCCGCGTGCGGACGCGGCTCCTCGTCGGCGCGGACGGCACCGGATCGTTCGTGCGCGGCGCGTTCGGCATCGATGTCGCGAGGCATGATTACGGGCAGTCCGCGTTCGTGACGACATTGACCGTCTCGCCCGCGCTCGGCGCGACCGCGTACGAGCGTTTTACCGATTCGGGACCCGTCGCATTGCTGCCGCTCGGCGGCGATCGCGCGGGACTCGTGCTGAGCGTTCCGTCCGATGCCGCACCGCGCGTCGGCGCGCTGGACGACGCGGCGTTCCTGGCATTCGTGCACGAGCGTTTCGGCTGGCGCGCAGGCCGGTTCTCGCGTCCGGGGCGCCGCAAGCCGTATCTGCTCGCGAGCGCGATCGCCGAGCGCACGATCGCGCCGCGCGCCGTACTGGTCGGGAACGCGGCGCAAACCGTTCATCCGCTCGGTGCGCAAGGGTTCAATCTCGGTCTGCGCGATGCGCTGACGCTTGCGGAGCTGCTGCGCGACGCAGCGGTTGCCGGAGCCGATCCCGGATCCGGCGCGCTGCTCGCGCGCCACGTCGAGCGGCGTCGTGCCGATCGATCGGCGACGACACGTTTCAGCGATGATCTCGTGCGCCTCATGGGCAGCGATTTCGCGCCGCTGCGCCTCGCGCGCTCGATCGGCTTCCACGCGCTCGATCGCATCGCGCCGCTGAAGCGACGCTTCGCGCTGCGCGGCATGGGTTTTCGCGGCGACACGCCGCTATTGGCGCTGCTGCGATGAACCGGCGCGGTGCGCTCGACGCAGTCGTCGTCGGCGGCGGCGCCATCGGCGCGGCGCTCGCGCTCGCGCTTGGGCGCGACGGTTTCGACGTGGCGCTCGTCGAGGCGCGCGCACCGAAGCCGTGGCGGATCGGGGACGATGTCGATCTTCGCGTTGTCGCGCTCGCACCCGACGCGCGCGCCCTGCTCGACGATCTCGGCGCGTGGCGGGCGATCGAATCGGCGCGCGCGGGCGCCTATCGCTGCATGCGCGTGTGGGATGCGCTCGCGCCGGGCGAGCTGAGGTTCGACGCGGCTGATCGCGGCGAGGCCTCGCTCGGCTGGATCGTCGAGAACGCGCTGATCCAGCACGCGCTCTGGCAGGCTCTCGTGGACGAGCCGCGCGTCGTGCTTCGATGTCCCGCCGAGGTCGCGGCCGTTTCCGACGCGGGATCGCTCGTCGAGGTCGCGCTTGCGGACGGCACGCGCATGAGCGCGCGCGCCGTGCTCGCGGCCGACGGCGCGGCGTCTCCGGTTCGCGCGATGGCCGGCATCGATTGCGCCGATCGCGATTACGAACAACGCGCGATCGTGGCGCACGTCCGCACGGAGCGCCCGCACGAAGACACGGCCTGGCAGCGTTTCCTGCCGGGCGGGCCGCTCGCGTTCCTCCCGCTCGCCGACGGACGCAGCTCGATCGTCTGGACGCTCGCTGACGCCGACGCGGAGCGCATGCTCGCGCTCGACGACGGGGCATTCCGCGCCGAGCTCGGCTGCGCGTTCGATTTCCGGCTCGGCGGCATCTTGTCGTCGACGCGACGCGCGGCGTTTCCGCTGCGCATGCGGAGCGCGCGGCGTTACGTCGCCGGACGCATCGCGCTCGTCGGCGACGCCGCGCACGTCGTGCATCCGCTTGCGGGACAGGGCATGAATCTCGGTCTTCGCGACGTGGCGTGTCTGCGCCGCGTGCTGCGCTCGGCTCGCGAAAGCGGCAGTGACATCGGCGCGGTTCACGTGTTGCGCCGCTACGAGCGCGAGCGGCGCAGCGAGAACGTGCTCGCTGCGCGTGCACTCGACGCGATCGAGCGCGTGTTCGGATCGACGAATCCCACAGCCGTCGCCGCGCGAGGATTGGCATTGTCGACGGTCGGGCATCTTGCGCCTTTGCGCGAGATCATGATGGGTGCTGCTTCCGGCCGGTTTTAGCGCGTGACCTCGTCGTTTCGTCTTTTTGCGTCGAGGGAGGGAAGCTCGATTTTCCCTTTCCCGCTTGCACGAGATCGCCAGTTTTTCCCTCTCCCGCTTGCACGAGATCGTCAGTTTTCCCTCTCCCGCTTGCACGAGATCGTCAGTTTTCCCTCTCCCGCTTGCGGGA
>DASZYR010000030.1:0-3841 GCA_035545255.1 Rhodanobacteraceae bacterium
GAGCCTTGCGCGCCCCTCCGGCCGTGCCGCCGACCAGTTGCGTCCGATCACGATACAGCGTGGCTACACCCGGCACGCGGAAGGCTCCGTGCTGATCTCGTTCGGCGACACGCGCGTCCTCTGCACCGCGAGCGTCGACGAGAAGGTACCCCCGTTCCTGCGCGGCAAGGGCGAAGGCTGGGTGACGGCCGAGTACGGCATGCTGCCGCGCGCGACCGGCGATCGCACGCAGCGCGAAGCCGCGCGCGGCGGCCAGGGCGGGCGCACGATGGAGATCCAGCGGCTGATCGGACGAAGCCTGCGTGCCTGCGTCGATCGCGCCGCGCTCGGCGAGCGCACGATCACGCTCGACTGCGACGTCCTGCAGGCCGACGGCGGCACGCGCACGGCCGCGATCACGGGTGCGTACGTCGCGCTGGTCGACGCGATCCGCTGGCTGCGCGGACGCAACGCGCTGAAACGCGATCCGGTGTTCGGCGCGGTCGCCGCGGTATCGGTCGGCATCTGGCGCGGCACGCCGGTGCTCGATCTCGACTACGCCGAGGACTCCGGCTGCGACACCGACATGAACGTCGTCATGAACGACGGCGGCGGCTTCATCGAGCTGCAGGGCACGGCCGAAGGCCACGCGTTCCGCCGCGACGAGCTCGACGCGCTGCTTGCGCTCGCGTCGAAAGGCGTCGCGGAGCTTTGCGCGAAGCAGCGCGAAGCACTCGGACCGTGAGCGTCAGTGGTGAGCAGTGAGCGGGAGAAGCCCGCGACTCCCGGCGTCCGCTCACCGCCGACCGTCGACCGCTCGCGCTTGTCCCGCATCGTCGTCGCGACCGGCAACCGCGGCAAGCTCGCCGAGATCCGCGACGTGCTCGCCGATACCGGCATCGAGCTGATCGCACAGGCCGAACTCGGCATCGCCGACGCCGACGAGACCGGCGCCACGTTCATCGAGAACGCGTTGATCAAGGCGCGGCATGCGGCGCGGGCATCGGGATTGGCCGCGCTCGGCGACGATTCCGGCCTCTGCGTCGATGCGCTCGGCGGCGCGCCGGGACTGATGTCGGCGCGCTATGCCGGCGTCCACGGCGACGCGGCAGCGAACAACGCGAAGCTGCTCGACGCGCTTCGCGGCACCGACGATGCGCATCGCGGCGCGCACTTTCACTGCACGATCGTGCTGCTCGCGAGCGCCGACGATCCCGCGCCGCTGATCGCCGAAGGCCGCTGGCCGGGGCGCATCCTTCATGCGCCGCGCGGCACGAACGGATTCGGATACGACCCGGTCTTCTTCGATCCCGCGCTCGGCAAGGGCGCCGGCGAGCTCGATCCGGACGTGAAGAATCGCGTGAGCCATCGCGGGCAGGCGCTTGCGCGCTTGCGCGCGTTGTTCGCGACTGCCGCGCGATGACGCCGATCGAACTGCCTCTTTCGCTCTACGTCCACATCCCGTGGTGCGTGCGCAAATGCCCGTACTGCGACTTCAACTCGCACGCACGCGAAGGCGCCCTGCCGGTCGATGCGTACGTCGCGGCGACGCTGGCCGATCTCGATCGCGATCTCGACCGTTTCGGCGAGGCGATCGCAGGTCGCGAGACCGTGAGCGTATTCTTCGGCGGCGGCACGCCTAGCCTGTTCGCGCCGGAGGCGATCGCCCGATTGATCGACGGCGCCGCGAGCCGGCTCGCGTTTCGCAGCGGCATCGAGATCACGATGGAAACGAATCCCGGCACGGTCGAGCACGGCCGCTTCGACGAGTACCTCGACGCCGGCGTCACGCGCATCAGCTTCGGTGTGCAGAGCTTCGACGACGACATGCTCCGCCGGCTTGGCCGCATCCATTCGGCCGGCGAAGCCGATCGCGCGATCAAGACCGCGCAGGATGCCGGCTTCGACGACGTCAATCTCGATCTCATGTACGCGTTGCCCGAGCAGACGCTCGAAGGCGCGCTCGCCGACATCGGGCGCGCGATCGCGTTCGCGCCTTCGCACATTTCGCACTACCAATTGACGCTCGAGCCGAACACGTTGTTCGCGGCAAAGCCGCCGCTGTTGCCCGATGCCGATGCGGCGTGGGACATGCAGGAAGCCTGTCAGCGCAAGCTCGCCGATGCGGGTTACGCGCAGTACGAAGTGTCGGCCTATGCGCGCGACGGCCGGCGCTGCTCGCACAACCTCAACTACTGGACATTCGGCGATTACCTCGGCGTCGGGGCCGGTGCGCACGGGAAGATCACGGCGCCGGACGGGCGCGTCGTGCGAAGCGCGAAGGTCAAGCTGCCGCGAAGCTATCTCGATCGGGCGGCGCGGCGCGAAGCCTTCGGCACGTTCGACGACGTCGCCGCCGAGCAGCTTCCGTTCGAGTTCATGCTGAATGCGCTGCGACTCGACGACGGCATTCCAGTTGCGACGTTCGAGCAGCGCACCGGCCTTTCGCGCGCCGATATCGCCGCGCCGCTCGCCGAAGCGCGCGAGCGCGGCTGGCTCGAAGCGGACCTCGGCGCATTGCGCCCGACCGAATCCGGAAGGCGGTTTCTCAACGACCTCATCGCCCTCTTCCTGCCGGACTGAACGCCATGCTCGAGCCGATCGCGATCGATTGTCCGTACTGCGGCGAGACGTTCTCTACGCAGATCGATCTTTCGGCCGGATCGCAGCAGTACATCGAGGACTGCGCGGTCTGCTGCCGCCCGATCGAGATCGCGATCGACGTCGGCGACGACGGCGAGCTCGTCGCGGTGCACGCGAGAACCGACCGCGATTGACGCGGCTTGCCGCGCGAGCGCGCGGCTCCTACACTCCGCGCGCCACAGGTGCCCTTTCCGCCAGCTGGCGGAAAGGGTGAAACGGGAAGCCGGTGCGAGAAGCTTCCGCGATCGCTTTCGATCGCGAAAGTCGAAAAGCGGTCGTCCACGGCCGCGACTCTCAATTCCGGCGCTGCCCCCGCAACGGTGAGCAGGCAAAAACCGGATCTCTACGCCACTGCATGACGCGGGAAGGCGATCCGGCCGGCGTGCGCAAGCGCGCGCAACCTGCAAGCCCGGAGACCGGCCTCGTGGTTTCGCCGTCATTGCATCGCCTGTCGCGACGCACGCGATCGATGCGAATGCGGCGCAATGGCTCCAGGCGCTGCGGCGGGCGGCGGGCGGGCGAGGCGCCTGCCGCGCCTCCACCCTTCCGATCCTCGATGCGACGCCTGGTCACGCGGGTGTGCGATCGAGGAGTCTTCCATGTTGCGTCATCTTTCCGTTTCCGTGCTTGCGCTCGCGGCGGCATCCGCCGCTTGCGCCGACGAAGTGCAAACCCAGCCGACCGTGCAGGTCACGGCATCGCGCGTGCCCGAGACCGTCGAATCGACGCTCGCCGACGTCAGCGTCATCACGCGCGAGGACATCGACGCGAGCGGCGCGCGCGACGTGCTCGATCTCCTCAGGCTCCAGGCCGGCGTCGATATCTATCGCGCCGGCGGCGCGGGTCAGCAGACGTCGCTCTACCTGCGCGGGACGAACTCGAACCATGTGCTCGTGCTGATCGACGGCGTGCGAGCGGCATCGCTCAACACCGGGGCCTATGCGTTCGAATGGCTGCCGCTCGATGCGGTCGAGCGCATCGAGATCGTGCGCGGACCGCGCGCGAGCTGGTGGGGCTCGGACGCGATCGGCGGCGTGATCCAGATCTTCACGCGCAAGCTCGACGGTCCGCGCATCGCGGCCGGCTACGGCACCTACGACGATGCCGCCGGCGCCATCGGCATCGGCCGGTGGGAAGGGCAGAACGGCTACAGCGTGCAGGTCGGCGCGCGTCACGTCGGCGGTTTCTCGGCGACGAATCCGTCGATCTGCAACGGGCC
>DASZYR010000031.1:0-4858 GCA_035545255.1 Rhodanobacteraceae bacterium
GAACCTGAAGCTTGCCTCGGGATTCTGCCCCGCGGAAAAGCTCCGCCGCGCCGGCGTGAACGTCGCGATCGGCACCGACGGATGCGCGAGCAACAACGATCTCGACATGTTCGGCGAGATGCGCACGGCAGCGCTGCTCGCGAAAGCCGTCGCGAACGACGCGAGCGCGTTCGATGCCGCGAGCGCGCTCCGCGCCGCGACGCTCGGCGGCGCGAAAGCGCTGGGCTGGGAAGACCGCATCGGCTCGATCGAGCGCGGGAAGGAAGCCGATCTCGTCGCCGTGCGCCTCGACGCGATCGAAACCGAGCCGATGTACAGCGTGGTCTCGCAGCTCGTCTATGCGACAGGCCGCCATCAGGTCAGCGACGTCTGGATCGCCGGTGCGCGCAAGCTGCGCGAAGGAGTGCTCGCGGATCTCGATCTTGACGAGATCCGGGCGACGGCGCGCCGCTGGCGCGAGCGCCTGGCCGAAGGATAGCGACGTCGATCCGTATCAGCCGACGCCGCTCGCGCATCTTCGCGGCGCGGAAGCCGCGTGAACCGCGACTCGAATCGCCGGAATCCTCCCACCGCATGCGCCGCGCTATCCTGATGCCATGAGCACGAACGTCCATCCCGCCGAAACCGCGAAATTCGACCGTCTCGCCGCGCGCTGGTGGGATCCCGAAGGCGAATCGCGTCCGCTGCACGATCTCAATCCCGTGCGGCTCGGCTACATCGCCGATCGCGTGAACCTCAAGGGCACGCGCGCGCTGGACGTCGGTTGCGGCGGCGGCATCCTCAGCGAATCGCTCGCGCGGGCGGGTGCGAACGTCACCGCGATCGATCTCGCGCCCGCCGTGCTCGATGTCGCGCGCCTGCATCTCCACGAGAGCGGGCTTGCGGTCGACTATCGCGAGACGAGCGTCGAAGCGCTCGCCGCGGAGATGCCGGGCGCGTTCGACGTGGTCGCGTGCATGGAGATGCTGGAGCACGTGCCCGATCCCGGCAGCGTGATCCGCGCCTGCGCGGCGCTGCTGAAGCCGGGCGGGAGTTTCTTCCTGTCGACGCTGAACCGCACGCCGCTCGCGTTCGGCGCGGCGATCCTCGGCGCCGAGCATGTGTTGCGGCTCCTGCCGCGCGGCACGCATCACTACGAGCAGTTCCTCAAGCCGAGCGAGATCGCAGCCGAGCTTCGCGCGTCGGGACTCGCGCTCGATGATGTTTCCGGCATCGCGTACAACCCGTTTTCGCGGAAGGCATGGCTGACTTCGAACGTCGCCGTCAACTATCTCGCCAGCGCGAAGAAGCCGGCATGAGCGCTTTTCATCCGCCGCGCGCCGTGCTGTTCGATCTCGACGGCACGCTCGTCGATTCCGCGCCCGACCTCGTCATCGCCGTCGAGGCGCTGTGCCGCGAGCTCGGTGCGCCGCCGCCCGATGCCGAGCGTGTGCGGGAGGTCGTCTCGGCCGGCGGACGCGCGATGCTCCGTCGCGGATTGCCGGGCGCCGACGAGACGATGATCGATCAGTTCCTGCCGCGCTTTCTCGACATCTATTCGGCGAACATGGCGGTGCACACGCGCCTCTACGACGGAATGGGCGAGGTGCTCGAAGGGTTCGAGTCGCAAGGCGTCGCCTGGGGCATCGTCACGAACAAACCCGGCTGGCTGACGCGCCCCTTGCTCGAACTGATGGGACTGCACACGCGCTGCGCCGCTGTCGTCACGGGCGATTGCCTTGCAGTGCGCAAGCCCGATCCCGCGCCGGTGCTGCGCGCCTGCGAGCTCGCCGGCGTCGAGGCGTTCGCGACGGCGTTCGTCGGCGACGATCTTCGCGACGTGCAGGCGGGACGCGCCGCCGGCGCGCTGACTGTCGCGGCGGCGTGGGGCTATCTCGACGGCGGCGATCCGCACGCCTGGGGAGCGGATCGCGTCGTCGACGCGCCGTCCGCGCTGCCCCGCGCGCTCGGATTCGCGTGAGCGGAGAAGCGTCCGCCGAGGTCGCGAGCTTCGAGGCCAAATGGTCTGCGGCGCATCCCGAATTCGGCCTCGCGCTCGCGTTCGCGCGCGGTCCCGATCGCGCGGCGGCGAGCGCATTCGCGTGTCTCGTCTGCGAGATCGAACACGCGGCGTTCGGCATTCGCGAAGCACAGCCGGCCGCCGTGAAGCTTCAGTGGTGGGCCGAGGAATTCGCGCGCGCCGCACGCGGCGAGGCGCGCCACCCGCTGACGCAGGCGCTGGCGGAACGGCTCGCATCGGCACCGGTTCCGCCGCTCGCGTGGCACGACGTCGTCGTCGGCGCGCTCGCGCAGCGCGATCCGGAGCCGGCCGCGGACGCGGCGGCGCTGTTCGAAGGCTATGACCGACTGTATTCGCCGCTGGCGACGATCGACGCGGCGCTGTTCGGCGCCGATGCGCGTGCGGCCGCGGCGACGCTTTCCGCGACGCGCGCCCTGCGCGACACGGCGGCCCTCGTGGACGTTCTGCGCGACGGCAAGCTGCCGCTGCCGCTCGATCTGCTGGCGCGGCATCGTCTTGCGCGCGGCGATCTCGCGAGCGCATCCGCGCCGCGCGAGGCGGCGTTGAGCGAATGGTTGACGACGCTTTCCGAACGGCTTCGGTCGAGCACGACGCGCGAGCAGCCGATTGGGTCGTTGCGCGGCGCGATGGCCGGCGTGAACGCGATCCGCGCCGCGCGCGCAGCCGCGTCGGCTGCGCCGCTCGATACGCTTCGCGATCTGCTGGCGCGTCTTTCGTTGCCGACGACCTGGGCGGCCTGGCGCGCGGCGCGGCGCTCGCGCACGTGAACGGGGCGGACCGGCCGCGTCCCGCCTGTTAGGCTATTGAGCCGCGGCTGCGCGACCACAGATGAGGAAGGCGTCTGTCGAGCACGACCCGGACGCGCCGCCGATCGAGAACCGAAGATGTCCAGACGCGATCCCCTCCGACGTGCGATGCCCGATGTCGCGACCGATGCGCCGGCGCTGGCCGGACGCCTCTCGCGCGTCGGTATGGATGCGATCGAGATGCCGGTGCTGATCGCGCAGGATGACGGCATCGCGCAGCGCGTCAGCGCTCGCGTCGGGGCTTTCGTTTCGCTCGACGATCCCGGCGCGCGCGGCATCCACATGTCGCGGCTCTACCTCGAGCTCGATCGCCATCTCTCGGCCGAGCCGGTGACTCCGGCCGCGCTGCGCCGCCTGCTGCGCGATTTCCTCGATTCGCACACGGGTCTTTCCGCGAGCGCCGAAGTGCACATCCGCTTCGATCATCTGGTGCGCCGGCCGGCGCTCGCGAGCGCGCACAGCGGGTGGCGCGCCTATCCGGTCGAGATCGGTGCATGGCTCTCGGGCGAGCGCTTCGTCGCCGAGCTTCGCGTCGCGGTGCAATATTCGAGCACATGTCCCGCGTCGGCGGCGCTCGCGCGCCAGCTGATCCAGGATCGCTTCGCGGCGGACTTCGGCGATCGCGCATCGATCGACCGCGACGACGCGCTCGAATGGCTCGGCAGCGAAAACGGCATCGTCGCGACGCCGCACAGCCAGCGCAGCACGGCCGAGGTTCGCGTCCGGCTGGCGCCGGGCTTCGATTTCCCGATCGTCGAGCTGATCGATCGCGTCGAGCACGCGCTGGCGACGCCGGTGCAGACCGCCGTCAAGCGCGAGGACGAGCAGGCGTTCGCGCTCGCGAACGGGCAGAACCTGATGTTCTGCGAAGACGCCGCGCGCCGCATCCGCAACGCGCTCGACGCCGACGAGCGCATCGCCGATTTCCGCGTGCGCGCGGTGCATCACGAGAGCCTGCATCCGCACGATGCGGTCGCGGTCGCCACGAAAGGCGTCGCCGGCGGATTCGGCGCTGCCGATGCCGACTAGCCGGTGCATGGTGCGGGCACAGGACGCAGCGTCGAGCTTTCAACGCGTGGGGATTCGCGCCGCGCCCGGCGCCCGCATCCTGGATTACGAATCGCGCGTTCGAAGCGGACAGTAATCAGTGCGCGGTCGGCGAATCGACCACGAGCAGCGGGTCGAGCCGCACGTTGAACCAGTTCATGCCCCAGTGCAGATGCGGGCCGGTCGCGCGGCCGGTCATGCCGACGGCGCCGACGACGTCGCCCTGCTCGACGCGCTGGCCGACCTTCACGTCGATGCGCGAGAGGTGCAGGAAATTCGAGCTGACGCCGCGGCCGTGGTCGATGACGATCGTGCCGCCGGTGAGATAGAGGTCGGGATCGGCGAACGTGACGATGCCGGCGGCCGGCGCCTTGACCGGCGTTCCCTGCGGCACCGCGATGTCCATGCCCGAATGCGGCGCCTTCGGCACGTCCTTGCCGTCGACGACGTAGACGCGCTGGTTGCCGAAGCGCCCGCTGATGCGGCCTTCGACGGGCCAGATGAACGTCGCGAGGAAATCGTCGCGCGCGTCGTTGCGGCTGCGCACGGCGACGACGCGGGCCTGCTCGCGCTTGATGCGCGCGGCGATCTCGGGCGGTGGTTCGACGGTTGCCGGAGGCACGCCTTCGATGCGCTCGACAGGCCAGTCGCGCGGGGTCACGGCGATCTCGATGCGCTCGCGCGCGCCGCCCGGCTCGCGCACGTCGACGAAGACGGGGCCCTTCTCGTCGCGGCCGACGCCGAAGACGACGTGGTGGTCGCGGGTCACGGCGAGATCGCGATCGCCGTAGCGGACTTCGGCGCCGGCGGGGACTTCGCCGATGACGAGGGCGCCTTGGGAGACCGATGATGGAAACTTCGATACCGCGTCCGGCGCTAAAGCTTCGCAGGCGATTGCGACAACCAACATCGTCGTCCCCGCGAAAGCGGGGACCCAGCGACTTTGCTTCTTACCGTGCAAACGGAAGACGCTGGGTCCCCGCTT
>DASZYR010000032.1:0-8969 GCA_035545255.1 Rhodanobacteraceae bacterium
AAAAACGAAGATCGAGCGATCGAATTGCATGGAATCCCCCGTAGTCGGCCAATGCGATGGCGGCCTTCTCATACGGGATTCGGCAACCTGCCCGGACATGGACAGGCATCGTCACGCGCTCAATCGCCCTCGAGATCGTCCTCGAAACGCAGGTGCTTCACGCTGCGTCCATGGCGCCGCACGAGCTTCAGCGCCTCGACGCCGATCTTGATGTGCGCTTCGACGAAATTCGCCGTGATCGTGCGGTCGCTCTGCTCGGTCTTGACGCCCTCGGGGATCATCGGCTGATCCGAGACGAGCAGCAGCGCGCCGGTCGGGATGTGGTTGGCGAATCCGGCCGCGAAGATCGTCGCGGTCTCCATGTCGATCGCCATCGAGCGCGTCTTGCGAAGGTATTCCTTGAACGAAAGATCGTGCTCCCAGACGCGGCGGTTCGTCGTGTAGACCGTGCCGGTCCAGTAGTCGTGGCCGAGGTCGCGGATCATCGTCGAGACCGCGCGCTGCAGCTGGAACGCCGGCAGCGCCGGCACTTCGGGCAGCAGGTAATCGTTCGACGTGCCCTCGCCGCGGATCGCCGCGATCGGCAGCACGAGATTGCCGAGCTGGTTCTTCTTCTTGAGCCCGCCGCACTTGCCGAGGAACAGCACGGCCTTCGGCGCGACGGCGGAGAGAAGATCCATGACCGTCGCCGCGTTCGGGCTGCCCATGCCGAAGTTGACCATCGTGATGCCGTCGGCGGTCGCGTTCGGCATCGGCCGGTCGCGGCCGAGCACGGGCACCGAGTTCCACTCCGCGAAGAGCTCGACGTAGTGGCCGAAATTCGTCAGCAGCACATGCGAGCCGAGCGCATCGAGCGGAGCGCCGGTGTAGCGCGGCAGCCAGTTGTCGACGATCTCGCGCTTGTCCTTCATGTCCGCATTAATGCGCCAACTCCACCGCCTGGCAAGTAGGAGCGGCTTAAGCCGCGATCTTTTCCGTTCGGTTCGCGGCTATCGGTGTGCCGCGTCGACGCATGAGGAAAGATCGCGGCTGAAGCCGCTCCTACGAGGAATTCATGGATTTGCGAATGATCGCGGCACGCGGCGCATAATGTCTGGGTCCGAAGCGAGGTGGTCTCATGCTCATCACGTTCGTGCTCGCTCTCGTCGCCTTCTCGGCGCTCGCGTTCCGCGGGCTCGGTTTTCTCGCATGGGTCGTTGCCGCCGGCATCTGGCTGATCGGCTGGCGCGTCGTCGGCGTCGAATCGCCGCTCCTCTTCGAGATCACGACGGTCGTGCTGATTGCGCTCGCTGTCGTGTTCGGCGTGCCGCAGGTCCGGCGCCATCTCGTGTCGCGCTTCGTGATGCCGGCCTTCGCGAACGTGCTGCCGCGGCTCGGCGAGACCGAGCGCATCGCGCTCGAAGCCGGCACGGTCTGGTGGGACGGCGATCTCTTCGGCGGCATGCCGGACTGGCAGAAGCTGCTCGATTTCGCGCCGCGCGCATTGACGGAAGAAGAACGCGCCTTCCTCGAAGGCCCGACCGAAGAGCTGTGCCGACGCCTGAGCGACTGGGACGTCTATCAGCAGCGCGACCTTCCGCCCGAGATCTGGGATTTCATCAAGCGCGAGCGCTTCTTCGGCATGATCATCCCGAAGGAGCACGGCGGCCTTGGCTTCGGCGCGCTCGCGCATTCGCGCGTCGTGACGCGGCTTTCGAGCCGATCGATCACCGCAGCCGTCACCGTGATGGTGCCGAACTCGCTCGGCCCGGGCGAACTGCTGATCCATTACGGCACCGACGAGCAGAAGAAGAAATATCTGCCGCGGCTCGCGACCGGCGAGGAGATCCCCTGCTTCGCGCTGACCGGCCCCGAAGCGGGCTCCGACGCCGCCGCGACGCAATCCGAAGGCATCGTCGAGAAGCGCACGATCGACGGCGTCGAGGTGATCGGCCTTCGCTTCAACTGGAAGAAGCGCTACATCACGCTCGCGCCGGTCGCGACGCTGATCGGCCTCGCGTTCCGCTTGAAGGATCCCGATCATGTCCTCGGTGCCGAGGAAGATCGCGGCATCACGTGCGCATTGATCCCGCGCTCGACGCCCGGCATCGAGATCGGACTTCGCCACGATCCGATGGGCGTGCCGTTCCAGAACGGACCCATCGTCGGCACCGACGTCTTCGCGCCGCTCGACGACGTCGTCATCGGCGGGCGCGAGGGCATCGGCAAGGGCTGGCGAATGCTGATGGAGTCGCTCGCGGCCGGACGATCGATCTCGCTGCCGGCGCTCAGCGTCGGTGCCGCGCAGATGGCGACGCGCATCTGCGGCGCGTACGCAACCGTGCGCGAGCAGTTCGACACGCCGATCGGCCGCTTCGAAGGCATCGAGGAACCGCTTTCGCGCATCGCGGGCCTGACCTATCTCATGAGCGCGACGCGCACGCTGACCTGCGGCGCGCTCGACGCCGGCGAGAAACCCGCCGTGCCCGGCAACATCTGCAAGGCGTATCTCACCGAAGCGATGCGACAGGTCGTCTCCGATGCGATGGACATCCGCGCCGGCAGCGCGATCCAGCGCGGCCCGCGCAACACGCTCGCGCGCGCCTGGGACGCGGTGCCGATCGGCATCACGGTCGAGGGCGCGAACATCCTGACGCGCTCGATGATCATCTACGGACAAGGCGCGATCCGCTGCCATCCTTTCGTGCAGAAGGAGATTCAAGCCGTCGCCGCGAACGATCTCGCCGCGTTCGACAAGGCGATCTTCGGGCACGTCAACCTGTTCATCACGCGCGCGACGCGCACGAAGCTCCTGGCATGGACCGGCTCGCGCATCGCCGGCACGCCGCACGTGCAGGATACGAAGCGCTGCTACCAGCATCTCTCGCGCTTCTCGGCGGCGTACTCGATCACCTCGGACGTCGCGATGGGCACGCTCGGCGGATCGCTGAAGCGTCGCGAGAAGCTTTCGGGACGTCTCGCCGACGCGCTCGCGTACCTCTATCTCGCGAGCGCGGCGTTGAAGCGCTATCACGACGAGCCGAAGACCGCATCGAACTTCGCGCTCTGCCGCTGGAGCGTCGAGCTGTGTCTCCATCGCGTGCAGGAAGCGCTGGTCGGCGTGCTCGACAATCTTCCGGTGCGCTGGATCGCGGTGCCGATGAAGCTCGCGATCTTCCCGCTCGGCGCGCGCTTCCGGCCGCCGTCGGACCGTCTCGGCAGCGAAGTGGCGCGCTCGATCCTCGAAGATCGCGAAGCACGGCACACGCTGACCTCGGACGTGTTCGTACCCCCTCCGGGCGAGCCGGGCCTCGGCGCGCTCGAAGCCGCGCTCGACAAGGCGGTGCGCGCGATTCCGGTCGAGACGAAGCTCCGCGACGCGGTGCGCGCCGGCAAGCTCGATCGCGCGCCGGGCTACATGCTCGACGACCTAGGCCTCGCGGCCGGCGTGATCTCGAAGGCCGAATACGACCTCCTCAACGATGCACGCGATGCGCGCGACGAAGTCGTCGCGGTCGATGCGTTTGCGCCGGAGATTTACAAGACGTTGCATTGACGGCGGAATGTATCGCGGCGAGCGGTGGGTCGAGGCCCGTCTGTCTTCCTGCCGTCATTCCCGCAAAAGCGGGAATGCCTATTGGCACCGGAAACACAATGGATTCCCGCTTTCGCGGGAATGACGAAGAATAGAGCCGCATGGGGCGGACCTCGGTCCACCGACGACGAATGCACACGAGCGAACATGCAAGCCGAATGGTATTTCGATTTCATCTCGCCGTTCGCGTATCTGCAGCTGCCGGCGATCCGCTCGCTGCGCGCGCGGATCGCCATCACGCCCGTGCCGATCCTGCTCGGCGCCGTGCTGAAACATCGCGGCCAGCTCGGCCCCGCCGAGATCGCGGGCAAGCGCGAATTCACGTACCGTTTCGTGCAATGGACGGCCGAGCACGCCGGGATTCCGTTCCGCTTTCCGCCGGCGCATCCGTTCAATCCGATCGCGGCCCTGCGGCTCGCGATCGCCGCCGGCACGAGCTGGGAAGCGGTCGCCGCGATCTTCGATCACATCTGGAAGCACGGCTGCGCGGGTGACGACATCGCGGCGCTGTCGGAAGTCGCGCGTTCGCTCGGCATCGAAGATCCCGCGGCCGCCGTCGCGCACAACGACGTCAAGGCAGCGCTCCGCGCAAACACGGAAACCGCGATCGCGGACGGCGTATTCGGCGTGCCGACCTTGCGCATCGGCAGCGAGCTGTTCTGGGGCCGCGATGCGACGCCGATGGCCGAAGACCGGCTCTCGCATCCGGAGCGCTTCGCGTCGCCCGAATACCGGCGGCTCGCAACGCTGCCGAGCGCGGCGGAGCGGCGCCGCTGACGCCGAATCGGCGCTAGGCTCCGTCGTCGAGCGCGACGGCCGCGCGCTCGTGCGTGCTGACGAGATTGCGGCCACCCGACTTCGAACGATACAACGCGGAGTCGGCACGTTCGATCAGGTCGTCCGGGACGGCGACGTCTTCGTCGAGCGCGGCGACGCCGAGGCTGACGGTGAGCCCGATGCGAACGCCGGACACGAGCATCGGCATGTCCTCGACTCGGCGCCGGATGCGCTCGGCGACGACTTCGGCGTCGGCCGGACCGGCGCCCGGCAGCAGGATCAGGAATTCCTCGCCGCCGTAGCGGCCGAGCGCGTCGCCCTGACGCAGCTCGCCGGCGATCGGCTCGATGACGCCGCGCAGACACTGATCGCCCGCGCGATGGCCGTAACTGTCGTTGACGTGCTTGAAATGATCGAGATCGAGGAACAGGAGCGACAGCGGCTCGTCGGTCTGGCGCGCCTTCGCGAACTCCGCGCGCAGGCGAGCGAGGATCGCGCGGCGGTTGAGGACGCCGGTCAGGGGATCGTGCTCGGCGAGCTTGTGCGCGACGTCGCGCTCGAAGCGGAGCGAGACCGTCTGCCCCGCGAGCACGAACGCGAGCACGAGGTTCGAGTACGCAAGCGCGGCGGGCAGGCCGAACTCGAGCCAGAGCGGCAGCGGCCACTGCATGCGCAACTGCAGGACGCGCGCGATCACGAGCAGCAGCGCCGGGATCCAGGCTCCGAGGAAGATTCCGCCGCGCCGCCCGCCCTGCTGCCAGACCAGCACGGCCGCCGTGATCAGCACCGGGATCGCGAGCAGCACGAGGATCGACAGCGCGTCCTCGATCCACCAGCCGCGCGAGACGACCGGCATCACGGCGCAGACGGCGAGCGCCGTGAATATCCACGCCGACACGCCGAGCACGCGATCGATCCGCGGCGCCCAGCGCGAGAGCTCGAGGAACAGCCGCGAGAACGCGATGTTGAGCGCGATCGCGAGCAGCGCCGCGCTCCACGCCGGCCGCTGCGCCATCGGCGCGAGCCACTTCATGACCGGCAATTCGTAACCGATGCCGAAGATGTAGAGCTCGTAGATGACGAGGAACAGCACGTAGCCGACGAAGTACGCGTACATGCGCTCGCGCAGCGCGACGAAGAATGCCGCCATCACCAGCAGCGTGGCGAGCTGGATCGCCGGGAACAGCACGTCGAGCCGCGCGCGGGAAAGATCGGCGGCGCGATAGTCGGACACGTCGCGCACCTCGACGCGGCGCGGAATCGCGCGCTCGGGCTCGACGTGCAGGTAGACCGGCGTGCTCGCGGCGAGCATCGGCGGCAGCACCGCGACGATCGCGTGTCGCGTGTAGCCGGGATCGCCATCGTCGCTGTAGATGCTGCGCGGCCGGCCGACATAGCGCGGCGGCGCGTAGATCTCGACGCGAAGTCCCACCGGGTCGAACACCGCCAGTGTCGGCGGACGCGGATCGCTCCAGTCGGCGGCGAGCCGGATGCGATACCACACCGCGCGCTCGCGCGACGGAATCAGCGCGGCGTAGTCCTGCGCCTTGAAGTCCGCATCGAATGTCCCTGCGACGACATCCGCGGGCGCCGGCGAAGCGGCGCCATCGAGCCGTTCGACGATCAGCGGCACGCCTTCGGCGCGCGCCGGCGCGGCCGCAAGCGCGACGAAGGCGATGATCGACCAGCCCGCGATGACGATCGCTCTCAGCACGCGCGATGCCCCTTCGGCGATGGTAGCGCGAGCCGTCCGGAATGGAAGCCGCCGCACGCGATCCCGCCGCGTCAGGCCGCGCGCCGCGCGACGCGGCCGATCGCGGCGATCGCGCGATCGACCATCGCCTCGTCGACATCGAGGTGCGTCACCGCGCGCACGCGCGATACGCCCATCGGCGTCACGCGCACGCCCTCCGCGAGCAACATTTCGGCAAACGTCGCGGCGGAAAGCCCGCTCGCGGCGACGTCGAAATAGACGAGATTGGTCTCGACCTCGACAGGATCGATCGCGATGCCGGCAACGCCGGCGATGCCCGTCGCGAGACGCCGCGCGTTCGCGTGATCCTCGGCGAGCCGATCGACGTGATGATCGAGCGCGTATTCGCACGCGGCAGCGACGATGCCGCTCTGGCGCATCGCCCCGCCCCAGCGGAGCTTCAGGCGGAACGCCTCGTCGCAGAATGCGCGCGTGCCGGCAAGGACCGCGCCGCCGGGTGCGCCGAGTCCCTTCGAGAAATCGATCCAGACCGAATCGAAGCCGCGCGCGTAGACGTTCGCGTCGATGTGCGTCGCGGCGCACGCATTGAAGAGGCGCGCGCCGTCCATGTGCGTCGCGAGCTTCGCTTCGTGCGCGACGCGGGCCACCGCATCGAGCGTCGCGAGCGGCCAGATCGCGCCGCCGCCGAGATTCGCGGTCTGCTCGACCTCGACGAGCCGCTGCCGCGGCGCATACGGCGTTTCGGGGCGGAGCGCGGCGCGAAGCCGATCGGCGTCGAAGATGCCGCGCGTCCCGGCGAGCGGCTGGATCATCACGCCGGCAAGCGCCGCCGGTCCGCCGCCCTCGAAGCCGATGATGTGCGAGGTCGCGTCGCAGAGCACCTCTTCTCCCGGGCGGCAGTGCACGGCAAGCGCGATCTCGTTCGCCATCGTGCCGGACGGCAGGAAGACGGCGGCCTCCTTGCCGAGCAGCGCCGCGCAGCGCTCGACGAGGCGGTTGACCGTCGGGTCCTCGTTCGCGCGCTCGTCGCCCACGGCGGCGGCGGCCATCGCGGCGCGCATGGCGGCCGTCGGCCGTGTCTTCGTGTCGCTGGCGAGATCGACGAGCAGCGTCGCGGACATCGGGGTTCCCTGTGGTGAGTTGTTCATCGTAACGGCCGATCGCCTGGCCCGCCTATGCCCGGGGCGAACGCAGATGTAAAGAACCGTCGCAGCGCAGCTGCCGCGGCGGGCGGTAAGATCCTCGCATGTGCCGCGCCCGCGCCTTGCTGTTCGTCGTGCTCGCGCCGACCGCCGCGAATGCGCTGCACGCGGCGACCGCGTACAAGTGCGTCGATGTGCGTGGCGCGATCAGCTTCCAGGATCAGCCCTGCCGCAGCGGATCGCGACAGCAGACGATCGCGTTGCCCGACGATCCGCCGCCGCCCCACGCGGCGCCGGCCGATGCGAATTCCGGGGACTCGCCGCCGTCCGGACCGGTCGCGCAGGCCGCGCCTGCTGCTTCCCGGCCATTGCATCCGCCGCCGTCGTTCTACCTTTGCACACGCTACGACGGCAGCCGCTACATGAGCGATACCGGACAGGGCGGCAGCGCGCTCGTTCCTCTCGGCGTGCTCGGCGTGCCCGGCCGCCCGCTCGCCGATGCGTACGGAGGGCCGAACGGCATCGGCGTTTCCGCGCCGGGCCTGCGCACGATCCCGCATCAGCCCGCGGCGAGCGTGCCGTTCGGCGGCACGAGCACATGGATCGACGACGAATGCCATCGCGCGTCGCGGGGCGAAGCCTGCGCTTACCTGCGCAAGTCGCTCGATGACGTGCGATACAAGCTGACGAAAGCCTTCAGCGACACGACGCCGGAGCTCAAGCGGCAGGAAGCGGACATTCTCGATCGCATGCACGGCTGTTGAATTCCGATACGCATAGGGTGGGCTTCAGCCCACCGGGATGGATGCGATCGACGAATCCTCGGTGGGCTGAAGCCGACGCTATTGAATTTCCGTTCTGTCGGATCAGGGTCTGAGCTCGAGCAACGGCGCTGGCGCGTGACGACGCTCGTGATCGAGCAGCCACCGCTTCGCCGGCAGGCCGCCGCCGAAGCCGACGAGCTTTCCGTCGTGACCGATCACGCGATGGCACGGCACGATGATCGCGATCGGATTCGCGCCGTTCGCGGCGCCGACAGCGCGCATCGCGTTCGGATTGCCGATCCTTCGCGCAAGCTCGATGTAGCTCGTCGTGTCGCCGTATGGAATCCGGCAGAGCTCGCTCCAGACGCGGCGCTGGAAGTCGGTACCGCGTGGCGCGAGATCGAGATCGAACGCGAGCAGCTTGCCGGCGAAATACGCCGCGAGTTGTGCGCGCGCGTCGCGCAGCTTCGCCGGCGCGCGATGCCATTCCGGCGCGACGTGCGCGGGCTTGCCGCTTTTCGGCAGCAGCAGATGCGCGATCGCTCCGTCGACGGAAACGACGACGAGCGGACCGATCGGCGTATCGAAGAAGTCGTAGGCGATGTCGTCGTTCGACGTCGCGAGGGCGCGTTCGTTCTTCTTCGTCGCTATCGATGTGTCCCGCAT
Organism: Rhodanobacteraceae bacterium; assembly: GCA_035545255.1. GTDB lineage: Bacteria > Pseudomonadota > Gammaproteobacteria > Xanthomonadales > Rhodanobacteraceae > Dokdonella_A. The sequence continues at coordinate 8,638 of DASZYR010000032.1, forward strand.
GATCTTTCCGGCATTCATAGGGCGGGCTTCAGCCCACCGTCGTCGTTCGGCGATTTTCGTTGGTGGGCTGGAGCCCGCCCTCTGTTCATGCGCCGCGATCTGCGCGCTCATCCATAGCTTCTCCACAGCAGCATGACCGCGTAAGCCCGCCACGGGCGCCAGGCTTCGCTGATCGCCTCGACCGCGCGCGTCGAGAGCGTTTCGCCGCGGCCGGCCGCGCGGCGCAGGATCAGATCGGCGGCGGGAAACGCGTCCGGCTGACCCAGCGCCCGCATCGCGACGTAGTGCGCGGTCCATGGTCCGATGCCGGGCAGCGCGACGAGGCTCTCTTC
>DASZYR010000033.1:0-37162 GCA_035545255.1 Rhodanobacteraceae bacterium
AAGCCGACCGCGTTCCGCGGCAACAACAAGATGCGCGTGTTCCAGGAAGAAATCTTCGGCCCGGTCGTCTCGGTCACGACATTCAAGGACGACGACGAGGCGCTCGAGATCGCGAACGACACGCTGTACGGCCTCGGTTCCGGCGTCTGGAGCCGCGACGTCAACCGCTGTTATCGCTTCGGCCGCGAGATCCAGGCGGGCCGCGTCTGGACGAACTGCTACCACGCGTATCCCGCGCATGCGGCATTCGGCGGTTACAAGCAGTCGGGCATCGGCCGCGAGACGCATCGCATGATGCTCGATCACTACCAGCAGACGAAGAACATGCTCGTCAGCTATTCGCCCAAGGCGCTCGGGTTCTTCTGACGCGAGCAGCGGACTTGCGCGGAATGGTTTGCCCTCTCCCGCTTGCGGGAGAGGGGAAATGGCAGCGGACTCGGGAACAAACGGCAAGTTGAGCGTCACGCAATGCACGTCGATCAAGTCATCGCGACACCCGCCGCCATCGACCTCGTCGGGAGGCTGCGCGCGAAGCACGGCCCGGTGCTGTTCCATCAGTCCGGCGGCTGCTGCGACGGTTCGTCGCCGATGTGCTATCCGCAGGACGACTTCATCGTCGGCGATCGCGACGTGCGGCTCGGCGAAATCGCCGAGGCGCCGTTCTACATCTCGGCGCCGCAGTTCGAATACTGGAAGCACACGCAGCTCGTCATCGACGTCGTCGAAGGACGCGGCGGCATGTTCTCGCTCGAGAACGGCGAAGGCGTCAGGTTCCTGACGCGCTCGCGTCTTTTCACCGACGCCGAGGTCGAGGCGCTGATCGCGGCTGGACGCTTCGGCAAAGCGGGCTGATCGCGAGTCTCGTCCTGCTCTTGCGCAGGAGCCGCGGCAGCCGCGACCTTCGCGAGTTGACGGTCGCGTCGGAAAAGGCTCGCGCTCTCGCAAGAGATTGCGAAAGCGAGCCGACGCGATCAGGCGCGGCTGCGCGCCGGTCCGCCGCCGAGCAGACGCGCGGGCAGGAAGATGATCGCCTTCAGCAGCTCGAACACGCCCTCGACAGCGACGCCGACAAGCCGGAACGGCAGCAACAAGAGCCACACGACCGGATACAGCACGAGCGCGAGCAGCGCGAGCGGCCAGCAGAACACGAGCAGCAGCACCCAGAGCAGGAACGTGAACATCTTTCATCCTCGCCGGAGCGTCGCGTTCGACGCGGGCTCATCGTCTTCCGACATGGGGATCGGCGGGCAGTGCCAAAAGGGGTGTCTTGCAGCGCACGCACGCGCGGCGAGCGCGGTCGCTAGCGCTGCGTCGTCGTCGCTTCGGGCGGCGGGGCGGGCGCTGCGTCCGTTGCCGTATCGGCGGGCGGAGTTTCCTGCTGGGTCAGCGCCGCGCGGATCGCGCGCAGCTTCGACTTGATCGCACGCTCGTTCTCGGGCCCGCTTCGCAAAAGGAGCTTCTGACCGGCGGACCGCTTCTCGAGCCCGGGATCGGCGAACTCGTACAGCACGCCCGGCCGCGCGAGCGCGACGGGCCCGCGCAGATCCGGCGTCTCGAGCAGATGATCGATGACGAACACGAGCCGATCGTTGAAATAGCCGTCGGGATAACCCTGCGCGCGGTACGCTTCCTGGAACAGCGGATAGAAGCGCGCGTACCACGCGACGAGCGCCTTCGCATCGATCGCGTCGGCGATCTGCGCGTACGGCTCGTAACGCTCGTAGTTGCGCGGGTCGATCTCGGTCCGGCCGTCCTCGTCGCTGGCGATGAACGCGCCGCTCGCGCCCCGGATCGGCAGCGCGTCCGGCGAAAGCCTCTGGCGCGGGAGACTGTCGATCGTCGCGACGACGCGCTGGATCACGTGCTCGGGATTCAGCAGCGCGCCAAAGCCGGGCAGGCCCGCGAATCCCTTCAGGGCCTCGAGCACGGCCGCATCGCTTGCGTCGAGCGGCGGCAGCACCGGCGCCGCGCTTCCGCTTGCGCCGGCGGCCTGCTCGATCGGATGCGCGATCGAAGGCGCAGCGGGCGCCGGCGTCGCGGCGGGCGGGGTTCCGATCTGGCCGGGAGGCGCGCTGGTCGGCGGCGGGGCCCTTCGCGCGAGGTAGACGCCGAGGCCGATCGCAATGGCCAGCGCGATCGCGCCGGCGAGCCCGGCGGCCCAGGACAGGTTTCCGCGTCGCGCCGCGTTTCGTTCGCGCATCGTCGATGCCATCCCACAGACGACCTCGCCGGAAACGCGATGGTTCCCGGAACAGCGTGCACGGCTCGTGCAGCCACGCAGGCCTAGAATCGCCGTTCGCGCGGTTCGCGGCAAGGCGGAGAGATCCGATGCAGAGATCGATGAAGGCCCAGGTGAAATCCGCGAAGCACGAGGCGGAGCGACCGGCGAAGCGATCTGCGGATCGCCGCGAAGCCGTTCATCCCGCAGCCGACGTGCGCATCACGCATCCCGAGCGTGTCGTGTTCCCGGACACGACGATCACGAAAGGCGACGTCGCCGCGTACTACGCCGCGATCATGGACTGGCTGCTGCCGGAGCTCGAAGACCGTCCGCTCTCGATCATCCGCTGCCCGGACGGCGCCGGCGCGACGTGTTTTTTCCAGAAGCATCACGCGGACAAGCTCGGCGCGCACGTCGGATCGATCCTGCTGAAGGAGAAGAAGGGCAGCGATCGCTATCTCCACGTCAGCGATCCGCGCGGCGTGCTCGAGCTCGTGCAGATGAACACGATCGAGTTCCATCCGTGGGGCTCGCGCATCGACGAACCCGAGAAGCCCGATCGGCTCGTGTTCGATCTCGATCCCGCGCCCGGCATCGGCTGGAGCGATCTCGTCGCCGCAGCGAAGGACGTTCGCGCGCGCGTCCGCGCGCACGGGCTCGAAAGCTTTCCGCGACTGACGGGAGGAAAGGGCGTGCACGTCGTCGCTCCGATCCGGCGCGGACCGCTTTGGGAGGAGGCGAAGGCATTCTGCGAACGCATTGCGAACGAAATGGCGGACGCGCGGCCGGATCGCTATCTCGCCAACGCGAGCAAGGCCGCGCGCGAAGGCCGCATCTTCATCGACTGGCTGCGCAATGCGCGCGGCGCGACGAGCGTCGCGAGCTTCTCGCTGCGCGCCCGTGCCGGCGCGCCGGTCGCGATGCCGGTGCGCTGGGAAGAGCTCGCTCGCCTCGGCGGCGCGAACGCGTTCGATCTCGCCGGGGCGTTGAAGCGCGTCAAGGCGATGCGCCGTCATCCGTGGGGCGATTTCGCGAAGACGAAGCAGACGCTGGCGCGCGGACGCCGCTGAAAGGCCGGAACGCGAACGTCGGTCATCGGTTACGGCGGGCTTAACTCCGGTTCGGATAAGTTCGCAACGGAAGGCGACGGCGAGTCGCAACGACGGCGAGGAAGCGATCGTGAAATCCGGATTTAGCAACCTGCGTCCAGCGCTTGCGATGGCGCTCGCGGGCCTCGCCATCGGCGCGCGTGCGGCCGCACCGCCGCCGGCAACCGATGGCGAGCACGTCAGCGCCGAGTTGATCAGCGAGCATCTCGCGCTCGCGCCAGGACAATCGCAGCAGCTCGGCCTTCGGCTGCGCCACGAGCCGCACTGGCATACGTACTGGATCAATCCCGGCGATTCGGGCCTGCCGACGACGCTGACGTGGACGTTGCCAGCCGGATTCAAGACGGCCGACGTCGCATGGCCGTTGCCGAAGCGCTTCGATGTCGGCGGTCTCTACAACTTCGGTTACGACGACGAAACGGTGCTGCCGATCGCGCTCAGCGTGCCTGCCGACGCGAAGCCGGGCTCTACCGCGCATCTTTCGGTCGATGCGAAATGGCTCGTCTGCCGCGAGGAATGCATTCCCGGCAGGAAGACGCTGACGCTCGATCTTCCGGTCGCGACGGCGACCGACGCGCCGAAGCCCGACCCGCGATGGACGATGCAGTTCTCACGAGCGCGGCTCGCCGTGCCGCAGGCGAACGCATGGAAAAGCGTTACGCGGACCGAAGGTGATCGCCTCGTCGTGACGCTGCGCGGTCCCGGCCTTCCCGACAAGGCCGACGGACTCGATGCGTTCGTCGAGGAGCGCAAGCTCGTCGACAACAAGCCGCCCGCGATCAGCAGGGAAGGCGATGCGCTCGTCGTCGCGTTCGCGAAGAGCGAATATTTCACGACGGCGCCCGAGACGTTCGATCTCGTCCTGACACAGCCGTCCACCGCCGGCTTGCGCGGCTGGCGCGTGCGGGTTCCGTTCGCCGAGGCCGCGCCATGAGGTTCTTTCGATGGAGAATGCGATGACCTTCCGTTTCGTGATGTTCGCTGCCGCGTTGACCATCGCGGCGCCCGTTTTCGCCCGGCCGGTCATTGGCAAGGCCGCGCCGGATTTCTCGGTGACCGATGCATCCGGGAAGACGCAATCGCTCTCGGCCTACAAGGGCAGGACCGTCGTGCTCGAGTGGAACAATCCGGAATGTCCGTTCGTGCGCAAGCATTACGGCGCGCGCAACATGCAGGCGCAACAGGCCGAGGCGGCGAAAGAGGGCATCGTCTGGCTGACGGTCAACTCGGGCGCGCCCGGCAAGCAGGGCCATCTCGATGCCGCGGCGGCGAGCGCCTACGTCGCGAAAGTCGGCGGCAACGAGGCAGCGTATCTGCTCGATGCCGACGGCACGGTCGGCCACGCCTACGACGCGAAGACCACGCCGCACATGTTCGTCATCGACAAGGACGGCGTGCTGCGCTACATGGGCGGCATCGACTCGATCGCGAGCACCGATGTCGAGGACATTCCGAAAGCAACGCAGTACGTAAGGCAGGCTCTCGCCGAGCTCGCAGCCGGAAAGCCGGTCAGCGTGCCGACCTCGGAGCCTTACGGCTGTTCGGTGAAATACGGCTCGTGACGAGCGTGCCGCCGAACACCGCTGCTCATGCAGGCATGACGGCGCATGAGCAATGCGCGCGGGGAATCAGGATGTCTTCGCCGGCGGCGTCACTTCGCCTACGGGCATCGCTTCCCCGACCGCCATCGCTGCGGGAACGATCGCCGGAGCGGTCCCCGCCTGTGCAAAGCGCCGCGACAGCGAGCGCGTGACGTTCCACGCGAGGAACATCGCGCCGACGAGCAACGCCGACGAGAGCAGAAACGGCGCGCCCGGGAGATGCACCGGGGCGTGATCGCTGATGAAGAGCGCGAAGATCTGCGTGAAGATCGTCGGACCGAAGATGCCGGCGAGGCTTGCAAGGCTTGCGACCGCGCCTTGCAGGCGGCCCTGCTCGCGCGGATCGACCTGGCGCGTCATCAGCGCCTGCGTCGCCGGTCCCGCGAGTCCCCAGAGTGCGAGCAGCGGGATGCCGATCAGGAACACTTCGGGGACGCTCGCGAGCGCCATGATCGCGAAACCGGCGGCGCCGAACACGAGGCCCGCGAGCAGCGTGCGCCGCTCGCCGATCCTCGGCACGAGCTTGCCGACCAGCCAGGCCTGAGTGAACGCGTTGCAGACGCCGACGAGCGCGAGCGTGTAGCCGACCGCCTGCGGACCCCACGCGTAGCGATAATCCGCGTAGAGCACGAACACGCTCTGCAGCACGTAGTGCGCGAGGTTCACGAGCAGCACGACGGCCGCAAGGCCGAGTACCTGCCGGTAGCGCTTCAGGAGCACCAGCGAGCCGAGCGGATTCGCATGGCTCCAGTCGAATTTCGCGCTGCGCTGCCCGGGCGGCAGCGATTCCGGAAGGATGAAGAAGCCGTAGCAGAAATTCGCGAGCGCAAGCGCCGCCGACGTCCAGAACGGCAGGCGCAGGTCGATGCCGCCGAGGAATCCGCCGAGCGCGGGGCCGATCACGAAGCCGATGCCGAACGCGGCGCCGAGCATGCCGAAGCTCGCCGCGCGTTTTTCCGGCGGCGTCACGTCGGCGATGTACGCATTCGCGGTCGTGAAGCTCGCTGCCGTCATGCCGGAGATGCAGCGTCCGATCAGGAGCAGCGGCAGCGTGTTGACGAGCGCCATGAACAGGAAGTCGACGCCGATGCCGAGATTCGAAAGCAGCACGACCGGCCGCCGCCCGAAGCGATCCGACAGCGCGCCCTGGATCGGCGCGCAGGCGAACTGGATCGCCGCGAACAGCGTGCCGAACACGCCGACCCACATCGCGGCTTTCGCGATGCCGCCGCCGGCGAGCTGCTCGACGAGATGCGGCAGCACCGGAATGATGATGCCGAACGACAGGATGTCGATCAGCACCGTGACGAAGATGAAGATCAGGGCGGCGCGTCTTGGCGCGTTCGCGTTCGTTTTCACGCTGGCGGTGCCCGGTCGGGGAGGCGAAAGGTCGTGCACGATACCGCATCGCCGGGACGCTGCACGCGTCGCGTCGGGATGCGACGTGGGTTCACGTCGAGCGACGCGGCCGTCACAGGATTCCGTCGCTGTCGCCGCCGACACGGGCGAGATAGGCGGCGAGCCCGCGCTCGGGCGTCTCGACGAACGTCTCGCCGGTCGTCTCGAACGTGGCGATGCGGTCCGGGCGGAAGTTGCGGAAGTCGGTGCGCAGCCGGCACCACGCGCCGAGCGTCCATGCGCCGCCCCAGAACGCGAGGCAGAGCGGCTCGACTTCGCGCAGGCTGCCCCGCTGCGCCTCGTCGCGATAATCGAGCTTCAGCACGCGATGCGCGGCGATCGCCTCGTGCAGGCGGTCGATCATGCCGGACCTCCCTTCGTACCGGCGCGCCGGCGCGAAAATGCGCGAGCGCATCGCGCGCTGGCGAAGCTCGGGCGGCAGCACGGCTTCGATCTTGAGCAAGGCCGCCTGCGCACCCTCGGCCAGCCGCTCGCCGGCGAATGCGCGCACGAACCGCGTACCGACGACCAGCGCTTCGAGCTCCTCGGCCGTGAACATCAGCGGCGGGATATCCGCACCCTTGCGCAGCACGTAGCCGATGCCGGCTTCGCCCTCGATCGGCACGCCCGAAAGCTGCAGATCGACGATGTCGCGATAGACCGTGCGCAGCGAGACCGACAGCGTCTCGGCAAGCCGGCGCGCCGGCAGCGCGGTGCGGCGGCCGCGCAACGCGTGGATGATGAGGAACAGCCGGTCGGCGCGACGCATCGCGCCATGATCGCAATCCGGTGCCGGGACGGCAAAGGCAGGGACGACATGGCTTCCGGCCCCTCCGGTCCATCGCCTCAGGCGGACAGCGCGCAGCGCCCCGGCGCCAGCGGTCGCGCGAAGACCACGCGGGCCGCGATGCGGCGGCCGCGTCTTCCGACGGCGTCGCGCCGCGCGATCGGCGTCGCCTCGACGAGCGCCGTCCGCGCTGCGAGTGGCGCGAAAAGGCGAACAATCTGCCGTACCGGCATCCGCTTCATGCGTGCGCCTCGATGGACGCTTCGTCCGGGACCAGCCACGGCGGCGGCTCGCCGTGCTTGAACAGGCGGTACCAGATGTCGCGGTCGCGCTCGTCGTAGAGGCCGAGCGCACGGATGATCTCGCGCGCGAACTCGACGTGTCCGACGCCGCTCGCGGTGATGACGCGATCGTCGCCGACCGCGAGTGCATCGGTGGCATAGCGCGCGCTGCCGGCGTAGCCCGGCGCGTACGTCTCGATGTGGCCTGCGTAGCTGCCGGTGTGGCGGCGCGTGTCGAGGAGGCCTGCATGCGCAAGCGCGAGCACGCCGCCCGCGAGCGCGCCGACGGTCGCACCTTCGGCATGAAGCCGCCGTACGAGCGCGCTGACCGAGGCGATCTCGCCGCGTTCCCAGGCCGTGCCGCCCGGCAGGATCATCAGCGTGACGCGCGCGGGATCGATCTCGTCGAGCGCGAGATCCGGCAACACGGCAAGGCCGCCCATCGATTGCACCGGCCGGCGGTCCTGCGCGACCGTCCGGACGCGGAAATCGCCGGGGCGTCGGATCTCGCAGAGCGCGAGCGCGGCTTCCCAGTCGGCGAAGCCGTCGAACACGTAGAAACAGACGTTGTTGCGCATGGCGTCTCTCCAGGCACTTCGGGCTGCGGCGGGCGGCGGGCGTGCCGCCCTTTTCGGTACGTCGAACCAGCAGGCCGCAAATCGACACGATTCCTTCGGACGCCGAGATCATGGAGGCCATCTGCTGACAGCGCCGTGTCAGCAACGCTCCGCCACGGCTCGCGAGCGGCGCGAGGCTGGCGCGCGGACGGTCGAGCGCCGACAATGCGCACCCGATCGCACCGGAACCGCCGGATGAAAGCCGCAAAGACCGCCCCGAGACCGGTATCGCTGACGCGCTTCCTGCTCGAGGAGCAGCGCGCCAAGGGCCAGATCAACGCGGACCTTCGCCTCCTGATCGAAGTCGTCGCGCGCGCCTGCAAGACGATCTCGATCGCGGTCGGCAAGGGCGCGCTCGGCGGCGTGCTCGGCAGCGCGGGCTCGACCAACGTGCAGGGCGAGGCGCAGAAGAAGCTCGACGTGCTCTCGAACGAGATCCTGCTCGAGGCGAACGAATGGGGCGGCCACCTCGCCGCGCTCGCGTCCGAGGAGATGGACGATCCGCACCCGATCCCGCACCGCTATCCGAAGGGCGAATACCTGCTCGTGTTCGATCCGCTCGACGGTTCGTCGAACATCGACGTCAACATCTCGGTCGGCACGATCTTCTCGGTGCTGAAGTGCCCGTCGGGCGTCAGGGAGCCCGACGAGAAGGCGTTCCTCCAGCCCGGAACGAAACAGGTCGCGGCAGGCTATGCGGTCTACGGATCCTGCACCGTGCTCGTGCTGACGCTCGGCGACGGCGTGCACGCGTTCACGCTCGACCGCGAGCTCGGCAGCTTCGCTCTGACCGAATCGCAGATGACGATACCCGAGGACACCAGCGAGTTCGCGATCAACATGTCGAACATGCGTCACTGGGAAGCGCCGATGAGGAAATACATCGACGAGCTTCTCGCCGGAAAGGCCGGTCCGCGCGGACGCGACTTCAACATGCGCTGGGTTGCATCGATGGTCGCCGACGTGCACCGCATCCTGACGCGCGGCGGCGTCTTCATCTATCCGCGCGACCTGAAGGATCCCGCGAAGCCGGGCAAGCTGCGCCTCATGTACGAGGCGAATCCGATGGCGTTCATCGTCGAGCAGGCTGGCGGCGCGGCGACCGACGGGCACCGGCGCATCCTCGAGATCCAGCCGGGACAACTGCATCAGCGCGTCGCCGTGTTCCTCGGCTCGAAGAACGAAGTCGAGCGTGCGACGCGCTACCATCGCGAAGCCGCTGCCGGCTGAGAGAAGCATGGATCGTCCGGATTTCATCGAGGTCTACGAGAACGCGCTCGACGCGGCGGTCTGCGCCGAGCTGATCCGCAATTTCGAAGCGAGCAGCAAGCTCACGCGCGGCGAGACCGGCGGCGGCGTCAACACGACGCTGAAGGACAGCTGGGATCTCTGCATCAGCCTGCATCCGGAATGGAAGCAGGGCGAGAACATCCTGAATCGCGCGATGCTCGCGGGCCTCGTCGCGTACCTTCGCCGCTATGCGCATCTCGCCATCGCGCCGATGCAGCTCAGCCGGCAGGATCCCGCGACCGGCAAGCTCGTGCCGCTCGACGCGGCCGCGCTCGCGTCGATGTCAGACGCCGATCTGCAGCAGCTCGCGACGCAGATCTTCCGGCCGGGACGCGTCAACATCCAGCGCTATTTCGCCGATCAGGGCGGCTATCCGTACTGGCACAGCGAGATCTTCCCGAAGCAGGACGCCGACGAGAACCTGCATCGCGTGCTGCTCTGGACGATCTACCTCAACGAAGCCTTCGCCGAAGGCGAAACGGAATTCCTGTATCAGCAGCGCCGGATCGTGCCGCGCACGGGATCGCTGCTGCTCGCGCCGGCCGGCTTCACGCACACGCATCGCGGCAACCGGCCGAAAGGCGGCAACAAGTACATCGCGACGTCGTGGGTGCTGTTCGAACGCGCCGAGCGGCTTTACGGAAATCCGCCGCCGCAATGAGGGTTGCGTGACGAATCGCCAAACGGTGGGCCAACGCCCACCCTATCCGGACGGCAGCTTCGTGGCTTCACAGGACGGGCTCTGGCCCGCGGAATTCGGAATGGCGGAATCCGCATGCCGCCGATCGCACGGATTCCGTTCAGCTCTCATCGGCAAACTCTGCGGCCGGCGCGACCGCGCCGAAACGGAGGGTCCCTCATGCGCATCGGATTGATCGTCGCCGGCATTCTCCTCGCCGCGCTCGGCATCGCCGGATTCCTCGGCAAACTCAACTTCAATCACGACAAGGAAGTGCTGAAGGTCGGCGATCTCTCGGCGACCGTGCAGGAAGAGAAGACCGTGCCGCAGTGGCTCGGCGGCATCGCGGTGCTCGTCGGCGCGGGACTCGTGGTCGCGGGCATCGCGAGGAAATAAACGCGGAACGGGCTAGTCCGGACGCCGCGCCGTCATGATCGCACGGCGCACGCCGGCAGCACTCGCGTGTTCGTCGAAGCGCAGGCGATCGCCGTCGCGCACGATGCCGAGATCGCGATAGACGGCGACGAGATCCGGAAAATCCCGTCGCGTTCGGTACGCGGCGAAACGCCTGCCGAAGACGTCGCTGCCGACGAGCGTGTCGAGCTTCGCGGCGAAATCGGCCGGCGACCAGCCGCGATCGTCCGGCAGGCAGCACGCGTCGAAGCGCCGCAGCGCTTCGTCGACGCTGAGCTTGTTGCCGCTCGACCGGCGCAATGCGAGATCGACGTCGAGCCAGTACGCGGTGCCGGACCAGTACGTGCGCATGAAATTCGCGTGTCCGCTCGCGCCTTCCCCGATGTCCTCGAGTGGAACGTCGTGCGCGCTCGTCGCGTTCCGTCCGCGCGCAAGACCGGCGTCGATCTGCTGCCATGCTTGGGCCGGCGTCACGAGTCCGGCGCGGGCGCGCAGCACGTTCTGGTAGTACGTCGCGAGGCCTTCGGCTAGCCAGCTGCCGCGATCGTCGAGGTACGGATGGAACTGGTGCGAAAGCTCGTGCACGGCAACCCAGTCGCGATCGAGCGCCGAGACCGGCTGCGACGGATCGACGAACAACGTGACGCCGTGTCCTTGTCCGCGCGTCGATTCGCCGAACACGATGGGCTCGCGTCCTGTGCCGCGCGCCGGAACGAGCAGCACTTGCACGTCGGCGAGCGGCAGCCGGCCGTACGCGGACAGCGTCGCGCGGCCGACGCGCTCGATCCACGCGGCCAGCTCGTGCCGGCGTTCCGCGCCTTCGACGCCGAGAATCGCCGTGCGCAGCACGCCGCCGGCGAGCGCGATGCGTTGCTCGTCGAAACGGCCGATCGCGACGCGCGCGATCCAGTCGGGCGGCGTCGGCGCGATCGAGAAACGCCGCACCGCGCCCGTCGACGGCAGCGGATGCCACGGCGCGGAGATCGCGTAGCCGTCCGGCAGCTCGACGTCGGCCTCGGCAGCACCGCCGGCTCCGTCGACGCGAAGGAGCCACGCGCCGGGGTCGGACAGGAGCGCATCCGCGCGCCGCATGCCGCCGCCGCGTCGCGCGCCATCGTCGGCTATGCGGCCGAGCGCCGCGCGATACGAGAGGCATTCGCCGGAGCGCCAGTCTTTCGCCATCCAGGTGCTGCGTTCCTGCGTCGGCGCCGGGCCCGCGTCGCGTTGCAGCGCATCGACGTAGCGCGCCGCGCCGGGATCGATCGCGAACTGCACGCGCGGTGCCGCGTCCGCCAGGCAGACGCGCACGCTCATCGTTTCGGAGTGGGCGTCGTAACGCATCGCGTATCGCGGCGCGGCGGCGCGTGGGTCGGCTGCGAACGCGCATTCGGCGATGAAGAGCAAGGCGGTGGCCAGCGATCGGATTTGCATGAGAGCTTATGATGCGCGAGCGGGCGCGAAGTTGCCGCTCCGGCATGTCCGCTCGCAGGACGCTTGACGCGGCGGCTACACTTCGCCGATGGATGTCTCGCATCTGCTCGATGGATTGAACACGGCGCAACGCGAAGCGGTGACGGCGCCGCCGGGCCACTATCTCGTGCTCGCCGGCGCGGGCTCGGGCAAGACGCGCGTGCTGACGCACCGGATCGGCTGGCTGCTCGAGGTCGATCGCGTGTCGCCGTGGTCGGTGCTCGCGGTCACGTTCACGAACAAGGCCGCCGGCGAGATGCGCGCGCGCACCGAGGCCCTGATCGCGAACGACGTGCGCGGGCTCACGGTCGGCACGTTCCACGGCATCGCGCATCGCCTGCTGCGCCGCCACTGGCGCGAAGCGCGGCTGCCGGAAACGTTCCAGATCCTTGACGCCGACGACCAGCAGCGGCTCGTCAAGCGCACGATCCAGGGGCTCGGTCTCGACGAGGCGCGCTTTCCGCCGCGGCAAGCCGCATGGTTCATCAACAGCGCGAAGGACGAAGGCAAGCGTCCCGACGCGCTCGACGCCGGCTACAACTCCGTCACCGCGACGCTGATCGACGTCTATCGCGCCTACGAAGCGGCGTGCCAGCGCGCGGGACTCGTCGATTTCGCCGAACTGCTGCTGCGTGCCCACGAACTCTGGCTTCAGAACGCCGCGCTGCTCGATCACTACCGCGAGCGGTTCCGGCATCTCCTGATCGACGAGTTCCAGGATACGAACACGCTGCAATACGCATGGATCCGCGTGCTCGCGGGATCGACCGGGCAGGTGTTCGTCGTCGGCGACGACGACCAGGCGATCTACGGCTGGCGCGGCGCGCGCGTCGAGAACGTGCATTTCTTCCTGCGCGATTTCCCGAGTGCGAAGACGATCCGCCTCGAGCAGAACTACCGCTCGACCGGCAACATCCTTGCCGCCGCGAACGCGGTCATCGCGCACAACCCCGACCGCCTCGGCAAGGAGCTTTGGACCGCCGGCGACGCCGGTGCGCCGATCGAGCTCTACTCGGCCTACAACGAACAGGACGAGGCGCGCTACGTCATCGAGCAGGTGCGCGAATTCATCGCGCGGGACAACAAGCCGAGCGACATCGCGATTCTCTACCGCTCGAACGCGCAGTCGCGAAACTTCGAGGAGCAGCTGATCCAGCACGATATCGCGTATCGCGTCTACGGCGGACTGCGCTACTTCGATCGCGCCGAGATCAAGGATGCGTTGGCGTATCTGCGGCTTGTCGCGAACCGCCACGACGACGCGGCGTTCGAACGATCGGTCAACACGCCGCCGCGCGGCATCGGCGAGCGCACGCTCGATCTCGTGCGCCAGCGCGCGCGCCGCGACGAAGCCTCGCTCTGGGAAGCAGCGCTCGCGGAGCTTGCGACCGATGCGCTTGCCGGACGCGCGAAGAATGCGTTGCGCGCGTTCCTGTCGCTGATCGACGATCTGGCACGCGATTGCCTGTCCCCTTCCCGTCGTCACCTCGAACAGCCAGACCGTCGTCCCCGCGAAAGCGGGGACCCAGCGACGTTGCCGTTGCTCGATCCGGAGCGGGAGGCACTGGATTCCCGCGTTCGCGGGAACGACGAGAAGGAGGACGGGAACGACGAGAGAGAAGGCAGGAACGACGACAGGGAGAGAAACGGTGACGAGGAGGAGTTTCCCGAAAGCGGCGAAAGCACCGCGATCGACTCGAACCTCATCGATGCGATCATCGACGCACCGCATCCCGACGAGGCGCTTGCGCTCGCCGAGCAGATCGAGCATGCGATCGCGCGCTCGGGCCTGCGCGACTACTACGAGAAGGACAGCCGCGGCAGCGCCGAATCGCGCGTCGAGAACCTCGACGAGCTCGTCAACGTCGCGAGCCGCTTTTCGCGCACGGCCGAGGATCTCGACGCCGGCCTCTCCGAACTCGCCGCGTTCCTCGCGCATGCGGCGCTCGAAGCCGGGGAAGGACAAGGTGAAGCGTGGGAGGACTGCGTGCAGCTGATGACGCTGCACTCGGCCAAGGGGCTCGAGTTCCCGCTCGTGTTCCTGGTCGGACTCGAAGACGGCCTCTTTCCGAGCCAGAAAGCGGCCGAGGAGCCAGGACGGCTCGAAGAGGAGCGCCGTCTCGCCTACGTCGGCATCACGCGCGCCCGGACGAGGCTCGTGCTGACGCACGCCGAATCGCGACGGCTGCACGGTGCCCAGACATACGCGCGTCCGTCGCGTTTCCTGCGCGAGATTCCGGCGGCCTTGCTGCACGAAGTGCGCCCGCGCGTGCAGGTCAGCCGTCCCGCGTATGGCGGCGAGCGCAGCGTCGCGATCGCGGCGGAAGCGGCTCCGCCGCTGAAGCTCGGCCAGCGCGTCCGGCACGCGACGTTCGGAGAAGGCATCGTCGTCGACTACGAAGGCGCCGGTGCGCACACGCGCGTGCAGATCAATTTCGAGCGCGCCGGACAGAAGTGGCTCGTGCTCGCCTACGCGAACCTCGGCTTGCTCTGATCCGCCCGGGCCGCTCCCGCATCGCGTCCCGGTCTGTTGCCGCGATCCGCGATCGCCATTGTCCGTTCCGCTTGCCGACATCGTATCTACCAGAGTCGGTCCCCACAGGAAGAACTCTCGCCGCGCCTTCCGACAGGCGCATCGACCCGGAAACCTCAAGGAAACGGACATGAGAAAGAGATCCGCATCGTTTTCGCTGCTCTTCGCACTGTGCGCTGCGCACGCCCAGGCGAACGACTACGTGTGCGAGCTTGCACTGCAATCGCCGGCGGCTTCGCCGACGATGGGCAACTACGGCTACATCGCGTTCTACACGTCGAGCCAGCCGAACTGCGGCGGCGCGACGACGCAGTGGTTCCTCTGCTCGAAGGGCGCAACGAACAAGTACTGCGGCGTCGGCGCGCAATACTCCGAGGCGAGCCTGATCGGGATCTACGAGACGATGCGGAGCGCCGAGGCCGAGCAGCACCCGATCGTCCCCTCCTGGAGCGCGTGCATCAACGCAGGCGGCAGCTGCGTCGGATCGATCCTCTTGTACCCGGCGTTCTGACGCGAAGCGACGCGTCGGCCGCGCTGCGGCCGGCGCGCCTTCGCAAGAGGGCGTTCGTCTGCGCGCGATTTCGTACCGGCATGCGAATTCGCCGCTCCGGTAAAGTAAGCCGATGGGCGTGCCCGAAGACGAATCCGTGCTCATGCGCGAGGCGCAACCCCCGGATCGGGTCGTCGCGTATGGCTCGCACCCCGATCAAGTGGCGGACGTGCGTTTCGGCGACGAGCGCTCGCGCGATCGGCCGCTCGTGCTGATCTTCCACGGCGGATTCTGGCGGCCTCGGTACGATCGCGCGCACACGGGGCCGATGGCCGCCGCGATCGCCGATGCGGGATGGATCGTCGCGTCGGTCGAGTACCGGCGCGTGCCGGGAGATCCTGACGCGACGCTCGATGACGCGTCGGCCGCGCTGGCGCTGCTGCCCGCGAGCATCGAGGGCCACGACGGCCGCGTCGTCCTGATCGGCCATTCGGCCGGAGGCCATCTCGTGTTGTGGCTCGCGTCGGCGCGTGCGACACCGGAGCTCGCCGGTGTCCTCGCGCTTGCGCCGGCTGCCGACCTGCGGCTCGCCCACGCCATGGATCTCGGCGACGGCGCCGTACTCGCGTTTCTCGGCGCCGATCCCGCGGCGCGCTCCGACGCCGATCCGCGGCGCCTTCGTTCTGCGTCGATTCCGGTGACGATCGTGCAGGGCGATCGCGACGAGATCGTCCCTGGCGCGGTTGCCGCCTCGTATGCGCATGCACATCGCGCCACGCAGCTGACTCGCGTCAACGCAGGCCACTACGGACCGATCGATCCGCTTTCGCCGGTCTGGCCCGCCGTGCTGGCGGAACTGAAGGAGTTGTCGCGGACCCGATGACCCCGCGTCCGATTTCGGGAAAGACCTCGGGCGACGGGGCCGAAAAAGGCGGCGTAGCGGAGGCATGTGCGCATTTTGTGTGATGCCGTGCGCGATTCGTGCAAGACGCGGTCACGAAAGGAGGCCGTCGTCACAAATGCACCGACCGGTGCGCAACGCAAACCCGTATCGGAAAAACGCGACAAATGGTCGCGTCCTCCATTCAGGAAAATCCGTCATGAAAAAACTCTTCATCCTGCTCGCAGGGGCATCGAGCTTGTTCGCGTTCGAAGCGCAAGCCACGCCTCCCGCCTATGTCTGCATGTCCATGACCGCGCCGTCCGCGCTGGACCCGACGCTCGGCAGGTCGGGGTATGTAGGCTTCTATACGTCGACGAATCCCGATTGCGGCGGAGTCACATCGCAGTACATCGTCTGCTCGGCCGGCGCCACCAACAGCGAGTGCGGGTCGCACGCGCAGTACACCGACGCCGGCCTGCAGAGTCTTTCGCAGGCGCTGCAGAACGCCGAGAACACGTATCAGAGAATCGTGACCTATCCGGACCAGTGCGTCGGTTCCAACAACTGGGGATGCACCTCGGCCGTCACGTTCTATCAGGGAAGCGCGTATTCGCAGTAAGCGTTTCGTTCATCGCCGGTGCCGCGCGACACCGAGAAGATTCCACAATCGATGTGCCGGCGCGCCGGCACATCGATCCGGAAGGAGCGGACGCTCAGCCGCGGCCGCCGCGCGAACGGAACTCGGCGAGACGGCTGTCGACCGTGTCCAGCATCGGCTCGATCGCTTCGCGCGCTTTCTCCGCGGCGTTGAGGCTCGTGAAGTTCACCTGCTCCGGACTGCTCGTCCAGAGCACGCTGCCGTCCGGCACGCGATACGCCTTGACGCCGAGCTGCACGGTATAGAGCGTCGAGCTCTGGCCGTAGTACTGCAATTCCTGCGTGCCGACCGGCCGCGCATGGATCACGACCACCGCGTCGGCACGGCCGGCGAACGAGCGCGCGTCGCCGTGGCCTTCGATGACGCGAAAGCCGCGGCTCTGCAGGAGACTCTGCAACGCATCGCCGGCCGGCGATGCGATCACGTCGTCGCCCGAGGCGACGACCGCGATCGTCGGCACCTTCGGCCGCGCCGGAACCGCCGGCTTCGGAGGCGTGGCTTTCGCGATGGCCGGCGGCGTCGCGTTCTCTGCGGCCTGTGCAGCCGGCAAATCGCGCAGCGCCTCGACGCCGGCTTGCGATGCGCGTGCGGCCGGCGCGCCGGAGGCATCGCTCGCATCCGCCAGTGGCGGTGCCGAGTTCGCGCCGGGCTCGGTCGTCGGCGCCGTCGCCAGGGCATCCGGCGCGGCCGGCGGCGGCGCGCTGTTCGCGCCGGCATTCGCGCCCGATGCGACCGCCGGCGGCGCGGGTGGATTCGCAAGAGCACCCGGAGAAGGATTCGCGCTCGCGCTGGTTGCGCTGGCCGAATCTGCCGGGATCGTCGCCGTCGCGGCCGTCGGAGTTGCCGCCGTGAACCCCGGCAGGCGGTCGCGGAACGCGTACGCGGCGCCGCCGATGCCGAGCAGCAGGATCGCAGCGATCGCCCACGGCAATGCCGGGTTTTTCTGCGCGGCGCCGCCGCGGTCCAGCACGGACTGATGCGGCGAATTCGCCGCCGGCGGCGCCGGCGGAATCGGCAAGCCGCCCGGAGTGATGCGCGTCGAAGCGGCGGCGCCTTGCGAGACGGGCGTGCGCGGCGTCGCGGGCAGCGAGGTCTGCGCCGACACCGGCGTCTTCTGGCCGATCATCGTCGCCGCCGCGGTCGAGATCTTCGGCTTCAGCGTGATCGGCCCGCCCTTGGCGACGAGCGGATGCGAACCGAGATCGTCGACGAGCTCGTGGCAGCTCTGGTAACGCTCGGCCGGATCCTTCGCGATCATCTTGTCGAGGATGCGCGCGATCTCGGGATCGACTTCCGCGTTGATCTCGCGCACGTCCGGAATCTCGGCCTTGACGACTTCGAGCATGAGGCCGAGCGGCGACTCGTCGGTGAACGGCATGCGGCCCGCCAGCATCTCGAACATGACGATACCGAGCGAGAAGATGTCGCTTCTCTGATCGACGGGCTTGCCGAGGCAGACCTCGGGCGAGAGATAGCCCGGCGTGCCGACGAACTCGCCGGTCGTCGTCAGCTTCTTCGAGAGATCGTGGTTCGAGAGCGCGATGCCGAAGTCGGCGATCTTGACGGCACCGCGGCTGTTGATCATGAGGTTGCCGGGCTTGATGTCGCGATGCACGACGCCGCGGTCGTGCGCGGTCGAAAGGCCCATCGCGGTCTGATGGATCACCTTCGCCGACTGCTCGACCGAAAGCTTGCCCTCGCGCTTCAGCATCGAGCCGAGCGATTCGCCTTCGACGAACTCCATCACGAAGTACGTCTGGCCTTCGTCCTCGCCGATGAAGTAGATCTGGATGATGTGCGGGTCGTTGAGCGCGGCCATGCTGCGCGCTTCGCGCAGGAAGCGCTCTTTCACCGCTTCGTCGTGCGCGAGCGAATCGGCCAGCACCTTGATCGCGACGTAGCGGTTCAGCGACGACTCGTGGCCCTTGTAGACCACGCCCATGCCGCCGCGGCCGAGCTCGGCGACGATGTCGTAGTGGCCAAGGCGCGTTCTCATGTCGACTCCCCTCCGGGCGGATGCCCGCGAATTCGGGCGCATCCTAGCACCGCGACACCCGGCGGGCGCCCGGAACGCTTTCGCGCTCGAAACCGTGCGTGGTTCGCATTCGGCCTGTGACCGGATCGACATCGTTCTCCGGCTACGATGAGCGCGCCAGCCCCGGCTGGCGATCCCCGGAACGGAATCGGAATGCCGCATTCAGCATTGCTGTCGCCCTTGACGCGCGTCGTGCTGCTCGCGGCGGAGCCCGCCGCATGACGCGCATCGTCCATTCGCGTCATGCGATCGTCGCGTTGCTGGCGGCGCTGTGGCTCGTCGGCACGCTGCGCGCGCTGTCGCTCTGCCTGCACGATCCACTGTATGCCTACGCGAACAGCTACGACGAGACGCGCTACACGGCCTGCTTCGGCTTCTATCCGGATCGCCCGGCCCGGATTCCGCCCGACGTGCACAGTCCCGAAGCGCCGTTCGCGCGATTCCGTTTCATCGCGGCGGATGCGCCGATCTGCTACGGATCGAGCGAGCTTCTCTTTGCCGGCACGACCGCGCTGTCCTGGAAGATTGCCGAGCTCGCCGGAGGCAGCAACGTCCACGGCGTGCGCGGCACGGCGCTGCTGCGCTGGGCCGTGCTGCTCGCGCTCTCGATCGCGTTTTCGCGAGCGTGGCTCGGCCGCGGAGAATCGCGCGCCGCGCTCGCGAACGCCGCGCTCGTTCCGCTCGTGTTCGCCGATCCGGCCAACACGCTGTATCTCGCGACGTTCTATGCCGAGTGGACCGCGCTGATCGCGGCTTATGCGCTCGTCGCCCTCGTGCTGCTCGCGCGCGACCAGGCATCCACGCGCCTTCGCTTCGCGGCGATCGCGCTCGCCGCGTTCCTGCTCGCGACCAGCAAGCTCCAGCACATGCTGCTGCCGTTCGCGCTCGCCGTCGTCGTGATCGCGCTCGACCGCGCGCGGCTCGGCCGCACGAGCTGGCGCGCCGTTGCGCTGTCGCTCGGCGCAATCGCCGGCCTCTGCTTCCAGCTCGCGCAGATGACGCGCGACGACGCCCTGATGGCGACGATCCGGCAGTACAACCGCGCCGACGTCGTGTTCACGGCGCTCGCGCCGCTTTCCGACGATCCCGGCGCCCTGCTGGCCGAGCTCGGCATCGATCCCGCATGCGCGGCCTACGGCGGCAAACGCGCCTGGCAACTGCCGGACCTGCCCGATCGCGCGTGCCGCGGGCTCGGCGATTTCACGCACGGCGCGGAGCTCGCGACGCTGCTGCGCCATCCGGCGATCGCGGCGCGCCTCCTCGCGGGCGGCATCGGCAACATCGATCCCTGGATCTCGGACATCGTCGGCCACGTCGAAGGCGGCACGTTCGAGAAGCTGCCGGAGACGGTACCGAGTCTCAGTCGCGCGCTGCATGCGAGCGGAATCGCGCGCGGCCTCGTGCTTGCGCTGCCGTTCGCTGCGCTGATCGTGCTTCTGATCCGGCCGGGCCCGCGCCGCGGCAGCGCGGCGCTCGATGCCGTGGCGATCGCGGTCGTCGTCATGGCCGCGACGCTCGTCGTCACGCTGCTCGGCGACGGGCTCGCCGACACCGCGAAGCAGACCCACCTCGTCGTCAACGCGGCGCTCGCAACGCTCTTCGCGGGGATTATCCTATGCGCCCCGCCGGGACATCGTCAGGCGTTCGCGATCGCTCCGCCGGGGTAATGCCTCCATCCGCCGATGTCGAGGTGCGCTGCATGACCGCCTTTGCGGCTGTGACCGAATTGCTCGCTCGCCTCGGCGCCGAGCTCGATTTCGATGTCGCCAGCGACGTCGCTGGCCCGTGCGGCACGATCGACGTCGTGTGGTTCGACCGTCGGCTGCCGCTCTCGGCGGTGCTTGCCGAGCCGCTCGACCTGCGCGATGCGCCGGTCCTGCCGGTCGTCACGTTCGCCGTGCGCTCGTGCGCGATGCTCGAAATGCCGGAGATCGCTTCGCTGCTCGCCTGCCTCGAAGGCGTCGGCGCGCCGTTGCGCATCATCGTCATCGCGCGCGATGGCCGGCAGGCGAAACTCGCGCCGGTGCTGCAGTCGCTCGAGCAGCTGCATCGCCTCGACGAAGACTCCGACCTGCAGGCGCGGCTCGCGCCGCGGCTGCGCGAGCGCGCGACAGCCGCGGGACGCACGGTCGCCCTGTTGCAGAGCGAGATCGTCGAGTGGGCGCGGCGGTTGCGCGAGGCGCATCCGCGATCGTATTCGGCCGAGTCGCTGTTCCACCGCACCGGTGCGATCGAATGATCGCGCGGGGTGCCGCTAGGCACGCAGGCCGTCCACCTCGACCAGCAGCTCGCGCCGGCCGATGTCGCCGTGCAGGATCACGAGGCCGGCAAGCTCCGGCAATGCCCGGCGCAGGCGCGCCTCGACGAGCGCGGCCGCGTCGCGATCGCGCACGTAGGCCTTGAGCAGGCATTCCCGGCCGATACCGGCGGAATGATTGCCGCTGGCCGTGCGGATCAGGCTCGCGATGTTCGCGAGCGTCTCGTCGAGCTGCGCGGCGACGTCGTCCTCGTGCCGCGAAGCGGCACCGACGACGGCCGCGGTGCCCGAAATCAGGAGCTGGCCCGCTGGAGTCGTCATGCCGCGCGCGAACGTCGGCGGCGTCGGCCCGTACTCGCGCGGATAGCGCCATGCGTTCGTCTGGCGCGGATTCTCGACCGGCGCGCCCGCGATGCGTCCGGCAAGTGCGTAGACCTGCAGCACCCGCTCGCCGTCGTGACGGCCGATCGCGGTTGCCGCCGGATAGCCGTCCTGACCGAAGCCGGACATGCCGCGCGCGCGTCCGATGCAGAAGCGCCGGTAGCGCTCGGCATCGCCTTCGCCGAGGTTGATCGCGTCGAAGTAGTTCCATACCCTCAGTACGTGCGGCGTCGCGCTCGAATGAACGGCAGGAACCAGCTCGCGGTACGCGCGCTCGGCCGCATCGGCGATGTCCTCGCCGTCGGGCTCCGCGACCTCGATCGCGAAGAAGCCGTAATCGCCATCGCTGCTCCAGCGCACGCCGCCTTCGGTTCCGCGAAGGACCGGCGCCGTCGCCTGCCAGACCTCGGCGACCGGCGTGCCAACGATCTCGAGGCCGACCGAGAGCGCACGCGGATCGCCGCCATCACGCACCGCGTCGCCGAAGCCGATCACGGCGAGGACATCCTCGCGCGCGAGAATCGCCGGGAGCGGCTCGTTCACGTAGTCGATGACGAGCGGCGGCAACGTTGCGGAATTTTCGGGAATGCCGCGCGGAGCGGAAAGATTCGACACGGATTTCGATCGCGATGCGCGCGAATTGCGCGGCCGCGCGGATGATACACTGCGCGCCGCTTTTTCCGCCCCGAACGAGAGCCGAAGGCCGTCAGAAGGCCTCTACAAGATGGATACGTCCGCTGCCACGCAAACGCCGGCCGAGCACGAACTCGCCCTGCTGATCGTCCAGAGCCTGAACATCGACTGGGTCAAGCCCGAGGCGATCGATCCCGAGGGAACACTGTTCGGCGGCGATCTCGGACTCGATTCGATCGACGCGCTCGAGCTCGCGCTCGCGGTTTCGAAGCGCTACGGATTCCAGCTGCGTTCCGATAATCCGGACAACAAGCGCATCTTCGGAAGCCTGCGCGCGCTGGCCGAGCACATCGCGCGAAACCGCAAGGACGCCTGAGACGGCGGCGCGACGCCGCCGGACGCCGTCCGCGATCCCCGATTTCCGTCATCCCGGCGCAGACCGGGATCCCCGTTCCTGCCCATGGCCGCGCCGGCACTCATCGAAAAACGGATCCCGGCTTTCGCCGGGATGACGGGACGCAAGCGCTGCGCGCTCACGCCGGATCGACCGGCGTATTCCCGCCGCTGAACGCACAGCGCGCCTGCCGCCGCCGGTTCGCGAGATCGGCGAGGAAGCGCGGCAGCATCATGAGTCCGCCGGCCGCATAGATCAGCTTGAAGAAATGCAGGCGCCGCATGACGTGCGGATTGTCGAACACGTCCCCGGCGAGCATCGAGATGACGCCGTCCTCGACGCGCCAGACGTTGCGCGGGCTCGCGAAGAGGCCGCGCATCACCGGCGAGTTGAAGCGGTAGATGAACCACGAAAACACCTTGACGCCGCGCCGGATGCGACCGGCGAACGCGTGCTGCAGCGCAGCCTCGCGTGCGGGCTCCTTCAGAGCCGCATCGACCAGCGCCGCGGCGTTCCTGCCGCTGTGCATCGCGAGATAGACGCCCGACGAGAACACCGGATCGACGAACGCGAACGCATCGCCGGCCATGACCCATCCGGGTCCGGCCATGCGCTCGCACGAATACGAATAATTGCCGGTGACGCGCACCTCGGAAACCCTCTCGGCGTTCGTCATGCGCTTCCACGCATCGGGCATCGTTTCCAGCGTCCGCATCAGGAATTCGTCGTTGCGGCCGCGCCGTGTCTTGAGGTATTCCGGAAAGCAGACGCAGCCGACGCTCATGACGCCTTCGCGCAGCGGAATGAACCAGCACCAGCCGTGATCGAAGTTGTAGATGCTGATGTTGCCGGCGTCCTCGCCGGGGCGGTACTCGACGCCGACGAAGTGCGCGAAGATCGCCGCGCTCTGGTGCTTGTCGTTCTTCCGCTTGATCTTCATCGCATTGCCGAGCAGCGTGTCGCGGCCGCTCGCGTCGACGAGATAGCGCGCGCGGAACGTCCGCTCGGTGCCGTCGGCGTCGCGCGCGTGCGCGACCACGGCGCCGATGCCGCCGATCTCGACCGAATCGACCTTGACGCCTTCGCGCGCGTCGACGCCGTTCTCCTGCGCGTGCAGGAACAGCATCCGGTCGAACTCCTCGCGCTTGACCTGGAATGCGTGCGGCGGCGAGCCGCCGAGCGCGCGGCGGAAATGGAACGTCTGATAGCCGCCGCCGGACTCGAAATCGGCGCCGTGCTTGACCACGCCGAGCGCGCGCACCTTCTCGAGCACGCCGAGCTCTTCCATGATCGGCAGGTTGCACGGCAGCAGCGATTCGCCGATGTGGAAACGCGGATGGCGGTCCTTCTCGAGCAGGATCACGCAATGGCCGCGGCGCTGCAGAAACGTCGCCGTCGTCGAGCCTGCAGGACCGCCGCCGACGACGAGGATGTCGCAATCGTACGCAGCATCGTCTCCCGACATCGGTCTCTCCGCGCGGCGTGAGTGGCAGGACGCTATGTTACAGTCGCGCCGCGCTCGAGCCGAGCGACTGCGCGCGTTCAGCTCCGTGTCCGCGACCTTGCAAATCCCGCCTGAAATTCCGACTTCCACGCGCGGCGCGCGCCATGCAGGCATCTTCGTCGCGGCGTATCTCGCGATCGTCGCGGCCGCATTCGCGAGCGGGCTCGCGTGGCTCGGCGAATTCGCGACGGTCATGATCGCGACGCTGCTGCTCTGGCCGGGACTGAAGCGCGGCAGCGTACCGGCGATCCTCGTCTGGCTTGCTGCCGCCGCCATCGTCGCGGCGCTCGCATTCGCCGCGCACGGCGAGATCGCGCTCGATTTCCTGCCGGTCGTCGTCAACGCGGCGCTCTGTCTTCTGTTCGCGCAAACGCTCGCGCCCGCAAGCACGCCGCTGATCGCGCGCGTGATCGCGGTGCTCGAAGGCCCCGAACGCGTCGCGCTGCCGCGTGTCGCCGTTTACGCGCGCCGGTTGACGTTCGCGTGGGCGCTCCTGCTCGGCGCGCAAGCCGTCGTGCTCGCGATGCTGATCGCCTGCGCGGTTCCGGAAGGATTCCTCGCGGCATTGGGCATCGATCCGCCGGTCGCGATCACCGGCGAGGCATGGCGGGCGTACCTCCATTTCGGAAGCTACGCGGCCGTGCTCGCGTTCCTCGCGCTCGAATACGCATTCAGGCGATGGCATCTGCGGCACATCGAGCACGCCTCGCTGCCGGTATTCCTGGCGCGGCTCGTGCGGCGCTGGCCCGCTCTTGCCCGCAGCGTCATGGGCGATCGTCCGCGGAGCGGCTCGTGACGCGCGCGCGCGATATCGTCGAGCCCATTCGCATCGCGGCTTCGCATCCGGCGCTGCCGGGACATTTCCCGGGAAACCCGGTCGTGCCGGGCGTCGTGCTGCTCGACCGCATCGCGGCATCGATCGAGCGCACGCACGGAGCGCGGCTCGCGAAGATCGCGTCGGTGAAGTTCCTCGCGCCGCTGCGGCCCGAGGACAACGCCGAGCTCCGCGTGACTCGCGATGGCTCGCACGTGGGTTTTCGCATCGATCGCGACGGCGTGCCGATCCTCCGCGGCGAAGGCGAGATCGCATGAGCGTCGGCGAGCACTGGAGCGCGCGCCCCGAAGGCGGCGGACATTTCGCGATCTGGCTGATCCGCACGATCGGGCTCCGCTGCGGGCGCGGCGCCGCGCGGCTCTGCCTCTATCCGATCACGCTGTACTTCTTCCTGAGGCGCGGCTACGAGCGGCGCGTGTCATATGCGTTCCTCGAGCGCGCATTCGGAAAGCCCGCGAGCGCGCGGCAGGTCATGCGCCACATCCATTGCTTCGCATCGACGATCCTGGATCGCGTGTTCCTGCTGTCCGATCGCTATTCGCGTTTCGACGTCGGCGTGCAAGGACTCGATGCGCTCGTCGAGCGCATGCGGCCGGATCGCGGCGTGCTGCTGCTCGGCGCGCACGTCGGCAGCTTCGAGGCGCTGCGCGTGCTCGCTGCCGACCGGCCCGACGTCAGGGTCTGCGCGGTGCTCGACACGCAGAAGACGCCGGCGCTGACCGAGCTGCTGCACGCGCTGAATCCCGAGGTTGCGAGAAACGTCATCGACGCATCGCGTCCTGGCGCCGAAATCGTGCTCGCGCTCGGCGAGGCCGTGCGCGAAGGCGCGCTCGTCACCTTGCTTGCCGATCGCGCGCGCGAAGGCGAGGCGACTGTCGTCGCCGATTTCATGGGCTCGCCGGCACCTTTTCCGGTCGCGCCGTTCCTGATCGGCGCGCTCCTCAAGGTGCCGATCGTGCTCTGCATCGGCCTCTATCGCGGCGGCAACCGGTACGATCTCTACTTCGAGCCGTTCGCCGACTCGCTCGAATTGCCGCGCCGCGCGCGCGAAAGCGAGCTCAAGGCCGTCGCGCAGCGCTACGCGGAGCGGCTCGAGCATTACGTGCGCGAAGATCCCTACAACTGGTTCAACTGGCATGACTTCTGGAATCTCGAAGGTTTCGATCGCGACATGCGCGGCGCTGCTGCTCGCGGGCTCTCCGAGCCCGTCTCGCGCGGCGCCTGAGGCGCACGCGCTCGTCGCGAGCCTGAAACGCGCTGCGCCCGCGAAGACGAGGTTCGCCGAGGTGCGCTTCTCGGGCCTGCTCGACCGCCCGCTGATCCTGCGCGGCGAGCTCGAATACGACGGACCCGGCAAGCTCGCGCGACGCGTCGAATGGCCGTACCGGGAAGCGATGACGATCGCGGACGGTCAGGCTTCCGTGCAGCGCGGCGACAAGCCGGCGCGCACGTTCGCGTTGAGCCAGGCGCCCGAGCTCGAGGGCTTCCTGCGCGGCTTCGCGGCGCTGCTCGGCGGCGATGCCGAAGCGCTCGCGCACGATTTCGCGATCGACGCGAACGGCGATGAAAAGAACTGGCGGCTCAAGCTGACGCCTCGCGACGCCCGGCTGGCAAAGCGCATGACCTCGATCGAGGTCGATGGTGCCGGCACGTCGGCGCGCTGCTTCCGGACGAACGATGCGGACGGAGACGTCAGCGTGCTGCTCGTCGAATCGCTCGCCGACGCGAAGATTCCGGTGCGCACGACGCCGCCGATGATCGACGCGCTCTGCCGCGGCGTCGCGGTGCGCTGAGCACGCGATGAGCGAGGGCGCGCGCCGCTGGCTCCTCGTTGCCGCGTGGATCGCCGCGCTCGCGGCGCTGGCGTTCTTCGCGATCCGCTCGCTGACGGTCAGTACCGACCTTCGAAGCTTCATGCCGCCGCCGGAAACGGCGGACCAGAAGTTGCTGATGGACCAGATCGGCGAGGGGCCCGGCACGCGATTGCTGCTGCTCTCGATCGACGGCGCGCCGCCCGAAACGCTGGCATCGCTCAGCAAAGCGCTCGCCGAAGCGCTGCGCAACGATCCGCGCTTCGAGCAGGTGCTGAACGGCGCGTTCGATCCGTCGGCGCTCGATCCGAAGTGGCTGCCGTATCGCTACCTCCTGTCGCCGACGCTCGATCGTCACGCCCTCGATGCCGCGTATCTTTCCGACCAGCTGCAGCAGCGCGTCGAAGATCTGTCGTCGCCGGCGGCGGCGCTGCTGAAGCCGATCCTGCCGCGCGACCCGACGCTCGAGATCCTTGCGCTCGCCGAGCGCTGGTCGCCGCCGAAGCCGCCCGCGACACGCGACGGCGTCTGGTTCTCGGCCGACGGAGACGCGCTGCTGCTCGCCGAGACGCGCGGCGCCGGCTTCGATCCTGCCGCACAAGGCGTCGCGATCGATGCTCTGAACGCCGCATTCGACGCGCTGCCCGGCGCGAAGAACGCGCATCTTGCGATCAGCGGGCCCGGCTACTTCAGCGTGCTGATCAGCGCGAAGACGCGTGCCGAAGCTGATCTCATCGGCGCGGTCAGCACGGTCGGATTCGTTCTTCTCCTGCTGCTCGCATACCGCAGCCCCGAGCTGCTGCTGCTCGCGGCGCTGCCGATCGCAAGCGGCGGACTCGCCGGAATCGCGGCGCTGGCGGCGATCTTCGGCTCGGCGCACGGCATCACGATCGCGTTCGGTTTCACGCTGCTCGGCGTCGCGCAGGAATATCCGATCCGTCTCCTCAGCCATCGCCGCGCGGGCGAAAGCGCGATCGCGAGCGTCGCCGCGCTCTGGCCGTTGCTTGCGACCGCGATCGTCTCGGCCGCGATCGCGTACCTCGCGTTCTTCGCGTCCGGCGTTCCGGGCCTCGAGCAGCTCGCGACGTTCACGATCACGGGCCTTCTCGTCGCCGGATTCTCGACGCGCTACCTGCTGCCGTACGTGCTGCCGTCGCGCTTTCGCGATGCGGCGGCGATCGGCGGCGTCGGCGCCGCGCTTCGCATCATCGATCGCGTGCCGCGTCCCGTGTGGTTGCCCTGGCTGCTGGCGATCGCCGGCGTCGTCGTGCTCTGGCGCGCGCCGGGTCCGATGTGGGAAAACGATCTCGCAGCGCTGACGCCGGTTCCGGAAAATCTGCTGATCCGTGACGCGAAGCTCCGCAGCGAGCTCGGCGCGCCGGACGTGCGCTACCTGCTCGTGCTCGAAGCGAAGGACGCCGACGGCGTGCTCGCGCTGTCCGGGACGATCGAGCCCGGGCTCGATGCGCTCGTCGCGCGCAAAGCGCTCGATGCGTTCGAACTGCCGAGCCGCTATCTGCCGAGCGTCGAAACGCAACGCGCGCGGCAGGCGAAGCTGCCCGATCGCGCGACGCTCTGGGCGGCGCTCGCCGAGGCGAGCCGCGATCTGCCGTTCCGCGAGGGCGTGTTCGCGCCCTTCATCGACGATGTCGAGACCGCACGGACGCTTGCGCCGCTGACGTCCGCGGAATTCGCGCGAGCACCGTTCGGCGCGCGGCTCGCCTCGATGCTCGTGCCGCGCGCCGGCGGCACGCTCGCGCTCGCGACGCTATCAGGCGTGCACGACGCGGCCGCCATCGACGCGTTCGCGCATTCGGCGCGCGGCAGCGTGCGCCTGCTCGATCTCAAGGCTGCTTCGGAATCGCTCGTGGTCGCGTACCGCGAGCGCATCCTGCGTGCGCTCGGCATCGCATTCGTGCTGCTCGCGGTCACGGTGATCGTCGCGCTGCGCAGCGCGCGCCGCGCGTGGCGCGTGCTCGCGCCGATGACGCTCGCGACGCTCTTCGTCGTGGTCGTCGAGCGCGCGTCGGGATTGTCGCTGTCGCTGTTCCATCTCGTCGCCGTCACGCTCGCGGCGGGACTCGGGCTTCACTACGCGCTGTTCTTCGAGCGGCCAGCCGGCGACGAGGCGGAAGCACGCCGCACGCTGCACGCGACGTTGGTCTGCGTCGCCGCGGCGCTGCTCGTGTTCGGCATGCAGGCGATCTCGTCGCTGCCCGTGCTGCGCGCGATCGGTCTCACGGTCGCGCTCGGCGTCGGGTTCCACTTCTGCCTGTCGATCCTGATGGCGCGGCATACGAAATAGGGCGCGCCTGACGCATTTCGCGTCTGTACGCTGCCGTCATGCCCGCGAAAGCGGGCATCCATTTTGCCTCTCGCCGCCAAACCGGATGCCCGCTTTCGCGGGCATGACGACGTCTTTGCGTTCGCGGAGGGGCTTTACTCTTCCGGCGACACGCCGAGGTACGCGTCGGCGGCGGCGACCGTCGCCCAGAATTCGGACGTCTTGAACGAGCGGTCGAAGAGATCCTCGGCCGTTGCCCGATCGCCGTTTAGAAGATAGTCCGCGCCGACCTCGGCGAGGCCTTTCTCGTCCTTCGGGTTGTTCGCGACGAAGTCGTCGAAGAGCGGCTTCGCCTTCGCCCACTCGTGTGCTTCCGTATAGATGCGCGCGATGCGGTATTCGTCGCTGTCCTCGTGATCGCCGCCGAGGATCGCGTCGAAGATCGCCTGGCCTTCGGTCTTGTGTCCGCCGAGATAGAGAGCGCGGCCGATCGCGATGCGCTCCCAGCTGCCGTCGCCGGCCTGGATCTTCGCCGCTTCGACGAGCGCGAGCGCCGCTTCATCCTTCGACTTGCCGTGATACAGCGACGGGCCGACCTTCTGCGCGGCATAGCCGACGCCTGCACCCGCGCAGAACAATGCCGTCGCGAACGCGACAACCTTCTGTGTCTTCATGCGATGAGCTCCCCTGGTTTCCGGCGCCGACGCGAACGGGCGCGCCGGCGCATTCCCAGTTTACACATCGCGCGAAGTGTCGCGAAGCGCGCCTCCTCGGGAGGCGATCACGGATCGAAGCCGTCCGCGAAGATGCTGTCGGATGCGACCGGCGTCAGCACGAAGCTCGCGACGTTGTCGCCGGCGTCGCGGCCGGTGCCGACGATGACGCCCGCGTCGTTGATCGCGACCGCGTTCGCGAAGCGCGCGAAGCCGCTCGTATCGTCGACGACCTCGAAGAGATCGTACGTCGTGCCGTCGCGACGCACCCATGCCTTGAGGCCGGGCACCGGACCGTTCGCGGTGCCGATGCCGGCCGTGCCGACGATCACGCCGGCGTCGTTGATCGCGATCGCGCTGCCGTTGCCCTGATCGAGCGTCGCGCCGTCGATCGCGGCGAACGAGCCGTCGTCGGCGAAGACGACCGGCACGAGCACCGATCCGTCGAAGCTGCCGAGGCCGACCGCGACGCCGTCGCCGTTCATGCCGGCGATGCTCGTGCGTTGCACGGCGCTGTCGCCGCCGAGTCCGATCACGGCAGGCGTGCCGACCATGCCGGCCGTCGCATGGATGTTCGAAACGTGCTGGTTCCAGAAGCCGACGAGCTTTCCGGTGTCGTTGATCGCGGTCCATCGCGCCTGCTGATCCTCGACGTCCGGGTCCTGGATGCCGTAGTCGACGAGGCCGTCGGCGGCGGTCCAGACGAACGCGCGACTGGGCACGCCGAAGCCGCCGGCGACGACGCCGTCGTCGTTGATGTCGTTCGGGTTCACTCCGACGCCGGAATCGTCGTTGAGCACCGTCCAGGTGTCGGGCGTCGCCGCGTCCCAGAGCAGGCCCTGCGTCGGCAGGACGAAGTCGTCGGAGGTGCCGACGATCTGGCCCGCGTTGTTGATCGCCCGCGCGATGCCGTCGCCCGACGGGACCGCGAGGTCGTGCCAGCCGGTCGAATCCCAGAGCACCGCGTGGCGGTTGAAGTCGGCGTCGGTGTAGGAACCGACCGCCTGGCCCGCGTCGTTGATGTCGGTGACCGACACCGAGGTCGCGCCCGGCACGGTCAGCGGCGTCAGATGATAGAGCGCCGAGCCCGCGCGAGCGGGTAGTGCTCCCGAGAAAGTGATCGCGAGCGCGACGCTCAGGGTCATACGGAGATGCGAGTGAGTCATGCGGAAGTCCGGGCGGTGGAAGATCGTCTGCGTGCGCAGGCGGGACGCGAACTCTCGCCGACACGGCAGGCCGGCGCATGTAGAAAGCATGTAGCGCTCGTGTGCGGACGCTTTCAGCGCCCGGCGGTGCGGTTGCGCGGCGGCGGCAGGTCGGCGAACACGCGCTCGCCGGCAAGCTTGCGGGCGCGCTGGAACGCTTCGCCGGCCTCGGCCGAGCGGCCGAGCGCGGCGTAGACGAGCGCCTGGATCAGCGCTGCGCGCGCGTCGCGCCCGGCCCAGGCGGCGGTGCGGCCATTGATCGAGACGGCTTCGTCGAGGCGGCCTGCTGCAATGAGCGAGCGCACGCAAGCAAGGCCGACACCGATCACTTCATCCGGTATCGCGCGCGCGGTCGCGGCGCTCATCGCCGCGGTCCAGGCCGCTCGCGCGTCCTCGGGCGTGCGCGCTGCCCAGGCGCGCGCACGCAGCATTTCGATGCCGAGCGCCGCCGCCGGCGCGTGCGCCGCCCACGCTTGGAACGCGGTCAGCGCCTCGCCCGCGGCCGCAGGATCGCCCGCGCAGGCGAGCGCTTCGACGCGAAGCCGTGCGGCCCGCGCGTAGTCGACCGGTATCGCGCCGTCGAGCGTCGGCGTCATCGCCGCTTCGGCGATCTCGGCCGCGTGCGCGCAATCGCCGCGTGCGAGCGCGACCTCGGCACCGAGCACGTTGCCTTGGGCGCGCGTCACGGCGTCCTGTGCGGGATCGCTTGCATCGGCGATGCGCGCGAGCAGCGCGTCCGCATCGCCGAGCTTGCCCGCGCCTGCCAGCGCTCG
Source organism: Rhodanobacteraceae bacterium (assembly GCA_035545255.1). Taxonomy (GTDB): domain Bacteria; phylum Pseudomonadota; class Gammaproteobacteria; order Xanthomonadales; family Rhodanobacteraceae; genus Dokdonella_A. The sequence continues at coordinate 31,257 of DASZYR010000033.1, forward strand.
CGCTCGCGCCAGCACGAGTTCCCAGCGCTCGCGGCCGGCGCCGCCGCGCGACTGCAGCGTCGCGAAGCGGTCGGCCGTCGCGAGCGCATCGGCCGTGTCGAGCAGTGCGAGATCGGCGTCGACGATCGCCGCGAGCGCCGCGGCGAGCGCATCCTCGTTCGCGAACGGGTCGAACCGCGCGGCCGCGCCGCGCAGCGTCGGCAGCGCCGCCGCGGGCTGGCCGCGCTGCAAGGCGATCATGCCGAGGTTGAGATCGACGGCCGCGACGCCGAACGCGTCGTCGCCGAGATCGAGCAGCGTGCGCGCGCGGCCGTAGTCGTCGGCCGCCTCGTCCAGACGCAGACGCTGGCTCGCGACGCCGCCGCTGCCGATGTACGCGTTCGCGAGCACGCCGGGCGCCTCGGCGTGCTCGACGAGCCGGATCGATTCGCCGTACGCGCGCGCCGCGTCGTCGAGCCGTCCCTCGCGGAAGTACGCGGCACCGAGCGTGTTGAGCGCCCGGCCGCGGAGCGCCGCCGCCGCGTCTTCGGGAAGGCGGGCGAGCAGCGTCTCGATCTTCGCGCGGCTGTCCGCGTAGCGGCCCGCGAAGAAATCGATCTTCGCTTCGCTGAACGCGATCTCCGGAGTCTGCCGGAGCGCGTCCGGCGCATTCCGGATCAGATCGCGCGCGACATCGAGCTGGCCCGAGAGGACCGCGGCGTTCACGTGCTGGCGGAGCGTCGCTTCCGCGCCCGGCGAACCGCTTTCGTCCTCGGCCGGCGGCACGCGGCCGAGCTTGATCAGGAGCTCGTCGGCGGCTGCGCGTCCCGCCGCGATCGGATCGGGTGCCGACGTCTCGACGCGAAGATCGCGCCCGCCGCGGCGCGCATCGAGCCGTACGCGCCACGCGCCGCGCGTCGACGTTGCGGCCGGCTGCACGATCATCGCGTCGGGAAATGCGCTGGCATCGAACGCGCGCTTCGCCGCGTCGCGCGCGTGCGTCAGCGCGACGACGCTTTCGCTCGGCGCCGTCGCGACGCCGCCGTGGCGCAGGCGCGAGGCGACGAAATCCATCAGGCCGAGCCGGAGCCAGCCCGCATCGGGCGTTGCGTCGATCGCCGCGGGCAGCACCATCGCCGATCGCGCATCGACGCCTGCCGCCGGAATGCGTGCGTCGTCGCGACGGAGAACGACGACCGCCGTCGCGGCGACGACGATCGCGACGACGACAAGCGCGAGCGGCGCTAGCGATGTCCGTCTTCGCGCCGGCATCGGATCAGGCGGCATCGGCGCAGAGCGCGTCGATGCAGGAAGCGTCGCCGCCGAAACGGAATGCGCCGGAATGGAGGCAGAGCGCTCGTCCGCATGCGTGCCGCCGATCGCGAAGGGCGTTCCGGCCGTCGCGTCCGGATCTTCCTCGATCGTGTCCTCCATCACCCAGCGATAGCCGAGCCGCGGCACCGTCCGGATCGCGCGCTGCTCGCTGCCGGTGTCGCCGAGCCGCTTGCGCAGCCGCATGATCGCGTGGCTCAGCGAGACCTCGCTGATGTCCGCGCGGCCCCAGACCGCGGCCGCAAGCTCGTCGCGGCCGACCGGCCGGTCGCGATGCTCGATCAGGTAGATCAGGCTGTCGATCGTCGAGACCGGAAGGTTGACGCGCTCGTCGCCGTCGAACAACTCGCGCGCCTGCGGGTTCAGCAGGAAGCGGCCGAACCGGTATCGCCTTGTGCCCATCGCGGAAGGGTAACCGGAACCCGGCTCGTCGAGCCGGCGTTGCGGCGTCCTGACGCATAATCGCGTCCGCTTCCGGCCCGATCGCGCATTCCTTCGACCGCATGGCTCCGCCCGATTCCGTTCCGCGCGACTGGCGCGCGCTGATCCCGCATCAGGGTTCGATGTGCCTCATCGACGAGATCCTCGCGTGGGACGGCGAGACGATCCACGCACGGACCCGCTCGCACGCGCGCAAGGACAATCCGCTGCTGAGCGATGGACGTCTGCGCGCGGTGCATCTTTGCGAATACGGCGCGCAGGCGATGGCCGTGCACGGCGGCCTCGTCGCGCGCGCGTCGGGCAATGCGGCGGCGCCGGGGTTTCTCGTCGCGCTGCGCGCGGTCGAGCTCTTCGTCGAGCGCTTCGACGATCTGCCCGAAGCCCTGGACGTGCGCGCTGAAAAGCTGCTCGGCGACGACAACGGCTGGCAGTACGCGTTTCGCATCGAGCACGCGCGGGCGCTGCTTGCGGCCGGTCGCGCTGCGGTGCTGCTGGCTCGGCGTTGAGCCCGGGTCGCGCGGTTTCCGCGAAGGCGGAAACCGTCGAACCGGCATCACGGCACGAGCGTCGCGAACGCCCGGACCGGAAACGTCCCGAGCCCGCGCACCTTCGGCGGCACCGCGGAAAAACGCGCGCCGGATGCCGGAAGCGCGTCGAGGCGCGTCAGGTGCTCGACGATCGGAATGCCGGCGCCGAGCAGCGTCGTGTGCACCGGCCGTGTCGCATCGGCCGTATCGTCGATGTTCAGCGAATCGATGCCGACGAGCCGTGCGCCGGCGTCGCGCAGGTACGTCGCCGCCTCGGCGGTCAGGAACGGATGGTTCTCGAAATACGCGTCGGTGCGCCAGTGTCGCGACCATCCGGTGTGCACGAGCACGGCCTTGCCTTCGACATCGAAGGCGGCAAGCTCGCCGCGAGCGATCGCGCGATCGCGCTTGCCGTCGAGATGCACGACGACGGCTTCGAGGCCGGCGATGGACGCGAGCTCGAAATCGGCGACATCCGCGCCATCGGAAAACCGGTGAAACGGGCTGTCGATGTAGGTGCCGGTGTTCGCGACCATCGTGATGCGGCCGATCTGGAACTCGGTCCCGGGCGCGTAATGCGCGCGCGAATCGGCGCGGGTCAGGTGATCGCAGATCAGCGGCGCCGGCAGACCCTTGTACGTGACCATGCCGTCCTCGATCGCATGGCTGAGATCGACGAGGCGTGCGCTGGCGCCGGCGGTCGTTGCCTCCGAAGTGGCGCGCTTGTGCGGCTCGTCGACGATCACCTTGTTGCGGATGCGGACCGCGGCGACCATCAGGAGGCGCAGGTCGCGAACGATCGCATCGGCAAGCGCGTCGTCGTCGATGTCGTCTGCGCCGATGTCGAGACGGAAGGCTTCTCCGCGAAGGCCGCCGCCATTCGAGAAGTCGATGTCGAAGTCGAATTGCACGCGTTTCCTGGGCATGGCGCACCTGCTTGCGGATGGCGGATGTCCCTGCCGGCCCGGTAACGGGCGGCCGAAAGCGTCGCCTTGCTCTCGAGCTAACGGCCGGCGGCCGACAAGCTTGTTCTTGCTTCGGTCGACGATTCCCGCGCCGCATCGCGCGAGCGCTGCGGCGGCGTCGCATACGAGCGACGCCATGCGCGCCGCAACTGCCGCGAAGACGCGAAACCGGCCTGCTCGGCGACGCGCTCCATGTCGAGCCGCGTCTCCACGACGAGCTCGCGCGCGATCGCGACGCGCAGCCGGTTGACGTATTCGGGAATGCCCATGCCGGCGTGCTCGTTGAAGAGGCGCGAGAGGTGGCGCGCGCTCGTGCTCGCGACTTGCGCGAGACGCGCGAGCGTCCACGCGCGCGACGGGTCGGCGGCGATCGCGTCCTGCACGCGATGCACGGCCGGATGAATGTGGTTGCGTCCCTCGAGCCACGGCGAGAGTTGGGGATCGGTTCCGCTGCGGCGCAGGTAGATCACGAGATGCCGGGCGATCGCCGCCGCGATCGCGGGGCCGAGCCATCCGGCAACGAGGTGGAGCATGAGATCGGTGCCGGCCGTGACGCCTGCGCTGCTGCAGCGCGCGCCGTCGACGACGTAGAGCCGGTTCTCGATGACGCGCGCGGCCGGTGCGATCGCGGCGAGCGTCGCGCACGCGCTGAAATGCGTGGTGCAGTCGCGGCCGTCGAGCAGGCCGGCGCGCGCGGCGAGCAGCGCGCCGGAGCAGATCGAGATCAGGAGATGCGTCGCGCGCACGCGCTGTCGCAGCCAGTCGACGATCGCAGCGTCGTCGCGCGCGGCCGCTGCATCGGTCACGTCGTCGGCGAACGCGATCGCATCGGCGCTGCCGGGCACGAGGACGATCGCGTCGTCTTCGATCGAGGCAGGCAAGGCGCCGATGCCTGCCAGCACGAGTCCGATCGAGCTTGCGGTGGTCGGCGAAGGGCCGACGTAGCGCACGTCGAACGCGACGGATTCCTGCTCGAGCCCGGCGCGCCGCAGCACTTCGAGGGGTCCCGCGACATCGAGCAGCAGCGCACGCGGCGGTACGACGACGAGCACCGGAATCCGCCGCGGCGGCGCGTGCGTCATGCCGCGCGCCTTGCGCCGGCGCCGTCGAGCGCTTCGCCGACCGTTGCGATGCGCGCGAAGCGGCCTTCCAGCACAAGCTCGGTGCGCGCCCTGATCTCGTCGGCGGTCCAACTCCGGCCGTCGCGCGCGGTCATCGCGAAGGTCAGCGTCGCTTCGCTCACGAAGTCGACGTCGAAACCGAGGTCGGACGCGTGCCGCGTCGTCGTCTCGCAGCACTGCTCGGTGCGGATGCCCGAGACGATCAAACGTCGGATGCCGTGCTCGGTCAGCCAGACCGGCAGACCGGAGCCGACCATCGCGCTGTGCCGGCGCTTGTGGAACACCGCGTCCGGCGTGATCGCGAGCGGTGCGAGCGTCCGGACGTGACCGCTGGCGAGCGAGAACGCGCCTTCGTCCTCGACGTGCAGGACCTGGACGACGGGGATTCCTTGCCTGCCGGCGCCGTCGATCAGGGTTTGCAGGCGGTCAAAAAACGCCGGTGCGTGCTTCGCGCTCCAGTAAGGGCGGTGGCGGAACGATTCCTGCACGTCGATCACGAGTAGCGCGGTGGTGTGCTCGATCATATCGGACTCCGGTGAAGGGATGCGGCAGATTCTGCGCCGCGACGATCTTCGTCGAAAACGCCGCATCGAGACATTCGCAGGACGGAAAACGCCATCGAATCCGTCGCCCGGTCTCCATCCCGAGGCCGCGACGTGCAACGAACGACGCGCACGATTGCGGCGGGTGGGTTGCGCCAGCGCGGACGAAGCAATATGCACTACACTGGTGCAATGAAAAGTGCGTCCGCGACCTCTCCGCCAGTCTCAGGGCGGGAAGCGCCGCCCCCGTTCGATTTCTGCGCGACACCCATGGCGCTCGTCGATCGCGGCGGTCTTCTCGCGTCGGCCAACGAGACCCTGCGCGACTGGCTCGGTGCCGGCACGCGCAGCTGGCGCGGCGAGCCGATCGCGATGCTCGACGCGCGGCCTCCGCAACTGGCGGATGCCGCGTCGCGCGCGCGCCAATCGCAGCGGCGCGTGTGGCTCCGCGACGCGCGGCTGCGCACGGCGATCGGCGACCGCTCCGCCGATCTTGCGCTCACGCCGGTCGACGGCGGGCGCCTGCTGATCGAGGTGCATCCGGCGGGCGCCGAGGCGAGCGGCTCACGCCTTTCCGAATCGCTGCGCGGTTTCGCACACGAGGTCAGAGGTCCTCTCGCCGGCATGCGCGGCGCGGCGCAGCTGTTGCACCGGCGCGTCGAAGCGCCGGAACTCGCCGAGCTCGCCGAGCTCATCATGCGCGAGGTCGATCGCGTCGCGTCGCTGTCGGATCGTCTTCTTCGCGCCGGCGCGAAACCGCGTCTCGCGCGCGCGAACATCCACGAGACGCTCGAGCGTGTCGCTTCGCTGATCGAAGCCGAGCCCGCGACGCCGGATGTGCGGCGCGACTACGATCCGAGCCTTCCCACGATCAGCGCCGACGCCGATCGGCTGCAACAGGCGCTGCTCAATCTCGTGCGCAACGCCATCGAAGCCGGCGCGCGCTCGATCGTGCTGCGCACGCGCGCCGAGCATTCGGCGCGGCTCGGCGAGCGCGTG
>DASZYR010000034.1:0-7796 GCA_035545255.1 Rhodanobacteraceae bacterium
CGTGGCACATGAGGCCTACCGCGTCGATGCGGTTCGCACGGCGAAGGTCGAAAGCTGCGTGCGCGACACGGCCGCGGTCGACGTTCGCAACTGGCACTCGATGCAGTACTGGGCGAAGTGGCTCGGCATCAGCGAGCAGCAGCTGATCCGCGCGACACGCATCGCCGGGACCAACGTCGCGCTGATCGAAGCGCATCTCGCCGAGCGCCGCGCGCGCCGTCAGCGCAAGCGCGGCGTCGCGGTTACCGCCTGATCGCACGTCGCGCGCGCGATGCGATGCCGCGGCATCGCATCCGGAGCCGACGGCGCCCGGAGCGGGCGCAATCTTCGAATCGCCGGCGAAGCATTCACGCCATCACGGCGCGACGCACCTTCGCTTTCGGCGACACCTTGAACGCATCGCGTGCCGGCTCGCGGTTGCCCGCCTCGCTCGGCTCGTATCCCGGCAGCTGCGCGACCTGCGTGCGGAATCCGGGATCGCGCAGCACGGAGTCGAGCTCGAGCATCGCGGGATCGGCGAGAAACTCGTCGCGGCACAGGAAGAAATAGCGCTCGCTGACCAGCGGAACGAAATCGAGGCCGAACCGGCGCGCCGGCACTTCGAGGCCGAAGCCCGCGTCGGCCATGCCGCTGCCCACGTAGGCCGCGACGGCCGCATGCGTGTATTCGAGGATCTCGTAGCCTTCGATCGAGTGCGCGTCGACGTCGGCGCGCTGCAGCAGCGCATCGAGCAGGAGCCGCGTGCCCGAGCCCGCCTGGCGGTTGACGAAGCGCACGCCGCGCTGCGCGAGATCGGCGATGCCGCGGATGCCTTTCGGATTTCCCGGCGCGACCGCGAGGCCCTGCCGACGGCGCGCGACGTGGATCAGCGTCCAGTCGTCCGCGATGCGCGGCGCGTAGTGCGCGGCGATCTCGCTCTCGAGATCGCCGATCGGCAGATGCAAGCCGACGACGTCGCACTGGCGGTCGATGAACGCGGTCAGCGCCTCGTCCGAATCGCGGTACTTGAGATCGATCGGGATCTGCCGGCCGGCGAGCGCCTGGCGCAGCGTCTCGACCGCGAAGCCGTGCGTCGCGTGCACCCGCAGCACCGGACGGATCACCGAGAGCGCGCGCTCGATCTCCGATTCGACTTCCGAGGCGAGGCTGTCGAGCAGCGGCGCAAGGCGGGCCGCGATGCGCTGATCGGCCCAGGCGAGCCGCTCGCCGAGCGGCGTCAGCTTGGCGCCGCGTCCGCGCTGGCTCGCAACGAGCGGATGGCCGAACGCGCGCTCGCCTTCGCGCAGGAGTCCCCAGGCGTAGCGATAGGTGAGGCCGGCCGTCCGGCAGGCCGCCGCCAGCGTGCCGGTTTGCTGAATGCCGACGAGGAGCGCCGTCAGGCGAGGGACGAGCGGCGCGCCGTCCTGACGGCGCAGCTGCCAGTGGGCATCGATCGCGACCTTGAACATCGCTCGGAACCTCGTGTTTGAAGAATGGCTCTGAAAAGCCTATTGTCGACCCGCAAGCCGTGATGCAAAGTGCGGGAAAAAGCCGGAGAGGCCGCTAGAAATAGGCTATGCGTAGCCTATAGATGCAGCTCCGATACGGCAAGAGCCGGAGGGAAACATGAGCGACACGCCGGAGGTGAGCACCGGCCCGTCGGCAACGCCGTCGACCGGACTTCTCGCGAAAGAACGAACGGTTGCAGCCGCGGATTTCAACCGCTGGCTGGTGCCGCCGGCGGCTCTGTGCATTCATCTCTGCATCGGCATGGCCTACGGCTTCAGCGTGTTCTGGCTGCCGCTGTCGAGGGCCATCGGCATCGACAAGTCGGTCGCGTGCCCGGCAGGCACGAGCTGGGTCGGCGAGCTCTTCGCGTCGGGCTGCGACTGGTCCGTCAGCATGCTGAGCGTGACGTTCACGTTGTTCATCGTGGTGCTCGGCCTCTCGGCGGCGCTCTGGGGCGGCTGGCTCGAACGCGTCGGTCCGCGCAAGGCCGGCGTCGTCGCCGCGCTCTGCTGGGGCGGCGGATTCCTCCTGGGCGCGCTCGGCATCTACGTCCATCAGCTCTGGCTGATCTGGCTCGGCACCGGCATCCTCGGCGGCATCGGGCTCGGCATCGGATACATTTCTCCGGTTTCCACATTGATCAAATGGTTTCCGGATCGCCGCGGCATGGCGACCGGCATGGCGATCATGGGCTTCGGCGGCGGCGCGATGATCGGATCGCCGCTGGCCGATCTCTTGATGCGGCATTTCGCGACGCCGGCTTCGGTCGGCGTCTGGCAGACGTTCCTCGTCATGGGAGTGGTCTACCTCGTCGTCATGCTGATCGGCGCGTTCGGCTATCGCGTGCCGCCGCCGGGCTGGAAGCCGGGCGGCTGGACGGCGACCGACGCGAGCGCGAAATCGGCCATGATCACGCGCGGCCACGTGCACCTCGAGCAGGCGTGGAAGACGCCGCAGTTCTGGCTGATCTGGGCCGCGCTCTGCCTCAACGTCTCGGCCGGCATCGGCGTGCTCGCGATGGCCTCGCCGATGCTGCAGGAAGTCTTCGGCGGAAAACTGATCGGTCTCGATCTCGGCTTCGGCGCGCTGTCGCCGGATCAGAGGAAGCAGATCGCGACGATCGCCGCCGGGTTCACCGGACTTCTCAGCCTCTTCAACATCCTCGGCCGGTTCGGCTGGGCCTCGCTCTCGGATTACATCGGCCGCAAGAACACGTATTTCGTGTTCTTCATCCTCGGCATGATCCTCTACGCCTCGGCGCCGGGTCTCGGCCATGCGGGCCACGTCGCGCTCTTCGTCGTCGCGTTCTGCGTGATCCTCTCGATGTACGGGGGCGGATTCTCGACCGTGCCCGCGTACCTCGCCGACATGTTCGGCACGCAGATGGTCGGCGCGATCCACGGCCGCCTCCTGACTGCGTGGTCGGCCGCCGGCGTCATCGGCCCGGTGCTGATCAACTACTTCCGCGATTCGCAGCTCGCGGCCGGCGTCCCGCGCAACACGGTCTACGACGCGACGATGTACGTGCTGACCGGGCTCCTCGCGCTCGGCTTCGTCTGCAACCTGCTCGTACGCCCGGTCGCGGCGCGCTGGTTCCTGACCGAAGACGAACTCGCCGCTGAACGCGGGCGCGCGCACGACGTCGCGGCCTCGAGCAGGGCCGGCCTTCGCCTCGCCGCCAGCGGATCATCGGGCGGATTCATCTACGCGGCGTGGCTCGGCGTCGGCGTCCCGATCCTCTGGGGCGTCTGGCTCACGTTGCAGAAGGTCATGGTGTTGTTTCATTGAGTATCGTTTGATCGATACGGTCTGATCGAGAACGCTCATGCGCAGACGCGATGCCGCCCAACCCGTTTCCGCCCCGCGCGACCTGCTCCCGCCGGAGGTTTCCGCGAAGGTGCGCGCGGCGCTCGACGCGAACCGCGACCGCCCGGGTCCGCTGCTGCCGGTGCTGCATGCAGTGCAGGATTCGGTCGGCTACGTGCCGGACGATGCGATCCCGCTGATCGCGCACGATCTCGACATGACGCGCGCCGAGGTCCACGGCGTCGTCAGCTTCTACCATCACTTCCGCACGCATCCGCCCGGCCGGCATGTCGTGCGCCTGTGTCGCGCGGAAGCCTGCCAGGCGCTCGGCGCGCGAGCGCTCGAAGCGCATGCGACGAAGACGCTCGGCATCGGGTTCCACGAGACGACAAGCGACGGGGCGATCACGCTCGAAGCCGTCTTCTGCCTCGGCAACTGCGGCTGCGGTCCGTCGATGCTCGTCGATCCCGACACGCTGCACGCGCGCGTCACGCCGGATTCCTTCGACGCGATCGTCGGCAAGCTTCGAGAGGTGGCGAAATGAGCGTGCGCATCTACGTCTCGCGCGACTCGACCGCGCTCGCGCTCGGCGCGGAAGCGACCGCGCGCGCGATCGAAGCTGAAGCGAAGCGGCGCGGCATCGACGCGACGATCGTGCGCAACGGCTCGCGCGGCATGTTCTGGCTCGAGCCGCTCGTCGAGATCGACGCGCCGGCCGGGCGCGTCGGTTACGGTCCGATCACGCCGGCCGACGTGCCGGCGCTGTTCGACGCCGGCTTCGAACGCGGCAACGTGCATGGACTTCGCGTCGGTCCGGTCGAGATGATCCCGTTCTTCGAGCGCCAGGAGCGGCTCACGTTCGCACGCGTCGGCGTCACCGATCCCGTCAGCGTCGAGGACTATCGCGCGCACGGCGGCTTCCGCGGCCTCGACAATGCACTCGCGATGGCGCCCGCCGACATCGTCAAGGCCGTCACGGATTCGGGCCTGCGCGGCCGCGGCGGCGCGGCGTTCCCCACGGGCATCAAGTGGAAAACCGTGCTCGACGCGACGGTCTCTTCCGGCTCACGGGTTCCGGATTCCGAATCCCGGCTCTTCAAGTACGTCGTCTGCAATGCCGACGAAGGCGACTCCGGCACGTTCTCCGACCGCATGCTGATGGAAGGCGATCCGCTCTGCCTCGTCGAAGGCATGACGATCGCGGGCCTCGCCGTCGGCGCGACGCAGGGCTTCATCTATCTTCGCAGCGAGTATCCGCACGCGCATCGCGCATTGAACGAGGCGATCGCGAACGCGTACGCGGCCGGCTATCTCGGCGCGAGCATCGAGGGATCGTCGCGCCGCTTCGATCTCGAAGTGCGCCTCGGCGCCGGCGCGTACATCTGCGGCGAGGAAACCGCGATGCTCGACAGCCTCGAAGGCAAGCGCGGACAGGTGCGCTTCAAGCCGCCGCTGCCGGCGATCAAGGGATTGTTCGGACAGCCGAGCGTCATCAACAACGTGATTTCGTTCGCGTCGGTGCCGATCATCCTCGACAAGGGCGCGGACTATTACAAGGATTACGGCATCGGCCGCTCGCGCGGCACGCTGCCGCTGCAGCTCGCGGGGAACCTCAAGCGCACGGGCCTGGTCGAAAAAGCGTTCGGCGTGACGCTGCGCGAGCTGCTTTACGACTACGGCGGCGGATCGTATTCGGGCCGGCCGATCCGCGCGGTGCAGGTCGGCGGTCCGCTCGGCGCGTACCTGCCGGAATCGCAGTTCGACACCGTCGTCGACTACGAGGCGTTCGCGGCCGTCGGCGCGATGCTCGGCCACGGCGGCATCGTCGCGTTCGACGACACGGTCGACATGCTGGAGCAGGCGCGCTATGCGATGGAATTCTGCGCGATCGAATCCTGCGGCAAGTGCACGCCGTGCCGGATCGGCTCGACGCGCGGCGTGGAACTCATCGACCGCATCCGCTCCGGCATCGAGCGCGAGAAGAACATCGTCGTGCTGAAGGATCTCTTCGAGACGATGAAATACGGATCGCTCTGCGCGATGGGCGGGCTGACGCCGGATCCGGTGCGCAGCGCGCTCGAGCATTTTCCGGAAGATTTCGAGGCGCGGGCGTGAAAACGCGTCGCACTTCATGTTCCGTCGTTCCGGCGAAAGCCGGAATCCATCGTGCATTTGATCGGGAATCAACGGAGCAAAGATCAAAATGGATTCCGGCTTTCGCCGGAATGACGGCAGGACGGATTTCGCCGCCTTGGCGGCGATGAGAAATGGCGCGGCGACGCGCAGGAGTCTGGTATGCGTTCGATAGCTGAATCCGACCTCGGCACGCCGAAGTCCCCGTCGACCGAAACGATCGCGCTCACGATCGACGGCGTCGACGTTCGCGTTCCCGCCGGCACCTCGGTGCTGCGTGCCGCGTCCGAAGCCGGCATCACGATCCCGAAGCTCTGCGCGACGGAATTGCTCGATGCGTTCGGCTCGTGCCGGCTCTGCCTCGTCGAGATCGAAGGCATGAGGGGCTATCCCGCTTCGTGCACGACGCCGGTCGCTGCCGGCATGAAGGTGAAGACGCAGGGCGAGAAGCTCGGGCAGCTCCGGCGCGGCGTCATGGAGCTTTACCTTTCCGATCATCCGCTCGCGGCGATCGAGCATCCGCCCGGCGGACGCACCGAGATCGAAGCGATGGCGAAGCTCGTCGGGATCGAGGAAGTTCGCTACGGGTTCGACGGCGCGAATCATGTGTCTGCTTTTGCGCCCGGTCGCGACGTTCGCGAAACGGTGGTCAATGGCGACGCTTCCCGACAGCCGTCCGCGAATCCGCTCTTCTCGCCGATCGACGAATCGAATCCGTATTTCCGCTTCGATCCCGCGCAGTGCATCGTCTGCTCGCGCTGCGTGCGCGCCTGCGACGAGCAGCAGAACACGATCGCGCTCGCGGTCGAGGGGCGCGGCTTCGAATCGAGGATCGTCGCGAGCCAGGACGATCCGTTCATGGATTCCGAATGCGTCTCGTGCGGCGCCTGCGTGCAGGCGTGCCCGACCGGCGCGCTCGTCGAGAAATCGATGCTCGCCAAAGGCGCGCCGGAGCGGAGCGTCGTCACGACCTGCGCCTACTGCGGCGTCGGCTGCTCGTTCCGCGCCGAGATGAAAGGCGAGGAGATCGTGCGCATGGTGCCGAACAAGGACGGCCATGCGAACCATGGCCACAGCTGCGTAAAGGGGCGCTTCGCGATCGGGTACGCGACGCATCCCGACCGCATCCTGAAGCCGATGATTCGCAAGAAGATCTCCGATCCGTGGCGCGAGGTCAGCTGGGAAGAGGCGATCGCGTATTCGGCCTCGGAGCTCAAGCGCATCCAGGCGGCACACGGCCGCGATTCGATCGGCGGCATCACCTCGTCGCGCTGCACGAACGAGGAGACCTATCTCGTGCAGAAGCTCGTGCGCGCCGGCTTCGGCAACAACAACGTCGATACCTGCGCGCGCGTGTGCCATTCGCCGACCGGCTACGGGCTCAAGAACACGATCGGCGAATCGGCCGGCACGCAGAACTTCGATTCGGTCATGAAGGCCGACGTGATCGTGATCATCGGCGCGAATCCGACCGATGCGCACCCGGTGTTCGCTTCGCAGATGAAACGGCGCCTGCGGCAAGGTGCGCGGCTCGTGATCGTCGATCCGCGCCGCATCGAGCTCGTGCGCACGGCGCACATCAAGGCCGACCATCACCTGAAGCTCCGGCCCGGAACGAACGTCGCGATGCTGACTTCGCTCGCGCACGCGATCGTGACGGAGAATCTCGTCGACGAGGATTTCGTCCGCGCGCGCTGCGAAGACGATTCGTTCGCCCGCTGGCGCGCGTTCGTCGCCGAGCCGCGCCACTCGCCGGAGGCGATGGAGAGCGTGACCGGCGTGCCGGCCGCCGAAGTGCGCGCTGCAGCGCGGCTCTACGCGACCGGCGGCAACGGCGCGATCTACTACGGGCTCGGCGTCACCGAGCACGCGCAGGGATCGACCGCCGTCATGGGCATCGCGAACCTCGCGATGGCGACCGGCAACATCGGCCGCGAAGGCGTCGGCGTCAATCCGCTGCGCGGGCAGAACAACGTGCAGGGCTCCTGCGACATGGGTTCTTTCCCGCACGAGTTCACCGCTTACCGGCACGTCGCCGACGACGCCGTGCGCGCGAGCTTCGAGAAGGAATGGGGCGTCACGCTGCAATCCGAGCCCGGCCTTCGCATCCCGAACATGTTCGAGGCCGCGCTCGACGGCGAGTTCAAGGCGCTCTACATCGAAGGGGAGGACATCGCGCAGTCCGATCCGGACACGCAGCACGTCACGGCCGCGCTGACCTCGATGGAATGCATCATCGTGCAGGATCTCTTCCTCAACGAGACCGCGAAGTTCGCGCACGTGTTCCTGCCGGGATCGACCTTCCTCGAGAAGGACGGCACGTTCACGAACGCCGAGCGCCGCGTCTCGCGCGTGCGCACGATCATGAA
>DASZYR010000035.1:0-6482 GCA_035545255.1 Rhodanobacteraceae bacterium
AAAATCTCAAGATCACGCCGATCAACGACCAGTCGCTGTTCGTGCGCGCCGCGATCAAGGGTGTCGCGTTCGAAGGCATCATCGCGGCGGCGCTGACCAGCATCATGATCCTCCTCTTCCTCGGCAGCTGGCGCTCGACGGTCATCATCGCGATCTCGATTCCGCTCTCGGTGCTGGGCGCGATCGCGCTCTTGTCGCTCTTCGGCGAGACGCTCAACATCATGACGCTCGGCGGCCTCGCGCTCGCGGTCGGCATCCTCGTCGACGACGCGACCGTCACGATCGAGAACATCAACTGGCATCTCGAGCACGGCAAGGACGTGCGCACCGCGATCCTCGACGGTGCCGCGCAGATCGTGACGCCGGCGTTCGTCTCGCTGCTCTGCATCTGCATCGTGTTCGTGCCGATGTTCTTCCTCGAGGGCGTCGCGCGCTTCCTGTTCTTGCCGATGGCCGAGGCGGTCATCTTCGCGATGGTCTGCTCGTTCGTGCTCTCGCGCACGCTCGTGCCGACGATGGCGAACCACATGCTGCATCCGCACGTGCACGAAGCGGAGCGGCCGCCGTCGCGGAATCCGCTCGTCAATTTCCAGCGCCGCTTCGAAGCGTGGTTCTCGCGCGTGCGCGACGGCTACCACGGCGTGCTGGCACTCGCCGTCGCGCACCGCCGCACGTTCGTCGTCGGCTTCCTCAGCGTCGTGCTGCTCTCGTTCGCGCTGGTGCCGTTCCTCGGCCGCAATTTCTTCCCGTCCGTCGACGGCGGCCAGATCCTGATGCACGCGCGCACGCCGGTCGGCACGCGCGTCGAGGAGACCGCGAACCGTTTCGCCGACATAGAGAAGGCGATCCGTGAGGTGATTCCGCCAGGCGAGATCGACGTCATGGCCGACAACATCGGCGTCGGCATCAGCAGCATCAATTTCACGTACAACAACACGGGCCTCGTCGGCGAACAGGACGGCGACATCCAGATCGCGCTGAAGGAAGGCCACGCGCCGACGTCGGGGTACGTCAGGAAACTTCGCGAGGAACTGCCGCGCCGCTTCCCCGGCGTCGTGTTCTCGTTCCCGCCGGCCGACATCGTGAGCCAGATCCTCAATTTCGGCGCGCCGGCGCCGATCGACATCCAGATCCGCGGCTCGAATCTCGACGCCGGTTTCGACTATGCGAATCTCCTGCTGCCGAAGATCCGCGCGATTCCGGGCGTCGTCGACGCGCGCATCCAGCAGTCGCGCGCCTCGCCGGCGTTCAACGTCGACGTCGATCGCACGCGCGCGCAGGAAGTCGGCCTGACGCCGCGCGACGTCACGAACTCGATGGTCGTGAATCTCGCCGGCTCCTCGCAGGTCGCGCCGACGTTCTGGCTGAATCCCGAGAACGGCGTCTCGTATCCGATCGTCATGCAGACGCCGCAATACCGGCTCGATTCGCTCGCGGCGCTGGCGAACATGCCGATCAGCGGCAGCGGCGGCGCGACGCAGGTGCTCGGCGGCATTGCCGACTTCACGCGCTCGAGCGGCAACGCGGTCGTGAGCCAGTACGACATCCAGCCGATGGTGCAGATCAACGCCGCCGCGCAGGATCGCGATCTCGGCGCCGTCGCTGCAGACGTCCGCAAGGCGATCGCAGACACCGCGAAGGATTTGCCGAAAGGCACGACGGTCGCGCTTTTGGGACAGGTGCGCACGATGGAGAACTCGTTCTCGGGCCTTCTCTTCGGCCTCATCGGCGCGATCGTGCTGATCTATCTCCTGATCGTCGTCAACTTCCAGTCGTGGGCCGATCCGTTCGTCATCATCACGGCGCTGCCGGCCGCGCTCGCCGGCATCGTCTGGATGCTGTTCGCGACGTACACGCCGCTTTCGGTGCCGGCGCTGACCGGCGCGATCATGTGCATGGGCGTCGCGACCGCGAACTCGGTGCTCGTCGTCTCTTTCGCGCGCGAGAAGCTCGATGAGCTCGGCGATGCGTCGAAGGCCGCGATCGAAGCCGGCTTCGTGCGCTTCCGTCCGGTGCTGATGACCGCGCTCGCGATGATCATCGGCATGACGCCGATGGCGCTCGGCCTCGGCGAAGGCGGAGAGCAGAACGCGCCGCTCGGCCGCGCGGTCATCGGCGGCCTCGTCTTCGCGACGATCGCGACGCTTGTGTTCGTGCCCGTCGTCTTCAGCATCGTGCATCGCCGGCACGGCACGAAAGCCGCGCCGGGTCCCGTCGGAGAATTCCAGCATGCCGTCTGATCATTCCGTTTATCCGGTTCCGCGGCGAGGCCTGCGCATCGCGGGCCTCGTCGCTGCGATCGCTGCGATCGCGATCGTCGCCACCGGGCTCGTCACGCGCGCGTCCGGCAACGCGCGCCTTCGCGAATGGACCGAGGCGCAGTCGGTCCCCACCGTCGCGATCGTCGCGCCGGCCGTCTCCGGCGATCGCGGCAAGCTGGATCTTCCGGGCCGTCTCGAGGCGTACTCGCGCGCGCCGATCTACGCGCGCGTCAGCGGTTACCTCAAGAGCTGGTCTGCCGACATCGGCGCGAAAGTGAAAGCAGGCCAGGTGCTCGCCGAGATCGAGGCGCCGGATCTCGATCAGCAATATCTCCAGTCGAAAGCGAATCTCGCGACGGCCGAGGCGAACGCGGCGCTCGCCGCGACGACCGCGAAGCGCTGGCAGGAGCTATTGAAGACCGGCGCGGTCTCGAAGCAGGACGTCGACGAGAAGAACGGCGATCTCGCCGCGAAGCGGGCGGTCGTCAACGCGTCCAAAGCCGATCTCGACCGCTTGCAGGCGCTGAAGAACTTCACGCGCATCGTCGCGCCGTTCGACGGCGTCGTGACCGCACGCAACACCGACGTCGGCGCATTGATCAATGTCGGAAGCGCGGCGGGACAAGAGCTCTTCGTCGTCTCCGACACGAAGAAGCTGCGCGTCTACGTCAGCGTGCCGCAGACCTACGTGCCGAGCATTCCGTCCGGCACGAAGGCGACGATCACGGTGCCCGAGCGGCCGGGCCGGACGTATTCCGCGACGGTCGAAGCCTCCTCGCAAGCCGTCGCGGCCGCGTCGGGCAGCACGCTGATGCAACTCGGGCTCGACAACGCGAGCGGCGACCTCCTGCCCGGAGGCTTCGCGAACGTGAGCCTCGATCTGCCCGCCGATGCGAACGCGCTCGGCATCCCGTCGAGCGCGCTCCTGTTCGACAAGCACGGCCTTCGCGTCGCGACGCTGGGCAAGGAAGACAAGATCGTGCTGAAGAAGGTCACGATCGCGCGCGATTTCGGCCAGACGATCGAGATCGGCTCGGGGCTCGCGGCGGACGATCGCGTGATCCAGAACCCGCCGGACGGCATCGAAGATGGCGACGTGGTGCGCGTCGCTGAACCTGCGAAGGCGGCGTCGACAAATGCCAATGCGGCGAAGACAGGCGCCAAACCCGCGAACACATAGCAGCTTTTTTCCTTCTCTTGCTTGCGGGAGAGGGGAGGGTGAGGGCGAGGCGGTTCAGCGCTGCGTCTTCTCAGCTTTTCTTCGACGAAGCTCGACAGAAAGTTCGATGCTGCGGCTTCGACGGTCCCTCACCCCAACCCTCTCCCGCACGCGAGAGAGGGGGAAAAAGCCGAGCTCGATTCCCGGCATCACTCAATTCGGCGCGCGCCGCTCGTTGCGCAGATGCCGATCCGGCGCAACGCCGGAACCGTTGGCCGCTCCGCCCGCCGGGCGCCAGCCCTTGATCTTGCGATGGTCGAGCGGCAGGCCATAGAGATCGACGAACTGGCCGTCCTGATACGTCGCCGCCTGCCAGTCGCCGTTGTCGAGCTGAACCTGCACGGCCTGACGTTCCATCGGAAGCTCGCCTTTCATCGAAGTTCTCCTTCGTCGTATGCCACGTGACCGTATGCGCCGGCGGTTGACCGTGCGCTGAAGAAAGTCCGCCGGGCCGAGCGGCGTTTTTCGCCTCGTCATCGGTTCGCCGGATCCGGCCGAATGGCGCCGCGTTGCGGCGCCATTCAGCAGAAAATCCACTCGCTCGCGCCGATCGATGTCAGCGCACGGGCGTCGCGACGAACGCGACGATGTCGCCCGTCGCGGGATCGACGCCGCGTCCCGCGATCCGTCCGAAATCGTCGATGTCGTTCGCGAGCACGAGCTGGCCGTCGAACTCGGGCGCGAGCGAGCCAAGGTCCATCATTGCGCCGTTCTGCCAGAGGAACGCGCGCGTGAGTCCGGTCGCATCGCTCGAATAGCCGACGACCTGGCCGCGCGCGTTGATGCCGGTGCCGATGCTGGAAACGTCGCCCGGCAGCGTGCCGAGGTCCATCATCGGCCGGTTGCGCCGCTTCAGGAACGCGTGCGTGAAGTCGCCCGCCAGATCGCCGATCCGGGTGCCGGCGAATCCGGCGATGTCGCCGCGCTCGTTGATCGCGCCCGGCGTGTTCCCCGTGTCGCCGCCGATGTTGCCGAGATCGACGACGCGACCGTTCTCCCAGAGCACGGCGTGCGCGGCCGTGCGACGACCGACCGCCTGATCGCAGCTGCCGGAAATGCCGACGATCTGGCCGCGGTCGTTGATCGCGGTCGCTGCGCCCGAGCTGTCGCCCGGCAGCAGCGGCAATGCGTGAGGCGCCGACGAGCCGTAGTTCCAGAAAGCCGGCAGGAACTGCAGCACCTGATCCGAATCGCTCGCGCAGCTCGGATCGTGCACGCCGTTCTCGGCCCAGCCGACGGTGCGGCCCCAGTCGTTCGTGCCGGTCGCGTAGCTGTTGTAGCCGCCCGCGAACGGCTCGAGCGCGATCATCGGGCCGGACGGAAAGAACACGGACTTCACGAAGCCCTTGCAGACGTTGCCGCTCGTCGCGAAGAACGGACCGCAGCTCCACGTCTCGCCGAGCGGATTCGTATCGCCGGTCTCGCTGATGCCCGAGATGAGGCCGATGACGTTCTTGACCGGCCACGCGACGCTGCTGTTGCCGCCGCCGAGCGTGCCGAGATCGGTCGCACGTCCGCCGAACCAGACGGCGGCGTGGCGCACCGCGTTGCCCGCGGGCTTCGAGTAGCCGGAGACGATGCCGAGATCGTCGATGCTGTTCGCGCGGCTGTTGTTGCCGCCGAGGGAAGGCATCAGCGTGATGCGATAGTGCGGACGCGTGTCGTGATGCTGGCCCGCGGAAGCGGCGAAGCTCGCGCCGGCGAGCGCGGCCGAGCAGGCGAGGACGAGAATCTTGCGGTTGGGTCGAGTCATCTGCGTTTCTCCTGGTGGTCGATGAAGCGACGCGAGCTTCGCCGCGGCCGCGCGCGATCGGGAGCGCCACTTCTGCGACGATCGCTGGTCCGGCGCCGTCTCCTGTTGTATGCGTCGATGGGAGCTCGCGGTTCCGCTCGATCCCGCGCGCGCGCAGCCGCTGTTCCTGCAACTCGCGGGCGCGATCGCGGACGACATCCGGAGCGGCCGCCTGAAACCGGGCGAGCCGTTGCCGGGCACGCGCGAGCTGGCGGGATCGCTCGATCTCAATCGCAACACGATCGTCGCGGGCTACGCCGAGCTCGCTGCCGAGGGCCTCGTGCGCACGCGCGTCGGCGGCGGCACGTTCGTCGCGGAACCCGCGCCGAAGCCGCCGCGCGCGCCGCATGTCGCGAGCGACGAGCCGACGTATGCGCTCGCACCGCCGGTCCCGGCGTATTCCGCGCCGGGCACGCTGCCGCCCGGCACGCTGCTGCTTGCGAACGGCGCGCCCGACGCGCGGCTCTTTCCGGCGCGACCGCTCGCGCGCGCGTTCCGGCGGGCGATCGAGCATCGCGGACGCACGCTGCTGACGAGTTCGGATGCGTGCGGCCACATCCGGCTTCGCGTCGAGCTGGCTTCGATGCTCGCGCGCACGCGCGGGCTCGTCGCGACGCCGGACAACCTCATGGTCACGCGCAGCATCGAGCAGGGCATCGATCTCGTCGCGCGCACGCTGATCCGGCCGGGCGACGTCGTCGCGGTGGAAGCTTTCGGCTATCCGCCCGCGTGGAGCGTGCTGCGGCTGGCGGGCGCGACGCTCGTGCCGATTCCGCTCGATCGCGACGGGCTCGACGTCGACGCGCTCGAAGCGCTCGTCGCGCGCGAGCCGATCCGCGCGGTGTTCACGACGCCGCATCATCAGTTCCCGACGACGAGCGTGATGTCGCCGGCCCGCCGCGAGCGGCTCGCTTCGCTCGCGCTCGCGCACGGCTTCGCGATCGTCGAGGACGACTACGACCACGAGTTCCATTACGCCGGAAAGCCCGTGCTGCCGATCGCGGCCGGAGCGGGACGCGCGAACGTGGTCTACATCGGATCGCTCGCCAATCTGCTCGCACCGGGCGTCAGCAGCGGCTTCGTCGTCGCGCCGCCGCCGGTGTTCGAGCGGCTCGCGAGCCTTCGCGCCGCGAGCGATGCGCGCGGCGACGCGGCGGTCGAATGCGCGGTCGCCGAACTGTTCGAGGACGGCGAGCTCCTGCGCCACGTG
>DASZYR010000036.1:0-18503 GCA_035545255.1 Rhodanobacteraceae bacterium
CGAGCGCATCCAGCGCGAGAAGATGAAGGGCGCGGTCAGCGTCACGCGCTTCAAGGGACTCGGCGAGATGAACCCGGCGCAGCTTCGCGAATCGACGATCCATCCCGACACGCGGCGGCTCGTGCAGCTCACCGTCGGCGACGACGACGGCACCGCGAAGCTGATGGACATGCTGCTTTCGAAGAAGCGCGCGGCGGACCGGAAGGAGTGGCTGGAGACGAAGGGCGATCTCGCCTCACTCGAGGTGTAGCCGCCGTTCCATCGCGCAACCCTCACTTCCGTCATCCTGGCGAAAGCCGGGATCCATGTTGATCTTCGGCGGTAAAAGCAAAATGGATCCCGGCTTTCGCCGGGATGACGGTGTGAAGGTCCTCGCGGCTACCGAAGATGCTTCGTGCAGCACAATGCCGAATGGCTCTGTGGCAGCACCAGCCGGCGTGCGAAAATACGCCGAAATGTCGAACGCCCCCGAAGTCACCCTCGAGCCCGCCGCCCACCGCATCCAGAAGGAACCTTCCGCATCGCAAGCCGCGATGCAGACTGCGTTCCCGATCCTCGCGATGCTGAGCGTGTGCCATTTCCTCAACGACATGATCCAGTCGTTGCTGCCCGCGATCTATCCGCTGCTGAAGGAGTCGTTCAAGCTCGACTTCGGACAGATCGGCCTCATCACGCTGACGTTCCAGATCACGGCCTCGCTGCTGCAACCGCTCGTCGGCATCTACACCGACAAGAAGCCGATGCCCTGGTCGCTCGCGATCGGCATGGGCTGCACGCTGGCGGGCCTGCTCCTTCTCTCCCGCGCGCCGAGCTTTCCGATCCTGCTGTTCGCGGCGGCGCTGATCGGATCGGGTTCGTCGGTGTTCCATCCCGAATCCTCGCGCGTCGCGCGCATGGCATCGGGCGGACAGCACGGACTCGCGCAATCGCTGTTCCAGGTCGGCGGCAACGTCGGCTCGGCGATCGGCCCGCTGCTCGCGGCGTTCATCGTGATGCCGCGCGGACAGTCGAGCGTCGCATGGTTCGCGATCGCCGCGCTCGTCGCGATCGCGCTCCTGACGCGCATCGGCGCCTGGTATCGCGCGCACGCGCCGGCACATCGCGCGGCGCGGACGTCGGCGGGCGCGAAAAGCCTTTCGCGCCGTACGATCGTCGTCACGATGATGATCCTCGGCTTGCTGATCTTCTCGAAGTATTTCTACCTCGCGAGCCTCTCGAGCTACTACACGTTCTACCTGATGCAGAAGTTCGGCGTGACGGCCGAGAGCGCGCAGCTGCACCTCTTCGTGTTCCTCGGCGCGGTCGCCGCGGGCACGCTCGCCGGCGGTCCGATCGGCGATCGCATCGGCCGCAAGTACGTGATCTGGGGCTCGATCCTCGGCGTCTTGCCATTCACGCTGCTGTTGCCGCACGCGAATCTCTTCTGGACGACGATCCTCACCGTCGTCATCGGCCTCGTGCTCGCCTCGGCGTTCTCCGCGATCATCGTCTATGCGCAGGAGCTCGTGCCCGGCCGCACGGGCGTCATCGCGGGACTCTTCTTCGGCTTCGCATTCGGCATGGGCGGCCTCGGCGCCGCGGTGCTCGGCGAGCTCGCCGACCATATCGGCATCGAAGCGGTCTACGGGCTCTGCGCGTACCTGCCTGCGATCGGACTCCTCGCGTGGTTCCTGCCGGCGATCGAGAAACCGAAAATCGCATAGGGTGAGCCTCGGCCCACCGCGCTTTTCCGCGGCGCAGTGGTGGGCTGAAGCCCACCCTATGACGCGGGATCGTCGTCGAGGCCGAGAGCGCGGTATTCCGCGATCGGCCATTTGTCCGCGTACTTCTCGCGAACGTCGGTGTGCCGGTTGATATATCCCGCGAGCCCTTTTCCGCTCCGCGCAAGCCACTTCATGCGATCGACGTGCTCGCGGCCGGTCTCGTTCTCGTCGTATCGATAGACGATCTCGTCGCGGAACAGCACGTCGATCGCGTGCTCGCGCGCTCGATACGCGACGATGCCCGATTGCCCGCTGCGATCCCCATACGGTTTCATCCGGCGCCCCTGTGAAAATATCACGCGAGGCAAGCTTCCAGCAGCGCGCGCAGCACGCGCTGCGTCCTCGCGGCGAGGTCTTCGCGATATTCGAACGAATCCTCGTCCATGTAATTGCGCTGGGCGAGCTCGAGCTGCACGGCTTCGACGTTGCGCGCGGGCTCGCCGTAATGGCGCGTGATGTAGCCGCCCTTGAAGCGACCGTTGACGACATGCGTGCGATCGCTCCGCGCGGCGAGCGCGTCGACGAGCCGCGACTGAAGCGCGGCCGAGCAGCTCTCGCCGCCCGACGTGCCGAGATTGAAATCGGGCAAGCGTCCTTCGAACAGGAACGGCACGACACTGCGGATCGAATGTCCTTCCCAGAGGACGACGCGTCCGCGCCCGGCGCGAATGCGTGCGATCTCGGCCGCGAGCGCGTCGTGATACGGGCGCCAGTACGTCTCGATGCGCTCGGCGATCTCGTCCTGCGCCGGCTCCTCGCCCGCCTGATACACGGGCTCGCCGCTGAACTGCATGACCGGACAGAGTCCGGTCGTGTTCTGACCCGGATAGAGCGACGCGTTGTCGCGCGGCCGGTTGAGATCGATCACGTAGCGCGAATAGACCGGCACGATCATCGACGCGCCGAGCTCGCGCGCGAACGCGTAGAGGCGCGAGACGTTCCAGTCGGTGTCGGGCACGCGCCGCGCGGACGGGGTCAGTCGCGCTTCGATGTCGTCCGGCACCGCGGTGCCATCGTGCGGGAGGCTGACGAGGAGCGGCCTCGAGCCGCGATGGAGCGTGAACGTATCCATCGCGAGATTGTACGCGGCACCCACACGGCGCATAGGGTGGGCTTCAGCCCACCATCGTCGCGCAGGACGGTGGGCTGAAGCCCACCCTATGACTTGTCGCGCAGGACGTTGGGTGAAGCCCCCACCCTATGACTTGGTGCGTGGCTTGAAGACGAGCGGCTGCGCTTCGACGGCCGCGGCAGGCGCGCATGCGCCACAGGTCGAGCATCCGCTCGTGCCGCAACCGCCGGACGATGCTTGCACCGGCTGCATCGAATGTCCGAGCCGCCGGAGCCACGCGGCATGCCCGGGACGTTCGAACCAGGATGCGACACCCGCTTGCGCGCGCCGGCTCACGGTCGGCAACAGCCGCCGCGCCGCGTACCACGCGCTCCACGCGACGATCGACGCGATCGCGAACGCTTGCACGATCGCATACGCCTTCATGAGAACGCCCTCGCGAACTGATACGTCAGCAGCGAAGCGAGGTAGGCGAGTCCGAAGAGATATCCCGCGGTGATCCACACGTATCGCCACGAGTTCGTCTCGCGCCGGATCGTCGCGAGCGTCGAGATGCACATCGGCGCGTAGACGTACCAGACGAGCAGCGCGAGCGCCGTCGCGAGCGACCATTGCGCGGCGACGATCGCGGGCAATCCGTTCTCGTTGCCCGAGAGAGCGTAGACCGTCGCGAGCGAGGACACCGCGACCTCGCGCGCCGCGAGTCCCGGCACGAGCGCGATGCAGATCTGCCAGTTGAAGCCGAGCGGCGTGAACACGTATTGCAGGAGATGGCCTATGCGGCCCGCGAGGCTGTAGTCGATCGCAGGTTCGGTCGCTCCCGGCGGCGGCGCGGGAAAGCTCGACAGAAACCAGAGCAGCACGGTCAGCGCGAGGATGATGCCGCCGACGCGCTTCAGGAAGATCATCGCGCGCTCCCACAAGCCGATCGCGATGTCGCGCGGATGCGGAATGCGGTACGACGGCAGCTCCATCAGCAATGCGTGCTCGCTCTTGTCCTTGTCGAGACGCTTCGCGACCCACGCGACGGCGAGCGCGCTGACGATGCCGGCGACGTAGAGGGTGAACAGCACGATACCCTGCAGGTTGAACACGCCTGCGACCGTGCGCGCCGGGATGAACGCGGCGATCAGCAGCGTGTAGACAGGCAGCCGCGCCGAGCACGTCATCAGCGGCGCGACAAGGATCGTCGTCGTGCGATCGCGCGGATCCTGGATGCTGCGCGTCGCCATGATGCCGGGAATCGCGCACGCGAAGCTCGACAGGAGCGGAATGAACGAGCGTCCCGTCAAACCTGCTGCGAGCATCATGCGATCGAGCAGGAACGCCGCGCGCGGCAGGTAACCCGATTCCTCGAGCGCGAGGATGAAGAGAAACAGGATCAGGATCTGCGGCAGGAACACGAGCACCGCGCCGAGCCCTGCGAACACGCCATCGACGAGAAGGCTCCGGAGCGCCCCGTCCGGCAGCAGATTCCCGACACCGGCGCCGAGCGCGGCGATGGCGGCGTCGATCGCGTCCTGCAGCGGTGTCGCCCACGAGAACACGGCCTGGAAGATCAGGAACATCACGACCGCGAGCACGGCGAGTCCGAGCACCGGATGCAGCACGATGCGGTCGATCGCATCGTCCGCGGCCGCCGTGCGCCGCGGCGCGCTGACGGCGGCATCGAGCAGCGCGCGGACCTCGGCGTGCAGGTCGCGCGCTTCGCCCGATGCCGGAGCGGGCGAAGGCAGCTCGCGATCGAGTTCCTCGACGAGCGCGGCAATGCCGCCGCGGCGCACGGCGACGGTCTCGACGACCGGCATGCCGAGACGGCGCTGCAGGAGCGCCGTGTCGATGCGGATGCCGCGGCGCTCGGCGGCATCCATCATGTTGAGCGCGAGCACGATCGGCCGGCCGAGCGCTTTCAGCTCGAGCACGAAGCGAAGATGCAGGCGCAGGTTCGTCGCGTCGGCGACGCAGACGATGAGATCGGGTACGGCCTCGCCGGGATAGCGGCCGTAGCAGACGTCGCGCGTGATCGCCTCGTCCGGGCTCGCCGACGCCAGGCTATAGGCACCCGGCAGGTCGAGCACGCGCACGCTCTGTCCCGACGGCGCGGTGTAGAACCCTTCCTTGCGCTCGATCGTGACGCCGGCGTAATTCGCGACCTTCTGCCGCGTGCCGGTCAGCTGATTGAAGAGCGCGGTCTTGCCGCTGTTCGGATTGCCGACGATCGCGATGCGCAGCGCAGCGACGGAAGCGTTCATCCGGCGCCCTCCGGCAGCAGCGTCACGCGCGCCGCCTCGGCGCGCCGCAACGCGAAGCGCGTGAATCCGATCTGGATCAGCAACGGATCGCCGCCGAGCGGACCCAGCGCGACGACGCGCACCGGCTCGCCCCGCACGAAACCGAGCTCGCGCAGCCGTCGCGCGATCGGATCGTCCGGATTGGCGTCTTCGACTTCGTTGATCATCGCGGTTGCGCCCATCGCGAGTTCGGACAGCCGTACTGGCATAGATCACACGCAAATACGAATGGTTCGCATTATATGCCCAACCGGGCTCGAGAGGTGCGATCCGCGGCGTCCGGCCGTATTTGCGCGGCCGCCCGCCTTCCAAGGGCGCGTTCCTGCGCCGCAACGCTCCGGGGAATCCCTGATCTATCATCGGTTTCATTCCTCCTGGAACGAGCCCGATGAGCGATTCGATCCTCGTCACGCAAAGCGGCCGCGTCGCGGAGATCCGGCTCAACCGCCCGGCCGTCCACAACGCGTTCGACGACGCGCTGGTCCGCGACCTCGCGGCCGCGCTGGCCGCCTGCGAGCGCGACGCGAACGTGCGCTCGATCGTGCTGACCGGCGAAGGCCCGACGTTCTCGGCAGGCGCGGACCTCAACTGGATGCGCGGCATGGCGCGGGCGAGCGAAGCCGAAAATCGCGAGGACTCGCTCCGCCTCGCGGCGCTGATGCGCACGCTGTGCTTCCTCGACAAGCCGACGATCGCGCGCGTCAACGGCGCCGCGTACGGCGGCGGCGTCGGGCTCGTCGCGTGCTGCGACATCGCGATCGGCGTCGAAGGTGCGAAGTTCTCGTTGAGCGAGGTCAAGCTCGGACTCGTGCCGGCCGTGATCTCGCCTTACGTCATTGCCGCGATCGGGCTGCGTCAGGCGCGGCGCCTCTTCATCACCGGCGAAGTGTTCGATGCCGCGGTCGCCGCGCGCATCGGCCTCCTGCACGAGGCGGTCGCGGCCGACCAGCTCGACGAGACCGTCGAGCGTGCGATCCATCTGCTCGGCCGCGGCGGCCCGCTCGCGCAAGGCGAAGCGAAGCGGCTTGCGCTCCGGGTCGCCGGGATGACGCCGGAATCGGCCGAGCGGATCGACGCCGCCAATGCCGATCTCATCGCGGAGCTGCGCGTCTCCGACGAGGGCCAGCGCGGCCTCGCCGCCTTCCTCGACAAACGTGCACCCGACTGGGTGCGGGAGTAGCCGTCATGCTCGATCACGTCGGAATTTCCGTTTCGGACTATCGCAAGAGCCGCGCGTTCTACGCGGACGCGCTGATGCCGCTCGGCATCGATGTCGTCATGGATCTCGCGCGCGAGGACACCGGCGGCTACGAAGGCGCCGGCTTCGGCACGGACACGAAGCCGTGGTTCTGGATCGGCGCAGGCGGAAAAGCGGCCGGCACCACGCACATCGCGTTCGCCGCCGATTCGCGCCCGGCGGTCGACCGCTTCTACGCGGCCGCGATCGCTGCCGGCGGACGCGACAACGGTCCACCCGGCCTGCGCACGGATTACCACCCGGATTACTACGCTGCGTTCGTGCTCGATCCCGACGGCAACAACGTCGAAGCGGTCTGCCACGCGCCCGCCTGACGCGCGCCGCCGCGCGAGCGGGGCGACATGGCCGCAGGGCCAAGCGATAATCGGCGCCAGCCCACGCGCCGACGGATCGCACTTGAGCCTCTTCCAACGCGTCCTGATCGCCAACCGCGGCGAGATCGCCTGCCGCATCATCCGCACCTGCCGCCGGCTCGGCATCGGCAGCGTCGCCGTGTATTCGCAGGCCGACGCGACCGCGCAACACGTGCGCCGCGCCGATCTCGCGCTGCCGATCGGCGGTCCGCGTCCGCAGGAAAGCTACCTCCGCGCCGAGGCGATCATCGAAGCGGCGAAGCGCTCCGGTGCCGAAGCGATCCATCCGGGCTACGGCTTCCTTTCGGAAAACGCCGACTTCGCCGACGCCGTCGAGCGCGCCGGACTTCGCTTCATCGGGCCGTCGCCGGCATCGATGCGCCGCATGGGCTCGAAAGCCGGCGCGAAGGACCTGATGGCGAGCCGCGGCGTGCCCGTCGTGCCGGGCTACACCGGCGAGGATCAGGACGCGAAGCTGCTCGCGCGCGAAGCCGGGCGAATCGGTTTTCCGCTGATGATCAAGGCCGCGCACGGCGGCGGCGGCAAGGGCATGCGCATCGTGCGCGCGGCGGCGGACTTCGCGGCGAACCTCGAGAGCTGCCAGCGCGAGGCGAAGAACGCATTCGGCCGCGATCGCGTGCTGCTCGAGCGCTACATCGAGCGCCCTCGCCACATCGAGTTCCAGGTGTTCGGCGACACGCACGGCAACATCGTGCATCTCAACGAGCGCGAATGCTCGGCGCAGCGCCGCTACCAGAAAGTGCTGGAGGAGACGCCGTCGCCGTTCCTGACGGACGAGCTTCGCCAGCGCATGGGCGCGGCAGCCGTCGCGGCCGCGCGCGCGCTCGATTACGTCAACGCCGGCACGGTCGAGTTCATCGTCGGCGCAGGCGGCGATTTCTACTTCATGGAGATCAACACGCGCCTGCAGGTCGAGCATCCGGTCACCGAGATGACGCTGGGCCTCGATCTCGTCGAGCTTCAGCTTCGCGTGGCGTCCGGCGAGTCGCTGCCGGATCTCCTCGGCATCGACGGCGCCGACGCGCGAAGCGGATCGAGCGTGCGCCGCGCGAACGGCCATGCGATCGAGCTGCGGCTCTATGCGGAGGATCCTTCGCAGAACTTCCTGCCGGGCTCGGGCACGCTCCTGCGCCTTCGCCTGCCGCCGGAATCGCCGCACGTGCGCATCGATTCCGGAGTCGTCGAAGGCGACGCCGTGACGATCTTCTACGATCCGATGATCGCGAAGCTGATCGCGCGGGACGCGACGCGCGAGCGCGCGCTCGCCCGCATGCGCGAGGCGCTCGCGGCCTCCGACGTCGTCGGGCCGAAGTCGAACGTCGAGTTCCTCGAGACGCTGATCCGCCATCCGGCCATCACGGAAGGCACGATCGACAGCGGCTATCTCGATCGCCATCTCGACGAATTCCTGCACGCGCCGGAAACGCCGGCGTCGGGCCACCGCGGCCTCCTCGCCGCCGCGATCGCGTGGCTGCTGCACGAGGAAAGGGCCGCGATCGAAGCGGGCCGCGCGTCGGGCGATCCGCATTCGCCGTGGTCGCGCGCGGACGGCTGGCGCGCCGGACATCGCGGCAAGCGCATCGTCGCGCTCGACGAGCACGGCAGGCGCGACGAGATCGCGGCGTTCGGCGCAGATGGAACGTATTCGCTCCGCCTCGGCGACGCGTCGCACGCGATCGAAGCCGCCGCCATCGACGGCGAAGGCTGGCTCAGCGCGTCGATCGACGGGATGACGGCGCGATGGCGGGTCTTCATCGATTCCGACCGGATCGTCGTCCACGACGGCGAGCGCCGACGCGTCTTCATTCATGCCCCGGCGTTCGCGCCGGCCGCCGCGACCGCCGAAAGCGGCGATCGCATCGTCGCGCCGATGCCGGGCCGCATCGTGCTCGTGAAAGCGAAGGCCGGCGACGAAGTTGCCGCGGGCGACGAGGTGCTGGTCATGGAGGCGATGAAGATGGAGCTGACGCTGCGCGCGCCGCGCGCGGGCCGCATCGACAGCGTGCAGGCGGCTCCGGGCGATTTCGTCGAGGCCGACGCGGTGCTCGCGCGGCTCGCCGACGCGGCGAACGCATCCTGAAGGGCTCATGGAAAATCCGCGACATGCCGCCATGTCTTCGTTTCGGTAGCGAACGCGAGGAATTCGCGCGATGAGTGCCCTGCCCGTTTCGGTCCGCATCGTCGAGGTCGGCGCGCGCGACGGCCTTCAGAACGAGAAGACGATCGTCCCGACCGCGACCAAGATCGAGCTGATCGACCGGCTCTCGGCGACCGGTTTGAAAACGATCGAGGCGACGAGCTTCGTCAGCCCGAAATGGATCCCGCAGCTCGCCGACGCATCCGAGGTGTTCGCCGCGATCGGGAAGCGTCCCGGCGTCGCGTATCCGGTGCTCGTGCCGAACCTTCAAGGCTACGAGCGCGCGCGTGCCGTCGGCGCCGGGGAAATCGCCGTGTTCACGGCCGCGAGCGAGGCGTTCAGCCGCAAGAACATCAACGCGACGATCGACGAGTCGATCGACCGTTTCATGCCGGTGCTCGAGCGCGCGCGCGCCGACGGCGTCAAGGTGCGCGGCTACGTCTCGACCGTGCTCGGCTGTCCGTACCAGGGCGAAGTGCCGGTCGCCGACGTCGTGCGCGTCGCCAGGCGCATGCACGCGCTCGGCTGCTACGAGATCTCGCTCGGCGACACGATCGGCATCGGCACGCCGGCGAAGGCGCGCGCGATGCTGCGCGCGGTCGCCGAAGCGGTACCGATCGAGGCGCTCGCGGTTCACTTCCACGACACGCGCGGACAGGCGCTCGCGAACATCCTCGCCTGCCTCGAGGAAGGCGTCGCGGTCGTCGACAGCTCGGTGTCGGGCACCGGCGGCTGTCCTTACGCGAAGGGCGCGACCGGCAACGTCGCGACCGAGGACGTCGTCTACATGCTGGACGGCATGGGCATCGCGACCGGCGTCGACCTTGGCAAGCTGATCGAGACCGGGCTCTGGCTCAGTGCGGCGCTCGGTCGCGAGACGTCGAGCCGCGTCGCGAGAGCGAGCGCCTGAAGGCCTCCCGCTTCGGCGTCCCGGCGAAGGCCAGGACCCTTTTCGGCTCCTGGTTCCGGATTCGTCGCTTCACGAATCTCGCCGAATGACACGGCATCGAAACGCACGAGCCGTATCCCGGCCTTTGCCGAGACGATGGAAAGTCGAGCGCGAGAGACCGGCGCCGGCGCCGGATATAAGCCGGATATAATTCGCGATCCTCCCGGAGCGATTCCACGATGCCCGCACGTCTCGCGCCCGACCGAAATCGCGGCCTCATCATCGCATGCGGCGTCATCAGCGATGACGACCGCGGCGCGGCGCTGCTGCTGCGCCTCGTCGGCCTGATCGGGGCGCAACCGCGCGTCGTCATCGTCGCCGCGACCGATCCCGCCGACGAGCCCGATGCCGATTTCGAGACGACGCTCTATTCCGCCGGCGCGGCCGAAGTGCTTCGCCAGCCGATCGCGGCGCGCGCGGATTGCGAGCGCCGAGCGCTGCTCGACGCCTGCGAGCACGCGCAGCTCGTCGTGCTGCAAGCCGATCAGCCGCTGCGGCTTTCGACGCTGATCGGCGGCACGCAGCTCGCGCGCATGATCCGGCGACGCAATGCCGATGGCCTCGCCGTCGCCGGATGCGGCGCCGGCGCGGCGCTGCTCTGCGAACACATGCTCGCGCACGGCACCGAAGGCGCGACGCCGCGCCTCGGCGGCGCGAGCCTCGCGCCGGGGCTCGGCCTCACCAACCGCGTCGTCATCGATCAGGGCGGCCACGCGAGCGATCGTCTCGGCCGACTGCTCGCGGCGCTCGCGCTGAATCCGTTCGCGCTCGGGCTCGGCATCGATCCCGACACCGCGGCGGTGATCGGGCCCGACAACGCACTCGAAGTCATCGGCGCCGGCGGCGTGACCGTGATCGATCCCGCGGAGATGGCCGATTCGAACGCGGCAGACGTGACGCCGGGCGCGCCGATTCGAATCACGAACCTGCGCCTGCACGCGCTCACGGGCGGTACGCGCTACGACCTCGATTTCCGTAGAGCCCTGTAGTGCGATCCGTCCTGGATCGCATCGCGGTGATGGGCGACGCGAATGCCCGCGCTCTCGCATGGGTATAGTCCGGGAGCGGCCGTCCGTGGCCGCACGTCCCATCAACAGCACGACTCATCCTTCCGTTACTTTCGCGCCATGGCGACAAACTTGTTCGTGATCCGGCCGATCGAGCCGCGCGACGACGACGCAGTCGCCGCGATCATCCGCAGCGTGATGCCGGAATTCGGCGCCGATGGCCCTGGCTTCGCGATCCACGACGCCGAAGTGGATGCGATGAGCGCGGCCTATTCGCGTCCGCGCTCGGCGTATTTCGTCATCGAACTCGACGGAAGGGTCCAGGGCGGCGCCGGCATCGCGCCGCTCGACGGCGGCGAGAGCGACGTCTGCGAGCTGCGCAAGATGTATTTCCTGCCGGCGCTGCGCGGTCTCGGCGCGGGCCGCGCCGTCATCGTCCGCTGCCTCGACGCCGCGCGCGGCCTCGGCTTGCGGCGTTGCTACATCGAGACCCTGACCGGCATGGACGCGGCGCAGCGGCTCTATCTCGCGAACGGCTTCCGGCGCATCGACACCGCGATGGGCGCGACCGGGCACCACGGCTGCAACCGCTTCTACCTTCGCGAGCTCTGACGCCGCGGAAGCCGCTGAAATCCCGCGCGCGATGGCACGGTCTGTGACGCGGTGACGAGGCCAGTTTCGGCCTCGTTTTCAGCGTTGACGCGTGCAATTCCGAGGAGGAGATTTGCGCACGACGACGCATCCGTCGTCCATCCGGATCTCTGAGGGGAGGTCATCATGCGCTCGTATTCCGTCACGCTACGTCTGCTCGTCGCGGCGCTGGCTGCCGCGCTTCCGCTTTCGGCGCCCGCCGCCGGAAGCGCTCCCGCTGCCAAGGCGCCGACCGATGCCCAACTCATCGCGAGCGCGCTGCGCGCCGCGCCCGCGGCCATCGCGAAGAATGCTTCGGTCGCGACCATGGACGACAAGGGCATGCACTCGCTGCGCAAGGGCACGAACGGCTTCACCTGCATGCCGGACAATCCCGCGACGCCGGGACCCGATCCGATGTGCATGGACCAGAACGCGATGGAATGGGTCGGTGCGTGGGTCGCGCACAAGCCGCCGCCTTCGAACAAGGTCGGTTTCATGTACATGCTCGCGGGCGGCACCGACGGCAGCAACACCGATCCGTATGCGACGAAACCGGAAGCCGGCAACCATTGGATCAAGACCGGTCCGCACGTCATGATCGTCGGCGGCGATGCGTCGTTCTACGATTCGTATCCGAAAGGCGCGGACCCCGATACGTCGCAGCCGTACGTCATGTGGGCCGGAACGCCTTATCAGCATTTGATGGCGCCCGTGCGCTGAAACTTTTCTCCCTCTCCCGCTTTGCGGGAGAGGGTTGGGGTGAGGGCAAGCTGGGTTCGGCCTCTCAAGAGCGCCCTCATCCGGCGCTGACGCGCCGACTTCTCCCGCAAGCGGGAGAAGTGCCAGCGTGCGCTGCTAGAATCCGCGCCCTCGAATCCGAAGGGCAATTCCCATGCAGCTCGATCACGTCAAGGCCGTCGTCACCGGCGGCGCTTCCGGTCTCGGCTTCGCGGTCGCGAAGCATCTCGCCGCCCACGGCGCGAAAGTCGCGCTGCTCGACGTCAACGACGAGAAAGGCAACGCGGCGGCCGCGGAAATCGGCGCGAGCTATTTCCGCGCCGACGTCACGAACGAGAGCGCGATCGTCGCGACGCTGAAGAACGCGCACGCGAAGCTCGGCGGACTCAACGTCGCCGTGAGCTGCGCCGGCATCCTCGGCGCCGGCCGCGTGCTCGGCAAGGAAGGCCCGATGCCGCTCGCGACGTTCGCGACGACCGTGACCGTCAACCTCGTCGGCAGCTTCAACGTCGCGAAGGCGGCGGCCGATCTCATGCAGCACAACGCGCCCGGCGAGGACGGCGAGCGCGGCGTCATCGTCAACACGGCGTCGATCGCCGCGTACGAAGGACAGATCGGCCAGGCCGCGTATTCGGCCTCGAAAGGCGGCGTCGTCGGCATGACGCTGCCGATGGCGCGCGAGTTCGCGCGGATCGGTGTGCGCGTCGCGACGATCGCGCCCGGCGTGTTCCACACGCCGATGGTCGACGGCATGCCGGAAGCCGTATACCAGTCGCTCTGCGCGCAGGTGCCGTATCCCTCGCGGCTGGGCAAGCCGGAGGAATTCGCGGACGCGGTCGCTTTCGTCCTGCAGAACCGGTACATCAACGGCGAGACGATCCGCATCGACGGGGCGATCCGGCTCGCGCCGAAGTAAACCGCGACGAGTCACTCCGCAACATAGGGTGGGCCTTGGCCCACCGATCGCAAACGGTGGGCCGAGGCCCACCCAATCGAGAACGATTTCCGAATGAAGGCTTACGACATCAAGCGCGGCAACGTCGTCGAGCACGACGGCAGGGTCTGGCAGATCCGCGAGATCGAGCGCAGCTCGCCGCAAGGCCGCGGCGGCAACGTCACTTACCGCTTCATCATGTACAGCGTGCCGGGCGGCCAGAAGCTCGATCTCTCGCTACGCGCCGAAGACGAACTTCGCGAAACCGAAGTCACGCGCCGCGAGGTCACCTTCTCGTACAAGGACGGCGACGCGTTCGTATTCATGGACAGCGAGGACTTCACGCAGTACACGCTCGACGCGAACGTCGTCGGCGACGCAGCAGGTTACATCGCGGACGGCATCGAGGGCTGCTACGTGCAGATCATCGACGACGCGCCGGTCGCCGTGCAGCTGCCGCCGACGGTTGCGCTCGAGGTAGTCGACACGGCGCCCGAGCTGAAAGGCGCGACCGCGACGAAGCGACCGAAGCCGGCGAAGCTCGCGACCGGCATCGAGATCCAGGTGCCCGAGTACATCGCGAGCGGCGAGAAGGTGCTCGTCAACACGGCGACCGGCGAGTTCTCCGGCCGCGCCTGAAGATGCGCGCCGCGCGTTGCGGCGCGCGTCGCCGCGGCATTATTCCGGATCGAATCCGCCGTCGAAGATCGTGTCGCCGACGAGCTTGGCGAGCCCGGCGTAGACGCCGCTCGGCGAGCTCGTGGCGTTGGCCGCGCTGGCGACAAGAATGCCGCCGTCCGGCGTCAGCGCAACGCTGGTGCCGGTGTCGCCGAGGTCCGGATCCGGCGGCGGTGCGCTCGCGACCGTCAGCTTGCCGCCGACGCCGAAGCTCGGATCGAGCTCGCCGGTCGCGGTCAGCCGGATCAGAAGCGTCGTGAACGACGAGTCACTGGTGCTGCCGAAGCCGACGACGAGGAAACGCCCCTGCGCATCTCGCAGGACCTTGACGGCGAGATCGCTCATCGAGCCGCCGAGATCGAACGGCACGATCTGCCCGCCGTTGCTGCCGAAACTCGTATCGAGATTCCCGTTCGCGGTCAGCTTGAAGATGCCGACGTCGGAGTTCGTCATGCCGGGAAGCAGCGCCATAATGCCGACGCCGACGAACGAGTTGTCCGGCAATACGACCGCGTCGAGCGCCTCGACCGGTATGTAGCCCGGAAACCCGGGATCGAACAGCGCGATGCCGCCGTTGCCGAAGCTCGCATCGAGCTGTCCGCCGGCATCGAGGCGCGCGAATGCCCACGACGAGAACGTGTACACGCTGTCGGCGCCCGCCCCGCCGATCAGCAGCGTGCCGCCGTTGTCGAGCGACTTGACGCTGAACGCCAGCGAATTGGAATTCGCCGGTCCGAAATCGATCGTGGCCGTTCCGGAGCCGTTGAAACCCGTGTCGCGCGAGCCGTCGCTATTGAGACGCGCGACGGCCATACGCGCGTGATCGGTGTCCACCTGTGCCTGGCCGGCGACGACGATCTTGCCGTCGGCCTGCAGGCTGCAGCGAACTGCCAGGTCGTCGCGCGATCCGGCCGGACCGATGTCGATGCCGACCGTCGCCTTGCCGTCGCCGCTGAACTGCGTATCCGGCGCTCCGGACGACGTCAGCCGCACGATGCCGAAATCGGTGCCGTTCGTCGCGGGGTCGCCCGATGCGATGCCGCAGACGACGATGCGGCCGTTCGGCTGCAGCAGCACGCTCGACGCGCCGTCGGTGTTCGTGCCGCCTCCATCGAATCCAACGATCGTTTGTCCCTGCGTGCCGAAGTTCGTGTCGAGCGTGCCGTTCGGATTCAGGCGCAGCACGCCGATGTCGTCCGAACCGGTATTCGCGACGGCCGCCGAGACGATGATCTTCGCGTCCGGCTGAAGCGCGATATCGACGAAGTCGACGAAGCCGACCGCAAGACCGAGCGATGGCGCGAAACCGATCTGCTCGCGTCCGTGGACGCCGAAGGTATCGACGAATCCGCCGTCGTGCGCCTGTGCCGCGCCTACGACGAAGCCGAGCGCTGCGAGCGCCAAGCGTGTCTTGTCCA
The DNA here is from genome assembly GCA_035545255.1 of Rhodanobacteraceae bacterium. GTDB lineage: Bacteria > Pseudomonadota > Gammaproteobacteria > Xanthomonadales > Rhodanobacteraceae > Dokdonella_A. The sequence goes on from DASZYR010000036.1 coordinate 15,253, forward strand.
TGGTAAACGCCTCCCGTTGCACACGGCGACGGTCGGAATTGACCAGCGCCCTTCCCGCGCGCGATGTTACACCGGCCGTTTTCCGCGGCTTCGTGACCGAAGCACCGGCCATCGTGTGCGCCGCATCACGCTCGGCCCCGCCCGGCTGCCGCTACGGCATTCCCGGCCTCGCGCCGTGCGTGCCGGTCTCGCGGGCGAGCCACTTCCCCGCCATGCGCCGCACCGATGCATCGACCGTCTCGTCGTCGACGAGCGCGTCGATGCGCCGCCACGCGAGATCATGCGATTCATCGCCGACGACGAACGCCTCGCCCTTCGTCGCGCGGACGACGTAGCGCACGTCGTAATGCCAGTGCTCGGGCTCGTACGCGCGCGCCGGAATTCGGTGCCGGTCGATGTCGAAGATCGCGGGCTCGACGAGGAGATCGGCAAGTCCCGACTCCTCCTCCGCTTCGCGCAGCGCGACGCGCGCGAGATCGGCGTCGCCGTCGGCATGGCCGCCGAGCTGGAGCCATGCGTTCAGCTTGCGATGGTGCGTCAGCAGCACGCGCTCGCCGGATCGGTCGACGAGCCAGGCGGAGCCCGTGAAATGGCCGGTCGAGTGCGTGCGCTCGAACACATCCGGCGAAGATTCGAGAAAGCGCAGGAACTCGTCCGCAGCCGACGTCGCGGCCGCAAACGCATCGCGGTAGACGGCCAGCGCATCGCGCAGCGGGACAATCGCATCGCTCATTGCTCCAAAGCATAAGGAACGCGGCGGCGAGCGCCAACGCTGCGGATCGGCGCTTGTGCGCACCGAACCCGTAGGTTAACTTGGCCGTGATTTCGCGCGCGGCGATGCCGCGCTGCGGCAAACGAGCCTCCTTCGACCGTCGAGAGGCCTTGCGGCCCGCGGACGGGTCGCGCAGGCGCCGAGCCTCGGATCGGCGTCCGAAGAAATCGGAACCGGCCCCGGCCGGAACCGGCGAATCCGAAACGTCCGGGACGGACCGACTCGGAGCATTTCCTGGTTCTCTTGGAGGGGGACTCGATGTTCAAGAATCTTTTCATCGTCCAGCCGGTGCATGCGACGCCGCACGTCGATGCCGGCGAGCACGATCAGGGCCCGATCACCGGCGAAGTGACGCTGAAGCGCGCGCTGACGGCGAAGCATCTCGTGCTGCTCGGCATCGGCGCGATCATCGGCGCGGGCATCTTCGTGCTGACCGGCCAGGCCGCCGCGATGCACGCGGGACCCGCGGTCGTATTGAGCTTCGTCTTCGCCGGCATCGCCTGCGCGTTCGCCGGCCTGTGCTACGCCGAGTTTGCCTCGATGCTGCCGGTCTCGGGCAGCGCGTATTCGTACTCGTACGCGACGCTCGGCGAGCTCGTCGCCTGGTTCATCGGCTGGATGCTGATCCTCGAGTATCTCTTCGCGGCGTCCACCGTCGCGGTCGGATGGTCGGGTTACTTCAACAGCCTGCTCGGCTCGATCGGCGAGCTCGTCGGCGCGCCGCTTGCGCTGCCGGCCGCGCTCTCGAACGCGCCGCTGACCGTCACCAACGGCGCGATCTCGACGACCGGCGCGCTGATCAACCTGCCGGCCGTGCTGATCGTCGCGGCGATCAGCTACGTCTGCTACGTCGGCGTCACGCAGTCGGCCTCGCTGAACGCCGTCGTCGTAGCGATCAAGCTCGTCGTGATCCTCTTGTTCGTCGCGTTCAGCCTGCAATACGTCAATCCCGCGAACTGGCATCCGTTCGTGCCGCCCGAGGACGCATCCGGCCACTTCGGCTGGCCCGGCGTATTCCGCGCGGCGTCGATCGTGTTCTTCTCGTACATCGGCTTCGACGCGGTCTCGACCGCCGCTCAGGAAGCGAAGAATCCGCAGCGCGACATGCCGATCGGCATCCTCGGCTCGCTCGTGATCTGCACGGTGCTCTACATCGTCGTCTCGGCCGTGTTGACCGGCATCACGCCGTACACGCTGCTCGGCACGGCGCATCCGGTGTCGACGGCGGTCGAAGGCTATCCGAGCCTGCGCTGGCTGCGCATCGTCATCGAGATCGGCGCGATCGCGGGCCTCTCGTCGGTGATCCTCGTCATGCTGATGGGCCAGCCGCGCATCTTCTACACGATGGCGAAGGACGGCCTGATTCCGCCCGCGTTCGGCAAGGTGCACCCGAAGTACCAGACGCCGTACGTCGGCCAGGCCGTCGTCGGCGTCATCGCCGCGATCCTGGCCGGGCTCCTGCCGATCAACGTGCTCGGCGATCTCGTCTCGATGGGCACGCTGCTCGCGTTCACGACGGTCTGCATCGGCGTGCTCGTGCTGCGCAAGACGCGTCCGGATCTGCCGCGCGGGTTCCGCGTGCCGGCGGCGCCGGTCGTCTGCGTGCTCGGCGCGCTCAGCTGCTTCGCCCTCTTCGCGGTCGCGTTCAAGGACAACTGGCTCTGGATGAGCGGCTGGATCGTCGCGGGACTCCTCGTTTATTTCCTTTACGGGTACAAGCGCAGCAAGTTGCGCGCGCAGCAGAGGTGATCCTCGAAGCCGGCGGAGCGATCCGCCGGCTTTTTCATTGCGGCTCATCGAAGATTCGTCCCGCCCGCGGAATTCTTCATGCTCGATCGCCTCCTGGTCAAAAAAACCGACTTCTCCGACGCCGATGCGGCCGAAGGCCCCTGCCTCAAGCGCACGCTCGGGCCCTGGGGCCTGACCGCGCTCGGCATCGGGGCCGTCATCGGCGGCGGCATCTTCGTCATCACGGGCCAGGCCGCCGCCGAGCACGCGGGCCCCGCGATCGTGCTCTGTTTCATCATGGCGGCGGTCTGCTGCAGCTTCACCGCCCTCTGCTACGCGGAATTCGCGACGCTGATCCCGATGTCCGGCAGCTCGTATTCGTACGCGTACGCGACGCTCGGCGAGCTCGTCGCGTGGTTCATCGGCTGGAACATGGTGCTCGAGTACGGCGTCTCGGCGTCGGCGGTCGCCGTCAGCTGGACCGGCTACTTCACGAGCCTGCTGGATCACATAGGCATCCACCTGCCGTCTGCGCTGACGAACGCGCCGCTCGCGTTCACCGACGGACATCTCGTCACGACCGGCGCGCTCTTCAACCTGCCAGCCGTCGCGATCGTGCTCGCGCTGACCGCGATCTGCTACGTCGGCATCCGCGAATCGAGCGGCGCGAATCTCGCGATGGTGATCCTAAAGGTCTCGCTGATCGTCATCGTGATTCTCGTCGGCGCTCATTACGTCAATCCCGACTACT
>DASZYR010000037.1:0-17947 GCA_035545255.1 Rhodanobacteraceae bacterium
GCGATCGCCGGCGATCGCGAGATCGCGGACGGACTGACGGTGTTCCCGAGTGCGCCGTCGTCCGGTAGTCGGTAGCCCACAACAGGCTTCCGGGAAAACAGTCGATCACGGCCGTCCCCAGACACCATGCAGGACGCGCCCGAAAGAAGCGCGAAACCTGCGCGAAAGTTCCGCGAATGGCATTCGAGCCGCTTCCGGCGCAGGCTGCGCGGCAACCTCCTGGCTACGGAACTCCCATGCGTCACGCGATCCTTCCCGCGCTCGTCCTCGCCGCCTATGCCGGTTTCGCTCAAGCCGGCAGCTTCTATCCGGTCGTCCAGAACGGCGGAATCGCCGGTCTTTCGCACAACGGCCGCATCGCGATCGGCGTGACCGCGACGGGCCTCAACGGCGCGCCGTCCTGGCGCTGGACCACCAAGACCGGCGTCGAGGACATCCCGGATTTTCTCGACGCGATGGGCGTCAGCACCTGGGCGCAGCCGGCTGCCGGCGCCGCGCACGACGAGAACGACTACGAAGTCGCCGCGATCGCCTACAGCAACGCGCCGGTCGTCGGGCCGATCGTGATCGGGCCTTATCCCGGCGGCCTCGAAGTGGATGGCTTTCTGAGCTCGGCCTACGGCGTTTCCGACGACGCGACCGCGGTGGGTCTCGCCTACGACTCGACGGGGCTTCCGCTCGCGTTCCGCTGGAACGCCGCCGACGGCATGACGCGTCTTCCCGTGAACCGGCCGGACACGTTCTCGCGTGCCAGCGGCATCAGCCATGACGGCAGCACGATCTTCGGATGGAACGACCAGTCCGATGGCTACCGGTCGGGCGTGATCTGGCGCGACGGGAAGACGATCGATCTCACCGACGCCACCGGCCAGCCGATCGGCGAGGCGCTCGGCACGAACGGCGACGGCAGCGTGGTCGTCGGCGGCGGCTACTACACCGCGAACGGCAGCGAAGCCTGGCGCTGGACCGCGTCGACCGGCGCGCAGCCGATCGGCATCCTGCCGGCGAGTGCGGCAGGAACGCGCGCACCCGTCACGCGCGAATCACCGCGCCGCGATCTCGCCCGTCCTTCGCTCGCACCCGCGCCGGACGGAGTCCTTCCGCCCGAATCGTATGCGTTCGCGGTCAGCGACGACGGCAACGTCATCGTCGGCGCGAGCGGCGCGTGGCCCGTTCGCACCGCGAGCATCTGGACGCCGGCGACGGGACTCATGCCGCTCGCCGATTACGTCGCCGCGCGCGGCATCGTCGTGCCGGACGGCTGGTTCCTCGCATCGGCCAGCGCGATCTCGGCCGACGGCAAGACGATCGGCGGCTGGGGACTCGACGAGACCGGCACGATGGCCGCGTTCGTCATCGACCTGCACGACGATACGCCGGTCGATGCGATCGTCGAAGCGCACGGCACGGTCGGCTTCAACGATCTCGTCGACGGTCCGTTCGCGGGCATCGCGGTCGGTACGCCGGTCGATCTTTCGTTCGTGCTCTCGCACGACGGCTTCGAGATCGATCCAGGCCATGCAACGAGCTACCCGGTCGAGCTCGACACGTTCTCGCTCACGATCGGCGATGCCAGCGAGACGCTGGCTTCGACCGGCGACGGTCCGGCGCTGATGCTCACCAACGACTATCCTCTGTCGGACGGCATCCACCTCTTCGCCACGCCGACGTCCTCGGGGCAGGTTTTCGAGTTCGAGCTGTTCAACCCCGGCGGCAACCTGTTCGATTCGGACGATCTCGATCGCATCGACCGCACGTTCGGACCCGAGCTGTTCGAGAAGATTTCGTGGATGGTCGGCGCGGGCGACCACAGCCTTCAGGTCACGCTCGACACGGTCGGGATCCATGACGTCGGTCTGGTCACGGATCGGATCTTCGGCGACGGCTTCGAGGTGAAGCCCTAGCGCGCCGTCGCCGGGTTCCCGCTTTCGCGGGAACGACGGGGGCACAAACAACTTCCGTCGTCCCGGTGAAGGCCGGGACCCAGCGCCTGGTCGTTCGCATTCAATACCGCAGCTCGACGCTCGCAACGAGCGTCCGTTGCGGGAACGGATGGAACAGGAAGTACTTCTCGTTCGTGAGATTGTCGATGCCCACCGCCGCCGACAGCGCCGGATTCACCTGCCAGCGAGCACGCATGTCGAAGACCGTGAAATCGTCGAACGCGCCGTAGACGTGCGGCGTATTGTCGGCGTTGTCGAGCGTCGAGTATTGCCTGCCGCTATGGCGCCCGGCGAGTGTGAACGTCCAAGCGCCGGTGCGATACGTCGCGACCGCGGTCGCGCGCCAGCGCGGCACGTTGGGCGCGTGCTTGCCGATCGGCGTCGTTCCCGTTGCGCTGACGAAGCCTGGATCCTCGAGGATCGTCGAGTCGACGAACGTGATGCTGCCTGAAAGATCGAGCCCGCGGATTCCGGCGTCGGACTTCTGCGCAACGAGCTCGATACCGCGATTTCGCACCTTGCCGACGTTGTCGACGAACGCGACCGGCGCGGCGGCGCCTTCGATCGTCGAGGTCTGCGAGATCAGTGCATCGCGCGTCGTCTCCTGGAACAGCGAGACGCGCACGAGACCGTCGTCGATCGCGCGCTCGGCCGCGAGCTCGCCGCTCAGCGCGCGCTCGGGTTTCAGGTCCGGATTCGGAGAAACGAACGTCGAGCCCGTCGAGACGATCTGGTAGAGCTCGGCGACGGTCGGGAACCGCACGGCGCGTCCGACCGATCCCGTCAGGCGCCAGTCCGGTGATGCAGTCCAGGCGAGCGTCGCTTTCGGCGAAACGGCGCTGTCGGTGCGATTCGCCTGCACGACCGAGGTTCCGCCGCTGAAGTTGGAGCCGTCGCTCGCGCGCCAGTGCTCATTGCGGATGCCGAGCGTCGCGAGCCAGTCCGGTGCGAGCGTCCATGCATCCTGCAGCCAGATCGCGTACGTGTCGGTCTTGCCGCTGCCGGCCGTGAAGAGGCGGGTTACGGATCCGCCGTCCTGCCACGCGGTCGTGTTGCGCGTCTCGTTCTTCAGCGTGTACTCGTCGGCGTGCGCGCCGAACGAGATCTCGTGCGCTTCGTGACGCCAGCGCGCCTTGAGATCGGCCGTCGCCCAGTTCGTGCCGCCGAGATCCGCGGCGCGGCCGTTCGTCGAAAATGTCGTGCCGGCGCCGGCCGAGGCCGGGGAAAGCTGGCGATCGCGGAGATAATCGTAGTACGTGACGACGGCTTCGCCGTCCCATGTGCCGCCGGTGTCGGTGCGCAGCGAAAGCGCCTGCATCAGATGCTCCTCGCCGAGCGTGTAGGTATTGGTCGCGAATCCGGAGACGCCGCCGAAGGTCGCGTTGCCGTCGGTGTCGCGAAGATACGTCTCGACGTGCGAGTCCGCGTCGTTGTGCCAGTAGCTCGCGAGATAGGTCGCGCGCAGCCACGACGCGAAGTCGTACGAGAGCTTGCCGGTCAGGCTTTGCATCCGCGTGTGCAGGAGGCCGCCCGCGCCGAGCACGTCGGCCGGCTGGCCGAGTTTGTTGAGCGCATCGATCGCTCCAAGCGTGCCCTCCGGCGGCGATGCGCTCGTGATGTACGAAAGCGGCTGGCTGAAACTGTTCTGCAGGTTCGCGCCGAGGAACCACGCGAGCGCGCCGTCGCGGCCGCCGGCCGTCGCCGTGCTCTGCGCGGTCGAGAAATCGCCGTGCGTGCGGTATTGATCGAACGATTGCAGCGCGCCGGTCTCCTCGAACGAGAATTCGGTCTTGTCCGGCGTGCGCGTCTCGATGTGCATGACGCCACCGATCGAATTGCCGGGATACGCGGCCGAGAACGGTCCGTACAGCATCGTCACGCGCTCGGCTTCGTTCGGCGCGACGACGCCCCAGCGCGGCGCGCCGATCGTGTTGTTGTTCGCGATCAGGGCCGAGATCGGGATGTCGTCGACGTAGACGAGCGTGCGCGCGCTCGAGCCGACGCCCCACGTGCGCGTCGCGAGCACGGGCTGCGTATCGCCGTAGTTCCGCTTGCGCACGAAAAGGCTCGGCAGGTACTTGACGGCATCCTCGATGTCGACCGCGTTGATCGCGGCATCCATCTGATCGGCGCCGACCGTCGCGGTCGAGGCCGGAAACGCCGGCGACTCGATCGCGCTGTTCGTGCCTTGCACGGTGACGCCGGGCAATGAGGTCGCCTGAGCCGGATCGGCGGCGTCCGCGTCGGCGGAATCCGGCTCGGCGGCATGGCTTTTCGGCGTCGCAAGAATCGCGGCGGACGCGAGCGTCAGCGCGGCAAGAGCGCAAACCGCGCGCGACGCGTGCACGGACGCGCTGGCCGAGCGCGCAGACTCGATCGTTTGCATCGGAAGAAACCCCGTTTCGAGACGATGGCGAACGCGAGCGCGCCGCCGGAAGGCGCGCGCCGCGTCATGAGCGGCTCAAACGAGGAGGGCGGGCGGACCGCGCGGTTGCGCGGCATTGAAGGCCGCGATGGAGCGGAGCGGAGATTCCGCGTGCACGGTCGCGCGCGGTACGGCGGGCGCGAGCAAGATCGCAAGATAGGGAACGCTCGCAAGCGAGGGCGCGTGCCCGAGGAAATCGCAGTAACCGCATTTCTCGAAGCAGCCGTCGGGGTTGCCGCGGTTTTTGTCGCAATGGTCGTGCGAGGACCCTTCGTGGCCGCCCATCGCATGCTGCATGACGCCGGCGTGCGAGCCGCCCCAGACCGCCCGCAGCTGGGAAACGGTCGGCATGATCGCGACGAGCAGAATCGCCGCGAGCGCGAGAAAGGCGACGCGACGATGAGCGACTCGATCTCTCACGACTCGGAGCATCCGGCGAACGGGCCTGGCTGGCGATCCGGCAGCACGAAACGCAACAGCAATTCCGGCGCAGGATAAGCGAACGGGAAGGCGCCTCGCATGAGGGCTTTCACTTATCGGCGCGCCGGCCGCATTGCGCGCGGGAAGATGCCGTTACGGGTGGCCGGGGTCGGTGGCCGTACCCGCTTCGTTGCGATGCGCGAGATCGATGATCTCCTCGGCCGTCAGCCCGGCGATCTTGTCCTTGATGCGCACCACCGGGGGTTTCGACGACGCGGCACCCGAGGCACCGCCCTCGGCCTTGTCGAGCTGCGCGACGGCGGCCAGGAGGTCGTCTTTCCGCTTGCCGTCAAGCGAGTTGACCATCCGCTGGAAGCTGCGGGCGGCGGCGGCATCCGAAGAAGCATCCAGGTGGATTCCGTGTCCCGCGTAGCACAAGCCCGGAACCAGCAGCGCGAGCGCAAGGCCAACCGTCTTGAGGTTCATCCCGATTCTCCGCAGTGTCGTTGTCGCCGCCATTATTTCACGCGAAGCGTCGCGGCGGTGAGTTCGCCGCGCCGGCGATTGTCCGTCCTCGCGGACGGCGCGCCGGAGCAGTACCGTAAATCGGCAGCTGCGACGATCCGGCGCGCTCGGCCGTCGCTTTCCGGAGTAACCGGCCGATCGGGGGGTTCTCTCATGAGCTCGTTCGCACGACGCAAGGCGTGGTTGTCGCTGGTCCTTCTGGGTTTCGTGTTCGGATCGTCCTTGCTTCATGCGGACGATGGCCTTCCGGCCTCGCTCGATCCGCTCTCGGGCGGCGGACAGATCGGCGTGATCGGCGAAGCCTTTCCGGTTCCTCTCCGCGCGCGCGTCACGGACAGCGCGGGCCAGCCGCTGTCCGGCGTCGCGGTCAATTTCAACGTCGATCAGTGCGTGTCGATCGATGAGGCCTCTTCACCGTGCCCGCCGCAAACGGCGTACCCATCGTTCGAGGGAGATTCGCCGATGTCGGTATCCGTCATGACCGACGCGGACGGACAAGCGATCGCGCCGACTCTGATGACCGGACAAGCCGAGGGACCGTTCCAGGTCTATGCGACTGTCTGGGATGTCCGCCCGGGCGCCGGCATTCTCGGCGAAGCCTACTTCCCGCTGCGGCAGACGCTCTCGCTGGATGACGCGGCGGCGATCACGCCCGCGTTCACCGGCGCCTGGTACGACCCGGCCCAGAGCGGCCACGGCATCCTCGTCGAAGTGCTGCCCGACGATCGGCTGCTCGCGTACTGGTTCACGTTCACGCCCGATGGCTCGCAGCAGGCCTGGTTCGGCGGCGTCGGCACGATCGTCGGCGGCAGGCAGGCGATCGTCTACGCCGATCGCGGACAGGGCGGGCAGTGGATTCCCGCATTCGATCCGTCGCGCTTCTCGCTCGAGCGTTGGGGCACGCTGACGTTCACGTTCTCGGGTTGCAATCGCGGGCATGTCGATTTCTTCGGGTACGGCCCATCGTCGCCGTGGGGCAGCGGAAGCATGGAGCTGACGAGACTTACGGAACCGGCCGGACTCGCTTGCGAGTAGCGCGCATCCGGCGGCTCCGCGCGCGCAGTGTGGGTAAGATGTCGGGCGACAGGCGATCCGCGTCCGCTTCCGACTCGCGATGAAAGACGACGATCAGAACCTTGCGAAGGAAAAGCCGGACGACGGAGCCCGCAGCCGGGCGCGCTTCGCCGAGTGGGGCAGCCTCTCGGCGCTTGCCGTCAGCTTTTTCGCGCTGGCGCTCAGCGCCTACCAGGCGCGCGAGATGAGCGCCCAGACGCGCTTGATGCAGAGTCAGGCGCGTGCGGGCGTCTGGCCGTATCTCTCGATCGGCTACAGTCTCCACGACACCGGCGAGAAGCGCGGCTATGCGTTCGAGATCGACAACGACGGCGTGGGTCCCGCGCGCATCGAGTCGGTGACGATGACGCTCGACGGCAAGCCCGTCGGTACCTGGCGCGAGATATTCCATGCGTTCTTCGGCGACGTGCCCGTGCCGGCGACGTACAGCAAGATCTACGGCAAGGTGCTGCCGCCGAACACGAACCGCGAGACGACGATCGAGGCGCTGCGTCTGTCCGACATCGAGCAGGCCAGGGCGTTTTACGCCGCGCAGGACCGGCTCGGAATGACGATCTGCTACTGCTCGGTCTACGACGACTGCTGGATCGCGCGCCGCAGCGATCCCGAGGTGCGCCGCGTCGATCGCTGCGACGCATCGGGCGTGCAGTTCGAGGAGAAGATGTAGCTTGCGTTCCGCGCGCCGCGTCGCGCGAGTCCATCGGCGCTCCTCGCGCTCGGCAAGCAGGAATCCGGCCTAGCTCCGCAGCGACTCGCGCACGCGCTTCAGGAGACCCGTGCGGTCGTTCGGCGACGTCACGGGAAGGCTCGCCTCGCACGCGATGTAGCCGAGCGCGTGGTAGGCATTCAGGAAATCCACGACGTCGGCGAGGCCGGCCGTGCTCTGGGCGGCGATCTCCTCGATCGTGCCGGTGCCGCGCATCATCGCTGTCGCGATGCGGAAATGTTTCGGAAACTCGCGCTCGACCTGCGGCCAGCGCGTCAGGCGGTAACGCCCGCCGGCCGGAAGCCCGGCATCGAGCGATCCCTCGCTGCGCGCGAGATGCGCGAGCCAGATCAGGCGCGAGTACGGCTGTGCCGGCAGGATCTCGGTCGCGTTCGCGAACTCGGTGGCGTCGAGCCGGATCAACTGATCGCGACGCAGCTGTTGATGGGCCCAGCCGGACAGCGGCTTCAGGCCGTTGACGCCCGCGTACCAGCGCTGGTGCTCGGGATCCAGGATGATCGAAGGCAGCCCTTCATGCACGAGGCGAACCGGACCTTCGGCGGCGTCGAGCGCGCTCATCAGCTCGTCGATGCGGCAGGTTTCTTGAGGCGGCGTCGCGGCAGGTTGCGGAGCGGCCGGCGTGTCGTTGCGCGCCTCGCGCCTGGAAGCGATCGCGATGATCCCGATGCGCGGCGTCGCGGCAGGCGTGCGCTTCGTCTCGGGCGTCAGCGATTGCGGATCGGTTCTCGTCTCGTTCGCGGCGTCCTCTTTCGCTTCGCTCGCCGCATCGGCGTCGATGTTCGCGCTCGCGGCGACAGCGGACGCATCGTAGCTGGATGCATTGGCGGGTCGCATCGGTGGCGCGGCTTCGGCCTTGCCGTCGCCCATGCCGGCCGCGATGCGGTTGAGCATCGCGACGAGCTCGCCGCTGATCGCGGGCTTGCGCAGCGAGAACTCGGGCTCGATCGGCTCGGCGGCGCTCGTGTAGGCGATGACGAGGCGCCCGCTCGATCGGGCACGGAGCCAATCCATCTGCCCGTACATCGATTCGATGTCGACGAGCAGGAGGTCGGCCTCGGCCGCGTCCGTGCGTTCCCATGGCGTCGACAGCTTGTGGCGATTGCGATCGAGCAGCGCCGCGATGCGCGCGGCGTCCTGTTCGGTTGCTCCCGTGACGGCGATCGTGCGAGTCGTGCTCATGTCGGCCAGGTTCCGTAAGAGCGGAATTTCGCTGGAACCGGCTGATGCAAGCGGCGTGCCCATCCTGAACGGACGCCGCCGGGACGGGCCTCCGCGGGCTGTCGACAATGGCCGGCTGGCGTCCCTTGCGAGGGATCGTCGTCCCCGCGACGGCGAGCGGACAGCGGAGCTCGTCCGAAGCGCGAGCAACGCGGACCCATGGCTTTTCGCATGCATTTTCAAGGCACTGGATTCCCGCTTTCGCGGGAATGACGGCCTGCGAACGGACCTCACCGGCCGCGCCTTTTGCGCGAATGCGACGCGGCCTGTCAGGCCTCGACGGCGACTCCGGTCGCGATCCGCGCCGGCGACGATTCGGCGGCACGCTCCTGCTGCAGCCGCCAGAGCAGCGCATAGCGGCCGTCGTGCGCGAGCAGCTCTTCGTGCGTGCCGCGCTCGACGATGCGCCCGTGCTCGAGCACGACGATCTGGTCCGCTCCGACGATCGTCGAAAGACGGTGCGCGATCACGAGCGTCGTGCGGTCGCGCGCGATCTCGGCGAGCTCGCCCTGGATGATCTTCTCGGTACGCGTGTCGAGCGCGCTGGTCGCCTCGTCGAAGACGAGGATGCAGGGATTCTTGAGCAGCGTGCGTGCGATCGCGACGCGCTGTTTCTCGCCGCCGGAAAGCTTGAGGCCGCGTTCGCCGACCTGCGCCTCGTAACCTTGCGGCAACGATTCGATGAACGCGTGGATGTGCGCCGCGCGCGCCGCGGCGACGATTTCCTCGCGCGTCGCGTCGGGCCTGCCGTAGGCGATGTTGTACAGGATCGTGTCGTTGAACAGCACGGTGTCCTGCGGGACGATGCCGATCGCTCGTCGCAGCGATTCCTGCGTGACCTCGCGAATGTCCTGTCCGTCGATCGTCACGCGCCCGCCGGTCGCGTCGTAGAAGCGGAACAGGAGGCGCGCGAGCGTCGATTTCCCGGCGCCGGTCGTGCCGACGACGGCGACGGTCTTTCCGGCCGGGATGCGGAAATCGATGTCGTGGAGGATCGGCCGCGCCGCGTCGTAGCTGAAATCGACGTGCTCGAAGCGCACCTCGCCGCCGGCGAGCGCGAGCGGTTTCGCATCGGGCGCGTCCTCGACTTCCTTCTGTTCGGCGAGCAGCACGAACATGCGCTCGATGTTCGTCAGCGCCTGCTTGACCTCGCGATAGACCATGCCGAGGTAGTTGAGCGGAATCGAGAGCTGGATCAGGAACGCGTTGACGAGCACGAGATCGCCGAGGCTGAGCTTGCCGGCGACCACGCCGGCCGACGCGCGCCAGAGCAGCAGCGTCAGGCCCGTCGCGACGATGCCGGCCTGACCGATGTTGAGCACGGCGAGCGTCTTCAGGCTCTTGACGGTTGCTTCCTCGAGCTTGACGAGGCTGCCGTCGTAGCGCGCGAACTCGTGGCGCTCGTTGCCGAAGTACTTGACGGTTTCGTAGTTCAGAAGCGAGTCGACCGCGTGCGCGTTCGCCTCGGTGTCGGCCGCATTCGCCGCGCGGTAGTAGCGCAGGCGCCATTCGGTGACCGAAAACGTGAACGCGATGTAGACGGCGAGCGTCGAGAGCGTGATCGCGGCGAACGACCAGTCGTAGCGCGCGATCAGGATGCCGCAGACGATCGAGACCTCGAGCAGCGTCGGCAGGATCGTGTAGATCGTCCAGTCGAGCAGGTCGCTCGTCGCCGTCATGCCGCGCTCGACGTCGCGCGCGACGCCGCCGGTGCGCCGGTCGAGATGGAAGCGCAGCGACAGCGCGTGCAGGTGCTCGAACACGCGCAACGTGATGCGCCGCGACGTTCGCGCAAGCACTCGCGCGAACACGATCTGGCGAAGCTCCTGGAACAGCGAAGCCGAAAGCCTGAGCGCGCCGTACGCGACGAGCATCAGGAGCGGCACGAGCAGCGGCTTCGGCGCGATGTCGAGCGCATCGACGAGCTCCTTCAGCACGACCGGAACGCCGATGTTCGCGAGTTTCGCCGCGACGAGGAACAGAAGCGCGACGCCGACGCGCACGCGGTACCGCCAGACCTCGGGCCAGAGGCGGCGGAACACGGCGACGATGCCGGAAGGCGGGGCGGCAGGCTCGGACATGGAACGCGCTTACATGGGGCTCGGAGCGGAATTAACAATCGGGTCAGCGTTCGCGGCGCTATGATCCTCGCATCTCACGCAGGAGGTCGCCATGAAAACGACGGGATCGCTCATCGTCGCTGCGCTGCTGCTCGGCAGCGGCTTCGCCGTCGCGCAGGACGCGGGAATGCCAGCCCGCACGAAGGCGCCGTCCGGCGCGAAGGTCGAGATCCTGTCGCCGCAGGACGGCGCGACGGTGAGCCAGGACGTCACGGTGAAGTTCGGCGTCGAAGGCATCGCGCTGAAGCCCGCAGGGGATCCGGCACCGGAGAGCGGCCATCATCACCTCCTGATCGACGCGACGGGGTTGCCGCCGCTCGACGCGCCGATTCCGAACGATGCGACGCACAAGCACTACGGCAAGGCGCAGACCGGGGACACGATCCATCTTTCGCCGGGCACGCACACGTTGCAGCTCGATTTCGGCGACAGCGCGCACCGGCAGTTCGATCCGCCGATCGTGTCGAAGAAGATCACGGTTCACGTGAAGTAGCTTTCCCGCTCCGCGTGCGGGAGAGGACGATTGAGTGCGCTATTCCCCTCTCCCGCTTGCGGGAGAGGGCAGGGTGAGGGCAAGCGCGCAGCGCGCTTCCCCGGATGCTTCGTTTTCGGGAGCCAAAATCGACAGCGCGATTTGACGGGGTAGCTTGGCTGAAGATTGCCCTCACCCCCTCTCCCGCAAGCGGGAGAGGGAAACGCGGCGATCTTTCCGCGAACGAGAGAGGGAAGCGCGCAGCGTCAGTCGATCGGTTGATCGAGCATCAGCTCGCGCACATAGCGCACCGGCGGCGAACCGAACGACAGCACCTTGTCGTGGTACGCCTTGAGATCGAACTTGTCGCCTTCGCGCTGCTCGACTTCCTTGCGCAGGTCGAGATGCTCCTGCCAGCCGACGAAATACGTCGGCAGCTGCGCCGACGTCAGCTCCGCGCGGACCCACTTGCCGGCCGCCTCGCGTTCTTCCTGGAACGTCTTGACCGTCATCAGCTTCATCGCATCGTCGCGGCTCATGCCGTCGACGTGGATCGCCTGATCGAGGATCGCGTTCGCGATCGAGCGCAGATCCCACTTGAGATGGATCAGCCGATAGAGCGGATCGCCGCCGAGATAGCCTTCGTCCGCCATGACCTTCTCGGCATAGACGGCCCAGCCTTCGACGAACGATCCCGAATACAGCACCGCGCGCAGCACCGACGGATACTTGTTCGAGTGCCAGAGCTGCACGTAATGGCCCGGCATCGCCTCATGGATCGTCAGCTCGTTGATCGAGCGCGTGTTGTATTCGCGCAGGAACGAATCGACCTGCTTCTTCGTCCAGTCGTCGGGAATCGGCGAGACCGCGTAGAACGTGTCGAGCCCCTTGTCGAGCGGCCCGGGCGGATCGCAGTAAGCGAGCGCGACGCCGCGCTGGAACTCCGGCATCGTGATGACCTTGACCGGCGCGTCCGGCAGCGTGATGAGGTTCTTCGCGCGCACGAAGTCGGTCGCCTTCGCCAGCGCCGATTGCGCGGTCTCGATGACCTTGTCGCGCGCCGGCCGCTCGGCGTACGCAAGCTCGAGCGCGGCCTGGATCGCCTTCTGCTTCTGATCCTCGCTCGGATTCTCCGGCGTCGGCGGCGCCTTCGGTTTGCCGGCGAGCACCTGGCGCGCGATCGCGTACATCGCGGTGCGCGTCGATTCGAGCGCGTCTTCGGCGCGCTTCCTGATTTCCTGGCGCGTGAGCGGCGAGTTCAGCGCGAACGCGAGCTTCTGGTCGTAGAGCTTCTCGCCGATGCGGAAATCGCCTTTCGCGTTCGGCACGAGCGTCTTGTCGAGCCAGGTCTGGTTGTCCTCGACGGCCTTCTTCAGCGCCGCGGCCGCGGCTTCGAGCTTCTCGCGATCCGCGTCGGGGAGCTCCTTCGCGTGCGGCATGATGAGTCCGTCTACGAGGCTGAGGACGCCCTTGTTCTGCTTCGCGACCGTCTCGGCGTGGATCTTCGGCACGCGGGCCGGATCGAGATTCGCGTGCATCTCTTCGAACAGTGCCGGCAGTTTCTCCATGCGCGACGTCGCGGCGCGCAGGCGATCCGGCAGCGGCGCGAACTCGCGCGCCATGAGCGAATAGAGCGCGCCGCCGGCGATCTGGCTGTAGAACGTCGGGTCCCAGGCCCAGCCTTGCAGCGTCTCGGTCGACCAGATGTCCGAGCGAAGCTGGTTGCGCAGCATGCCGTAGTCGACCTGATTCTCGCGCGAGAGCTTCGCGCGGTCGATCTTCTCGAGCTCGGCGAGCATGCCTTTGGAGAAATCGAGCCCGCGCTGACGGCCCTCGGCCGAGAGATCGTCGAGATCGCCGTCGAAGCGATGATCGCCGACCTGCGTCGCGGTGACGGGACTCAGCTTCAGCATGCCGTCGAGCCAGCGCTTGGAAAGGTCGGCGAACACCTCGTCGGCGCTCGGAGCCGGCGGCACGGCCGCGACCGGCGCAGGCGCGGGCTTCTCCGCTGGCGGCGGCGCTTCGGAGTTGCAGGCGACGAGGATGATCGAAAGCGAAAGCGACAGCGCGAGAGCGAGGCGTGGCATTGAAGGCTCCGGAGGTGTGCGTCGAGCGAATTTACATCACGCGGCCAGGGTGCGTCGGCGCCGCCACGCTTTTCCCTCTCCCGCTCGCGGGAGAGGGCGGGGTGAGGGCAAGCGGGTTCACCGCTCCAACGGAACTTCGAACCGCGCCGGCCCTCACCCGCGCGCCTCTCGGCGCGGCCTCTCCCGCAAGCGGGAGAGGCGACAGCGAGTGCTTGTCGCGTGTCGATCCCGGAATCGTCAACGCCGCCGCTTCGCGTGCTGCTTTGCAGCGAAATCGATCTCGTACGTCGCGAAGCCGTCGCCGTTGTCCCTGATCCAGCGCACGTCGAGACCCGCTGCTTTCGCGATGTCGGCCTTGCCTGCGGCGGATACGAACACGACCGGACCTTTCGTGCGCACCGGCGCGAAGCGCCAGTTGCGATCCGATCCGTCGGCTTCGCGCGTCAGATGCTTGTGCTCGCGCACCCACGCGATCAGCACGTCGCGATTCGCGTCGGGCGCGGAGATCACGATGTTCGATCCGTCGAGTCCCGGAAAGCGCCCGCCGCCGCTCGCGCGATAGTTGTTCGTGACGACGACGAAACCCTGCGCCGCATCGACCGGCTTGTTCTCGTAGCGGAGGTCGACGATGCGCCCGCCCTCGGGTTTCGTCACGTCGATCGCGTACGTGATACCGCCCTGGATCACGTCGAAGTTGTAGCTCGGGAACTTGCGGTTGACGAGCTCCTGAGGCTCGCGCTTCGCGGGATCGATGCGGTTGAAGCGGCCGGCCGAGCGCTCGAGCCAGCCTTTCAGCATCGCGCCGTCGATCTTCACGGCGGTCAGCGTGTTCGGATAGAGATAGAGATCGGCCGCGTTGTGGATCGCGAGCGGACCGGCGGCGATGTCGGTGTAATCCGTCGGGCCGCCGAAGCCGCCCTTGAACGGCGCCGCGGCCGAGAGCACCGGAAGACCGGCGAGCTCGGGCATGTTCCGCGCGATGTAGCGCTCGACGTACTCGCGCTGCGCGCGGTTGACCGGCTCGAGCGCGCTGACGTCGCCGACGTCGGCGAAATACGTCGTCATCTCGAAGTTGCTGGCGCCGATCGGCGTCGAGACGTAGGCGATCGTCGCCTCGTGGACGGGTGCGACGATCGATGCGATCTCGGGATCGGGCGCGACGTAGCTTCCATCTGCGCGGCGGATGTCGCGCACCTCGGAATGCGTCGCGGAATCGTCGACCTGCCAGCGGCCGTCGCGACGCACGAGCGCGAGGTCGACGACGCCGAGGCTCTTGCCCCAGTAGTTGCCCATGACGGCCGGTTTGCCGCGGATGAAGCCGCGCGCGTTGTCGACCTCGGGCAGGTTCGCGTAGCGCGATTTCGGATTTCCCGGGTCGGGAAACGCCGCATGCGAATGGCCGAGCAGCAGCACGTCGATGCCCGGCTCGGCGGCAAGATACCAGTTCGCGTTCTCCATCATCGTGCCGTACGGCGAGACGTCGATGCCGCCGTGCGAAATCGCGATGACGAGGTCGACGTTCTGCTTGCGAAGCTCAGGCAGGAATTCGCGAGCCGCCTCGACGAGCCCCTTCGTGTAGACCTTGCCTTCGAGGTTGCGCCGGTCCCACTGCATGATGTTCGGCGGCGTGAAGCCGATGACACCGACGCGGATCGTCGTCTCGGCCTCGCGACCGTCGGCGGTGCGGATCTTCACGATCTTGTCGTTCCATCCCCACGGCGCGTAGATCGGCTTGTCGTCGCGCTTCGAGAACACGTTGGCCAGCGCGATCGGATACGAGGGCCCCTTGCAGCGGCGATTGGGGACTCCGTCGACGTTCATCGGATCGTCGGTGACCTGCGCGAGAAACGGCAGGCCGTAGTTGAACTCGTGATTGCCGACCGTGCCGCCGTCGTAGCCGAGGGCATCCATCGCGCGGTACATCGCAAGCTCCTCGTCGCAGCCGACCGGATTCACGAGCGCCTGGTAGTCGGCGAGCGCCGTGCCCTGGATCGTGTCGCCGGCGTCGAACAGCATCGTGTTCGGGAACTCGCGGCGCGCTTCCCTCACGAGCGTTGCCATGCGCTCGAAGCCGAGCGACGGATCCTCGGCGAGCCGGTAATAGTCGTAGCCGAGGATGTTCGAGTGGATGTCGGTCGATTCGAGAATCGCAAGCTCGGCGCGCGCGCCGTCGGCGATCGTGCCGGGACGCGCGGTTTCCGTCGTCGCCGGGCGCGTCGGTCCGCAGGCGGCGACGACGAATGCGGCGGCGAATGCCGCGGGGCGGATGAAAGCGGCGAGGTCGGCGCGAAATCGCATGAAACGATCCGGAAAGGCGGGACGTGACAAGGTGACATTGTGCCTCAGCCGGATGGCCGTTCGGGGCGCGTCGGATCGGCTAGACTTGTGCGCCGCTTTCACCCACGGCTTCCGAACATTCGATGACGATCCGCACCCGATTCGCCCCGAGCCCGACGGGCTATCTGCACATCGGCGGCGCGCGCACAGCGCTCTACTGCTGGCTCGAAGCGCGCCACCGCGGCGGCGAGTTCATCCTGCGCATCGAGGACACCGACCGCGAGCGCTCGACCGAGGCCGCCGTGCAGGCGATCCTCGATGGCATGCACTGGCTCGGCCTCGACGCCGACGAGGGCCCGTACTACCAGACGTTGCGGATGGATCGCTACCGGCAGGTCGCCGAGGATCTCTTCAAGGCCGGCAAGGCGTACTACGCCTACGAGACGAAGGAAGAGATCGAGGCGATGCGCAACGCCGCGATGGCGAAAGGCGAGAAGCCGCGCTACAACGGCTACTACCGCGATCGCGACGAGCCGCTGCGCGAAGATCCGAACCGCGTGCTGCGCTTCAGGAATCCGCTGACCGGAACCGTCGTGTTCGACGACAAGGTCAAGGGCCGCGTCGAGTGGAGCAACGAGGAGCTCGACGATCTCGTGCTGATCCGCTCGGACGGCTTCCCGACCTATAACTTCGCGGTCGTCGTCGACGACATCGACATGAAGATCGGCGAGGTCATCCGCGGCGACGATCACGTCAACAACACGCCGCGCCAGATCAACATCTATCACGCGCTCGGCGCTCCGGTTCCCGAGTTCGCGCATCTCCCGATGATCCTCGGCCCGGACGGGCAGAAGCTCTCGAAGCGGCACGGCGCGGTCGGCGTCATGCAATATCGCGACGACGGATTCCTGCCGCATGCGCTGCTCAACTATCTCGTCAGGCTCGGCTGGTCGCATGGCGATCAGGAGATCTTCTCGCGCGGGGAGATGATCTCGCTGTTCGACATCGCAGACGTCAACAAGTCCGCGTCGCGCTTCGACGTCGCGAAGCTCGAATGGCTGAACCAGCAGTATCTGAAGACCGACGATCCGCTCGAGATCGCGCCGCATTTCGAATGGCACCTGCGCGCGGCCGGCATCGATCCTGCGAAGGGGCCCGATCCCGTCGACGTCATCGTCGCTCTTCGCGACCGCGCGAAGACGCTGAAGGAGATGGCCGGGAAAGCGCGCGTCTGGTATGCGCCGCTCGAGCAATACGACGACGCGGCGGTGGCGAAGCATCTCAAGACGCCGAAGGCGCGAATCGCCCTCGAGGCTGCGCATGCGCAACTCGCGGCGCTGTCCGACTGGAGCGTCGAGAACGTGCACGCGGCGATCGAAGCGGCCGCGGAGTCGATCGGCGAGGGCATGGGCAAGGTCGCGCAGCCGCTGCGCGTCGCACTCACCGGAACGCAGGTCTCGCCGTCGATCGACCACACGACGTTCCTTGCCGGACGCGACGAAGCGCTGCGCCGGATCGAAGCCGCGATCGCGCGCGCGGGCTGAGTTGCGATGGCGCTCGAATGCACGCTCTCCCAGCTTGCCGGCATCGATCTCGCCGATACCGACGCGGCGCAGGCGTTGTTGCATCAATGCATGAGCAGCCTGCTCAATCCGATGCTATGGGAATGGATGCTCGGCCTGACGATCGCGTGCGCGCTGATCGGCGCGCTGATCGGGTGGATCAAGGGCCGCTGGCTCGCCGGGTTCATCTGGGGCGCGGCGCTCGGCCCGATCGGCTGGATCGTCATCGCGTTGTCGAAATCGGGGCTGCGCGAATGCCCCGAATGCGGCCGGCGCAACCAGCCGGCCGCGCGCGTCTGCCGCTGGTGCGGAATCGATTTCCGCAAGTACGCGGGCCAGTCGACACGCTCGCGGCTGAAGGCGCAGGACCGCTCGCGCGGCTGGTAGCCGGCGCCGCGCGGCAATGCGTCTGGCGATTCTTCGGCGATGAATCCTTCGCGAAAAGGACCGCGGTTGTCGCGATCCTTCGGCGGTGCCGATTGATTCGCGCCCGGCGAGACCCCATTGGACGGGAGCGCACGGTGATCGCGGACGATCGCACGGGCACACCGCGCGGAGTACAGTGGAACCCATGCAGAAGGCAGCCAGCCATCGACACGGCCACCATCAGCACCGCCACGACGCGAAGGCGTTCGTCGGCGCGGTAGCGAGCGCGTGCGAGCTTCGCGGCCTTCGCCTGACGCCGCTGCGCCTGCGCGTGCTCGAATTGATCGCGGCGTCCGAAAAACCGGTCAAGGCGTACGACTTGCTCGACCAGCTTCGCGAGGGCCGCAGCGGCGCGGCGCCGCCGACCGTTTACCGTGCGCTCGATTTCCTGCTCGAGCATCGTTTCATCCACAAGCTCGAATCGGTCAACGCGTTCGTCGGCTGCCATCATCCGAACGAGGCGCATCAGGTGCCGTTCCTGATCTGCGACGTCTGCGCGGGCGCCATCGAGATCTGCGACGAGCGCGTGGCAAGGCTCCTCGGCGAGCAGGCGCGCGAGCACGGTTTCAAGGCACGCGCGCAGACGCTCGAAGTGCACGGCGTCTGCGAGGATTGCCGCGAATCGTCGCGGCAATAGGCAGCGGGTGCATCTTTAGACGACGTCATTCCCG
>DASZYR010000038.1:0-14400 GCA_035545255.1 Rhodanobacteraceae bacterium
CCCGAGGTGAAGACTTCCGAAGTCGGCGCGACGGTCTCGCAGAAGATCATCAGCACGATCCCGCAAGTCACCCGCAACTTCCTCGAGTTCGCCGATGTCGTGCCGGGTGTCGCATTCAGCGTCGATCCCGGCAACGGCACGACGAAGCTTCAGGGCGGCGCGCAGTCGGCGAGCGGCATCAATGTCTACATCGACGGCGTCGGCCAGAAGAACTACGTGCTCCGGGGCGGCATCACCGGCCAGGATTCCTCGCGCGGCAATCCGTTCCCGCAGCTCGGCATCGCCGAATACAAGGTGATCTCGCAGAACTACAAGGCCGAGTACGACCAGCTTTCGAGCGCAGCTGTCACGGCGGTCACGAAATCCGGCACGAACGAGTTCCACGGCGAAGTCTACGGTCAATACACCGATCAGGGCTGGCGCGCGAAGACGCCGGCCGAGAACGACGCGCACGACAAGAAGGACACGCAGGAAAAGGATTACGGCATCGCGCTCGGCGGGCCGATCCTCCAGGACCGCATGCATTTCTTCTTCACCTACGAGGCGAAGGACTACGTGACGCCGGTGACTGTCGTGCCCGGCACGCCGGCACCGGGTCCGCTGCCGCCGGAGGCGCTCGCGCAGACGGGGCCGACGAGCATCCCGTTCAACCAGGATCTCTACTTCGGCAAGATCGACTGGGAGCCGAGCGATTTCGATCTCGTCGAGCTGACCGGCCGCTATCGCAAGGAAGCGCAGCGCGACAACGTCGGCGGCACGCAGGTGCCGGCCTTCGGCAGCGACATCGTCAACGACGAGAAGCGCGCCGACCTCCGCTGGCAGCACACGGCCGATAGCTGGCTCAACGACGCCCACGTCACCTGGGAAGACACGACCTGGGGGCCGCATCCCGTCACGAACGGCATCGCGCGGATCTACGCGGTCAAGGCGGACAACAACACCGTGCTGCTCGACACCGGCGCCGGCGCGAACTTCCAGGACAAGGGGCAGGAAGGCCCGTCGATCCAGGACGATCTCTCGTTCACCGATCTGCACTGGAACGGCGATCACCTCGTCAAGACCGGCTTCAAGTACAAGGAGGTCAAGCTCTCGACGCAGGAGATCAATCCCGCCAATCCGCAGTTCTTCTTCAACATCGGCGCGGGCGGCGCGGATGCCGATCCGTACCGCGCGATCTTCGGCGTCCCGCTTGCCGGCATCGGCGACGGCACGGCCGAATCCAGGAACAAGCAGTTCGGCATCTACATCCAGGACGACTGGGCCGTCAACGAGAAGCTGACGCTGAATCTCGGCGTGCGCTGGGATTACGAGAAGACGCCGTCGTATCTCGACTACGTGACGCCCGCGAGCGTCGTCGCGGCGATCAACGGCCAGGATCCGAACGCGCCCGCCGGACAAACCTACGCGCAGACGCTCGCGCGGGGCGGCGTCAACATCAACGATTACATCTCGAACGGCCACAATCGCGACGCGCCGACCGACGAATGGCAGCCGCGTCTCGGCTTCTCATATGACCTCGACGGCGACCAGGAGCACGTGATCTTCGGCGGCGCCGGCCGCGCCTACGACCGCGACAGCTTCGACTATCTCCAGCTCGAGCTCTCGAAAGCGACGTTCCCGACGTACGAGGTGTTCTTCGATTCGCCGAACGGACAATCCTGCGACACGACGCAATCAAACTGCTTCGCGTGGGATCCGTCGTTCTACGACATCGCGAACCTGCGCGCTCTCGTGTCGCCCACCGGCGGCGGCCGCGAGATCGACATGCTGAGCAACGATCTCAAGGTGCCCTACTCCGACCAGTTCTCGATCGGCATGCGCAACGTCGTGCATCTCGGCCGGCAGGACTGGAACACGAGCGTCACGCTCTCGCGCATCGTCAGCAAGGACGGCTTCGCGTTCGTGCTCGGCAACCGCCGGCCGGACGGCACGTTCTGGGGTGACGGCACGAACGGCGACACCGGCCAGCCGTGGGGTTTCCCGATACCGGGGTACGGCGCGCTGATCCTCGGCAAGAACGGCATCGAGACGAAGGCGAACTCGCTGCTGATCGGCATCGACAAGCCGTACACGCGGGATTCGGGCTGGGGCGTCACGATCGCGTACACGTACACCGACGCGAAGGAGAACCGCCAGTTCGGCGAGCACTACGCGCTCGACGCCGAGGACATCACCGACTATCCATTCCTCGAATCGAGCGGCGTCTCGAAGCACCGGCTTGTCGCGACCGGCATCTACGACGGTCCCTGGGGCCTCACGCTCTCGACGAAGCTGACGCTCGCGACGCCGCCGCCGGAATCGGCGATCGCCTGCTTCGAAGGGCCGCATTGCATTCCCGCCGCGATCGATGCGCCCGGCAGCGGCCGGTTCATCGCCGGCGGCAAGATCTTCGGCACGCGCCAGATCGATTTCGCGATCAACAAGGATTTCGACATGACGGCCGGCGTCACGCTCTACATACGCGCCGATCTCATCAACGCGTTCAACTGGAAGAACTATTCCGACTACAACGACGACTGGGGCCACGGCGGCGTCTTCAATCCGACGATCTCGCTGAACACGATCGGCAACATGTACACGTATCCGCGAATGTTGAAGCTGAGCGCCGGCGTCAGGTGGTGATGCGTCGCGCGAAGGTCCGCGACACCGCCAGCCGGTGTCGCGACACCCGTCATGCCGGCGTCTGCGTCGTCCCGGCGCAAGCCGGGATCCATCTTGCTGTTCATTCCCGATGAACGGCACGAAGAAAGCGGACCCCGGCCTCCGCCGGGGTGACAGCATGAGTCGGATGATTCCCTCTCGGGCGCCGCTTCGCGATCGCAGATGCGGCCGCGGCGGCATGCGGAAGAAATCCCTGAAATCACCCGGCGCATCCGGCTAACATGGACGCCAGGATGGGCCGTTCCGCCGTTCAGAATCGCATCAGCCGTCTTTCGTCCGTGTCGATCTTCAGCCGTCCGCGACGGCGCGCTCTTTTCGCTCTCGTCGTTTCCCTGATCCTGCTCTTCGGCGCCTGCCATGAGCGCGAATCCGAGGCCCCGCGCGCGCCGGTGACTCCGCTGCTGCGCCCGCCGCTGACGCCGCTGTTCGATGATCTCGAACATCGCACGTTCAACTATTTCTGGGAGACGGCGAATCCCGACAACGGCCTCGTTCCGGATCGCTATCCCTACACCGAACCCTTCTCGAGCATCGCCGCGGTCGGATTCGGACTTACCGCATACGGCATCGGCGCCGAGCGCGGGTACATCACGCGCGATCAGGCGATCCAGCGCACGCTGGTCACGCTCCGCTTCCTCGAAGGCGCGCCGCAGGGCTCGCGCGCGGAGGGCATGAGCGGCTATCACGGATTCTTCTATCACTTCCTCGATCTCGAGACCGGCGCGCGCTATGCGGACTGGGTCGAGCTCTCGTCGGTCGATACGGCGCTGCTGCTCGGCGGCGTGCTGTTCTCGCAGTCGTACTTCGATCGCGACACGCCCGACGAGAAGCAGATCCGCCGGCTCGCCGACACGATCTATCGCCGCGTCGAATGGCCCTGGATGCAGGCGCGCGCGCCGCTCATCGCGATGGGCTGGCTGCCCAGGCAAGGTTACATCCCGTACGACTGGCAGGGTTACAACGAAGGCATGCTGATCTACGTGCTCGCGCTCGGCTCGCCGACGCAAGGTGTCGGAAAGGACGCGTGGACGGCGTGGACGAAAAGCTACGAGCGTGCGTGGGGCACCTTCCAGCAGCAGGAATATCTCGGCTTCGCACCGCTGTTCGGCCATCAGTACTCGCACGTCTGGATCGATTTCCGCGGCATCTACGATGCCTACATGCGCCAGCGCGGCTTCGACTATTTCGAGAACAGCCGCCGCGCGACCTATGCGCAGCGCGCGTACGCGATCGCGAATCCGATGGGCTGGAAGCTCTACGGCGAGAACGTCTGGGGACTCACCGCGAGCGACGGACCGGCCGGCACGTCGCAGGACTATCTCGGCAAGACGCGCGCGTTCCGCCACTATTCCGCGCGCGGCGCGGGGCTTGCCGACGCGTTCGACGACGGCACGATCGCGCCGACAGCCGCGGCCGCTTCGCTGCCGTTCGCGCCGGAAATCGTGATTCCGGCCGTCGAGGAGATGCACGACCAGCTCGGCGCGCAGATCTATTCGACCTACGGCTTTCTCGATGCATTCAACCCGAGCTTCACCTACGACGTGCCGCTCAAGACGGGACATCTGATCCCGGGATTCGGCTGGGTCGCAAGCGACTACATCGGCATCGACCAGGGTCCGATCATCGCGATGATCGAGAACTATCGCGACGATTTCGTCTGGAAAGTCATGCGCAGGAATCCGTACATCCGCCGCGGCCTCGTCCGCGCGGGATTCACCGGCGGATGGCTGGAGCCGATCGAATCCGGCAGCGACAGCACCGCGGCGGGCCGGCCGTGACGAAACGGCGCGCCTTCTTCTGCCGCGCGGCGCTGATCGCAACAATGGCGCTCGGCAGCGGCGCGTGCGATCGCGAAGGCGGCGGCGTCACGGTCATCACGTTCTGGACGATCGGGCGCGAAGGCGAAGTGGTCGGCGAGCTGCTGCGCGATTTCGAGAAGACGCATCCCGGCATCCGCGTCGACGCGCAGCAGATGCCGCTGACGGCCGCGCACGAGAAACTGCTGACCGCGTTCGCCGGCGACGCGCTGCCCGACGTCGGCCAGCTCGGCAACACCTGGATTCCCGAGCTCGCGACGCTCGGCGCGCTCGAGCCGCTGCAACCTTACGTCGATGCATCGGGCAGGATTCCGCAAAGCGATTATTTCGCTGGAATCTGGGATACGAACATCATCGGCGGCACGCTTTACGGCGTACCGTGGTACGTCGACACGCGGCTGCTCTTCTATCGCAGCGACCTGCTCGCACGCGCAGGATTCCCGCAGCCGCCGCGCGACTGGGACGAATGGAAGCGCGCGCTCGCGGCAGTGAAGGCGAACGCGGGCGCCGGCAACTACGCGATCTTCCTGCCGCTCAACGAGTTCGAGCCCCTGCTGAACCTCGCCGCGGAAGAGCCCGATCCGTTTCTTCGCGACGACGATTCGCGCGGCAATTTCGAGAGCCCCGGCTTCCGGCGCGCGTTCGACTTCTACGTCGGCATGTTCCGCAACGGATGGGCGCCGGCGATGGGAAACCAGGAGATCTCGAACGTCTGGGACGAGTTCGCGAGAGGCTTCTTCGCGTTCTACATCACGGGTCCATGGAACGTCGGCGAGTTCCGCCGACGCCTGCCGGCGGACATGCAGGACAAGTGGGCGACCGCGCCGCTGCCCGGCCCCGACGGTCCCGGCTCGGCGATCGCCGGCGGCAGCAGCCTCGTGATGTTCGAAAGCTCGAAACACAAGCGCGAGGTCTGGCAGCTGATCGAATTCCTTTCGCAGCCCGAGCAGCAGCGGCGGTTCCACGCACTCTGCGGCGACCTGCCGCCGCGCCGCAGTTCCTGGAACGATCCTGAGCTGAAGGACGATCCGCACGCAGCCGCGTTCCGCGATCAGCTCGAGCGCGTGAGGCCGACGCCGAAAGTGCCGGAATGGGAGCGCATCGCGCAGGAGATCCGCCTCGCGGCCGAGCGCGCGATCCGCGGCGGCGAAAGCGCCGATGATGCGCTGCGGGATCTCGATCGGCGCGCCGACGCGATTCTCGAAAAGCGCCGCTGGATGCTCGAGCGGCAAACACGAGGCAGGGACGCGGCGACAATCCCTTCTCCCGCTTGCGGGAGAAGGTGCCGGCAGGCGGATGAGGGCAAGCGTGAGACGGCGTCTCAAGTGCTGCCCTCACCCGCGCCGGCGGCGCGACCCCGGATCAAGTCCGGGGCAGGCTCTCTCCCGCAAGCGGGAGAGGTGACAGAGAGTCGACGCGCAGTGCCATGAACGAACGCCGCGCCGCCTGGACGTTTGTCTCGCCCGCGCTGATCGTCATCGGCGCGTTCTTCTTCGTGCCGGTGCTCGCGGCATTCGCGCTCAGCCTGACGGATTTCGACCTCTACGCACTCGCGAATCTCGACAACCTGCGCTTCGTCGGGCTCGGCAACTACGTCGACATCCTGAAGACGCCGCTCTTCTGGAAGTCGCTCGTCAACACGCTCTATTTCGTCGTTGCCGGCGTGCCGCTCTCGATCGCGCTCTCGCTCGGCGCCGCGCTGCTGCTCGACTCGAAGCTCGCGCGCTTCAAGGGTTTCTTCCGCACGGCGCTGTTTGCGCCGGTCGTCACCACGGTGGTCGCGGTCGCGGTGATCTGGCGCTATCTCTTCCACACGCGTTACGGCCTCATCAACTACGCCCTTGCGAAACTCGGCATCGCGCCGATCGACTGGCTCGGCGATCCGCACTGGTCGATGCCCGCGATCATCGTGTTCGCGGTCTGGAAGAACTTCGGCTACAACATGATCATCCTGCTCGCGGCGCTGCAGGGCATCCCGCACGAGCTTCACGAGGCTGCGCGCATCGACGGCGCCTCGCTCCCGCAGCGCCTTCGCCATATCACGCTGCCGATGCTGAGACCCGCGCTGCTGCTGGTCGCGATCATCACCGTCTCGGGCTATTTCCAGCTGTTCGCCGAGCCTTACGTCATGACACTCGGCGGGCCGCTCCAGAGCACGGTCAGCGTGCTGTATTTCATGTACGAGGAAGGCTTCACGTGGTGGAGCCTCGGCCGCGCGTCGGCGGTCGCTTTCCTTCTGTTTGCGCTGATTCTCGGCGCGACGTGGCTCCTGGTGCGTCGCGGCCAGCGCGGAGATGCGCTGTGAGCGGCTTGCGCGCGCAAACGGTCGCGGTCAACGCGCTCCTCGCCCTCATTGCGCTGTTCGCGCTGTTTCCGCTTGCGTGGATGCTGTCGGTTTCGTTCATGCAGCCCGGCGAGGCGAGCACGTTGCCGCCGCCGGTCCTGCCCCTTCACGCGACACTCGCGAACTATCGCGAGCTCTTCGAGCGCGCCGGCATGGGCCGCTATCTCGCGAACAGCCTTCTCGTCGCGAGCGCGATCACGCTGCTTTCGCTCGCATTGAACCTCGCCGCGGGCTATGCGTTCGCGAAGCTGCGGTTCGAAGGCCGCGATCGCCTCTTCCGGACGCTCCTGACCGCGCTCGTGATCCCGGCACAGGTCGCCATGATTCCGCTGTTCCTGATCATGAAATGGCTCCATCTCGTCAACAGCTACGGCGGCGTCATCGTTCCGGCGATGGCGAGCGTGTTCGGCATCTTCCTCGTCCGCCAGTACGCGCGATCGATCCCCGACGAACTGCTCGAAGCCGCGCGCATCGACGGTGCCGGCGAATGGCGCATCTTCGCGACGATCGTGCTGCCGCTCCTGAAGCCGATCGTCGTCACGCTCGCGATCTTCACGTTCCTCGCGAGCTGGAACGATTTCATGTGGCCTCTGATCGTGCTCGGCGACGCCGCGTGGCAGACCGCGCCGGTCGCGCTCGCAGGGCTATCGCGCGAGCACGTCCAGGACAACGAACTCATGATGGCGGGCTCGGTCGTGACGGTCTTGCCCGTGCTCGCGCTCTTCCTCGTGCTGCAGAGGCAGTACATCCAGGGATTGCTGCTCGGCAGCGTCAAGGGATGAGCATGCGCGCTCTGCCGGCGCTGGCGCTCGCGATCGCATTCGCGCCGGTCGCGAGCGCGCGCGTGCTCGACGATTTTTCCGACGCGTCGCGATGGACGGCCGCCGCGTCCGATCAGGTCGGCGCGACGCTGCACGAGGCCGACGGTCCCGGCGGCGCCGCGCTCTGCCTCGCTTACGATTTCCATGGCGTATCCGGCTACGCATCGATGCGCCGCGAGCTTGCGCTCGATTATCCCGCCGACTACGAGTTCGACGTCGAAGTGCGAGGCGCCGCGCCGAGGAACGCGCTTCAGTTCAAGCTGACCGATGCTGCGAACGAGAACGTCTGGTGGGTCGACCGCGGCGCGTATTCGCCGCCCGCCGACTGGACGCCGCTTCGATTCCGGAAGCGCGAAATCTCGTTCGCATGGGGTCCGCTCGCCGACCACGCCTTGCATCGCAGCGAAGCGCTCGAATTCACCGTCTATGCGGACCAGGGCGGCAGCGGCGAAATCTGCTTCTCCAGCCTGGAATTTCGCGAGCGCGCTCCGCCGCCCGCGACGCCGCCGCGGCCGATCGCGAGCGCGACGTCATCGCGCACGCCCGCGTCGAACGCCGTCGACGGTGATCCGTCCACCGCCTGGCGAAGCGCGAAAACGCGCGCCGACGCGGCGCTCACGCTCGATCTCGGCTACGAGCGCGAATTCGGCGGGGCCGTGCTGCACTGGCTGCCGCGGCATCACGCGAGCACATACGAGATCGGGCTTTCGAGCGACGCAAGACACTGGCGCACGGCGCGGCGCGTCACCACCGGCAACGGCGGCGTCGATCCGCTTTATCTTCCCGATTCCGAAGCGCGCTATCTGCGCATCTCGATGCACGGCAGCCGGCACGGCTACGCGCTCGGCGAAGTCGAAATCAAGGACCTCGCGTTCGGGGCCTCGGCGAACGCGTTCTTCTCGGAACTCGCGAAGTCGGCGCCGCGCGGTCTCTATCCGCGCGGATTCCAGGGCGAGCAAACCTACTGGACCGTCATCGGCGTCGACGGCGGGCACGAAACCGGCCTCTTCTCCGAAGACGGCGCACTGGAAGTCGCCAAGGGCGGCTTTTCGATCGCGCCGTTCGTCGTCGACGCGAGCGGCAAGGTTGCGAGCTGGGCCGATGCGACGATCTCGCATTCGCTGCGTTCGGACTATCTGCCGATTCCGAGCGTCGTCTGGCGGACGCCGGCGTTTGCGCTGACGACGACCGCCTTCGCGACCGGCGAGAGCGGCGCGTCGTCGCTGATCGCACGCTACGTGATCGAAAACACGAGCGACGCGGCGCGCGTGCTCACGCTTGCGCTCGTCGTGCAGCCGTTCCAGGTCAATCCTGCCGTCCAGTTTCTCAACACGCCGGGCGGCACGAGCCCGATTCACGACCTCGCGTTCGACGAAAGGACGCTGAAAGTCGACGGCAAGCCGCGCGCATTCGCTCTCGTGCGACCCGACGATGCGTTCGGTAAAACGTTCGACGCGGGTTTCGCGGCCGAACATCTCGGCGCATCCGCGAAGACCCATGCCGCGCATCCGGAATTCGCGACGCACGACGACACGGGCCTCGCGAGCGGCGCCCTGCTCTATCGGCTTTCGCTGCCCGCGCACGGCCGCGCGACGGTCGCGCTCTCGATACCGCTCGAAGGCGACGAGACGGCTCCGCCGGCGCTCGCCGAAGACACTGTCGGTGCGTGGGTGTCGCGGCGGCTCGACGAAACCGCATCGGCGTGGAGCGCAGCGCTCAATCGCGTCTCGATCCGCGCACCGAAAGCGCAATCGCTCGTCGACACGCTGCGCACCGCGCTCGCGGACATCCTGATCAGCCGCGACGGTCCCGCGCTGCGGCCGGGCACGCGCTCGTACGCGCGCTCGTGGATCCGCGACGGTGCGATGATGTCCGACGCGCTGCTGCGGCTTGGCCACGCCGACGTCGCGCGCGCGTATTTCGACTGGTATGCGCCGTATCAGTTCGCGAGCGGCAAGGTGCCGTGCTGCGTCGATCATCGCGGCTCCGATCCCGTTCCCGAGAACGACAGCCATGGCGAGCTGATTCATCTCGCGCACGAGATCTACCGCTACACCGGCGATCGCGAAACGCTGGAGTCCGCGTGGCCGCGCGTCGACGCGGCCGTGCGCTACATGGACACGCTGCGCGCGAGCGAGCGTGGCGAAACGAACCCGGCATTCCGCGGCCTGATGCCCGCATCGATCAGCCACGAAGGCTATTCGGCGAAGCCGATGCATTCGTACTGGGACGATTTCTGGGCGCTCGCCGGCTACAAGAGCGCGGCCGAGATCGCCGACGCACTCGGCAAGCGCGACGATGCGAGACGAATCGCGCGATCGCGCGACGAGTTCCGCCGCGACCTGCACGATTCGATCCGGCGCAGCATCGCCTCGCACGGCATCGACTACCTGCCCGGCTGCGCCGAGCTCGGCGACTTCGACGCGACGTCGACGACGATCGCGCTCTGGCCTGCCGGCGAGCAGGCATCTTTGTCCCAGGACTTGTTGCGCAACACATTCGAGCAGTACTGGCAGCGCTTCGTCGCGCGCCGCGATTCGAACGCGTGGAAGGACTACACGCCCTACGAATGGCGCACCGTCGGCACGTTCGTGCGCCTCGGCTGGCGCGATCGCGCCCGGCAGGCGATCGACTTCTTCATGCGCGATCGCCGGCCGGCCGAATGGAATCAGTGGGCCGAGGTCGTCGGTCGCGACGCGCGCGAGTCGCGCTTCGTCGGCGACATGCCGCACGGCTGGGTCGCGTCGGATTTCATTCGCTCGGCGCTCGATCTCTTCGCCTACGAGCGCGAGTCCGACGATTCGCTCGTGATCGCGGCCGGAATTCCGGCGGACTGGATCGACGAGGAAGGCGTCGCGGCCGAGCATCTGCGCACGCCATACGGAAGCCTGAGCTACACGCTGAAGCGCGACGGCGGGAAATGGCGTCTCGACGTCGCGGCCGAAGACATGAAACTTCCGAAAGGCGGCCTCGTGTTCGCGCCGCCGAACGGCAAGGAAACGCGCATCCGCTCGTTGCCCGCCAGACTGGAAGTCAGCGCGCGAGACGCCCCGACGCGATGATCGCCTGCGCGGCCGCCCCGAGCAGGCCCGCGTCCGCGTGCAGCACGACCGACGTGGGCACGCGCGCAACGACCGAGGCGAGCCGTCCCTTGTCCTCGAAGCGCCTGCGGAATCCGCCCGCCTCGATCCACGGCAGCAGCGGCCGCACAAGGCCGCCTGTGACGTAGACGCCGTCCCACGCGCCGAACGTGAGCGCGAGATCGCCCGCGACCGAGCCAAGCTGCTCGCAGAAGCGTTCGACCGTGCGACGGCAGAGCGCGTCGTCGTTCGCAGCCGACGTGATGTCTTCGGGCGACGAGAACCGCGGCGCGACGCCGTCGATCTCGCAGAGGATTTCGTGAAGGTTGACGAGCCCGCTGCCGCAAAGCACGCGCTCGTGCGAGACGCGGCCGAAGCGCGCCGCGAGACGCCGGTAGATCTCGACTTCCTCTTCGTTGCCGGGCGCGAAATTCGCGTGTCCGCCTTCGGTTTCGAGCGGATGCGCGGACCCGCCGCGCACGACGAGGGCGCCCACGCCGAGCCCGGTGCCGGGTCCGAGGATCCCGAACGTCTGCGGCACGCGCGCGTCGAAATGCACGGGCTGCGCGGTGCCGATCACGCGCAGATCGCGTGGCTCGAGCAGCGATACCGAAAGCGCCATCGCCGCGAAATCGTTGAGCAGACGAACGTCGCCGAAGCCGAATTCCTTCTCGATCGCGGCGCGCGAGATCACCCACGGCACGTTGTTCGTGAGCCGTATCTCGTCGCCGACGCGCACGCCGGCCGCGGCGATCACGAGCGCCTGCGGCGCGCAACCGGCTTCTTCGAGGTAGCGCTTCACGGCCGCGCCGAAGCTCCCGAAGTCGGCCGCGCGATAGCGGCGCGCGCTCTCGACGATCAGCGGCTCCTCGGCCGCGGCGTCGACGAGCGCGAAGCGCACGTGCGTGCCGCCGACGTCGGTGACGAGCACGGATCCGGTCGTCCAGGCTTCGGTCATGCTGGGCTCCGCTGCGGCGCGTTTCATCGGCCGCAGCATACCGGCTTCGGGTGCATCAGCGCGTGGACGCGAGCGCGCGTCCGTTGCTGGCGACGATGTCCGCGTAGACGCGCGCCGAGCGTTTCGGCGTGCGCTTCTGCGTCGCGAAGTCGACGTGGACGATGCCGAACCGCTTGGAGAATCCGAGCGACCATTCGAGATTGTCGAGCAGCGACCAGGCCATGTAGCCGCGCACGTCGCAGCCGGCCGCGATCGCCGCATGCACGGCCTTGAGATGCTTGCCGAGATAGTCGACACGCAGCGGATCCTCGAGCGTTTCGCCGTCCGCGCGCGGCGGATCGTAGAACGCCGAGCCGTTCTCCGTGATGTAGACGGGCGGATTGCCGTACTCGTCGCGCACCCACATCAGCGTATCGGTGAGGCCCTGCGGAAACACTTCCCAGCCGGTCTCGGTGTAGGTCGCGTCCTGCTTCACGGGCGCGGCCCTCAGCGGATAGGCCAGCGGATCGTTCTTCGTGACGTTGCGCGTGTAGTAGTTGACGCCGAGGAAATCGATCGGCTGCGAGATGAGATCGAAATCCTCCGCGGGCCATTCGGGCCACGCGTCGCCGAAGATCTCGCGGAGCTCGACCGGATACGAACGCCTGAACACGGGATCGAGGTACTGCCGGTTCATGTAGGCGTGCGCGCGTGCGACCGCGGCCTTGTCGTCCGCCGAATCGCTCGCGGCGTATTTCGGCTCGAGATTCACGACCAGCCCGACTTCGTGCTTTCCTTCCGCGCGATACGCCTTCACGGCCGCGCCGTGCGAGCGCATCAGGTGATGGCTTGCGATCGGCGCTTCGTACTTGCTGCGATGGCCGGGCGCGAGCGCTCCATGAAGATACCCGCCGTCGGTGACGACCCACGGCTCGTTGAGCGTCGCCCACTTCTTAACGCGCCCATCGAGCTTGCGATACAGGACGCTTGCGTACTCGGCGAACCAGTCGGCGATATCGGGATTGAGCCAGCCGCCGCGATCGTCGAGCGCAGCCGGCAGGTCCCAGTGATAGAGCGTCGCGAGCGGCTCGATGTCGTTCTCGAGCAGCGTGTCGACGAGACGATCGTAGAAATCGAGTCCGCCCGGATTCGCGCGGCCCTTGCCTTCAGGAAGCACGCGCGCCCACGCGATGCTGAATCGGTACGCCTTCAAACCGAGCGACTTCATCAGCGCGACGTCTTCGCGATAGCGGCGGTAGTGATCGCACGCGACGTCGCCCGTGTCGCCGTCCTTGACCATGCCCGGCGTGCGCACGAAGCGGTGCCAGATGCTCGGCCCCGCGCCGTCTGCGAGCGGCGAGCCTTCGATCTGATAGGCGGACGTAGCGCTGCCCCAGAGAAATTTCCGGGGAAACTCGTAGGTCTGGGGCATCGGTCCGCTGGGGTCCCGTGGCTGGCGGCGGGGGCGTGAAAACGTTTACATTCCGATTCCGCAGGATAGCTGATCGTGCCGGCATTTGGCACTCTCGCGAGGCGCGAGCGATCCATGCGGCGCGTGCATCCGGAGGATTCCTTGGCAGCGGTACGGCTCGATTCGGTGCGCAAGGTCTATGCGAACGGGCAGATCGCCGTCGCGGAGGCGAGCTTCGAGGCCGCCGACGGCGAGCTGCTCGTGCTCGTCGGGCCGTCGGGTTGCGGGAAGTCGACGCTACTGCGTCTCGTCGCCGGGCTCGAATCGGTCAGCGCGGGCACGCTCGCGATCGGCGGCCGCGTCGTCAACGACGTGCCGCCGCGCGATCGCGACATCGCGATGGTGTTCCAGAGCTACGCGCTCTATCCGCACATGAGCGTCGCGCAGAATCTCGCGTTCGGGTTGAGCCTGCGCAAGACGCCGCGCGCGGAGATCGACGCGCGCGTCCGCGAGGCGGCAGCGATGCTCGATCTTTCGTCCGTGCTCGAACGCAAGCCCGCGCAGCTCTCGGGCGGACAACGCCAGCGCGTGGCGCTCGGGCGTGCGCTCGTGCGCAAGCCGTCGGTGTTCCTGCTCGACGAGCCGCTCTCGAATCTCGACGCGAAGCTGCGCCTCGGCATGCGCGTCGAGATCGCGCGCCTGCACAAGCGCATCGGCGCGACGATGATCTACGTGACGCACGATCAGATCGAGGCGATGACGCTCGGCGATCGCATCGTCGTCATGAACGGCGGCGAGATCCAGCAGATCGACGCGCCGATGCGGCTCTACGAGAAGCCCGCGAACGTGTTCGTGGCGGGCTTCCTCGGGAGCCCGGCGATGAATTTCTTTCGAGGCAGGGTCAGTGCCGCGAACGGAATGCAGATCGATCTCGGCGAAGCCTCGTTGCAGCTTCCGGCAGCGAGCGCTCATGCGCTCGCGAACAATGCAGGCCGCGAGATCCTAGTCGGCGTGCGGCCCGAGGATCTCGTGCTGGCGGGCGACGCGGATGCGGATGCGATCGAGGCGACGCTCGAAGTCGTCGAGCCGGTCGGCAACGAGATCTTCCTCAATCTCCGGCGCGGCGACCAGGCGATCGTCATGCGCGTGCCGCCGCGGACGATGCCCGAGACCGGCACGACTCTGCGCATCGCGATGAAGCCCGAGCGCGTTCATCTGTTCGATGCGAAGACCGAGCGGCGCATCGAAATCCCATAGGGTGGGCCTCGGCCCACCGACGCATCACGGCATGGAAAACGAGAGGCCGCGGCCCAACCTGCGGGCTGCCAT
>DASZYR010000039.1:0-3651 GCA_035545255.1 Rhodanobacteraceae bacterium
GGCCGGCCTGGTGAGGGGATCTCTGCTCGATGCGGCTCGCCGTCGTCGCCAGAGGCTGCAATCCCTTGCGGATCGCCCAGCCCATCAGCAACGCCAGAAGCGGCAGGCCGACGAGGATCGGCAACACGTCCTGCAGCAGCAGATCGCGGACGATCTCCCGCCGGCTGTCGTAGCGCTCGGCAGCGCGGATGAATCCGCCGGCATCGCCGATCTTCGTGTAGATGCGCCAGCGGCGCCTGTCGATGTACGTGTCCGCGAAACCGACCGGACTCGCCGAAAAAGCGAGGCCGCGCAGGTCGCGCGTCGTGAGCTTGAGCTCCGTGGGGCTCGTCCAGTACTGGAAGCCGACCTGCGTTTCGTAGCCGTGTCCCTGCGCCGTCGCCTCCTGGGCGCCTTTCGGCCGGACCCAGTTGGGAATCTCGATCGGGGCCGCCGCCTCCGCGCCGATATGGGCGGACAGCGCTTCGAGCGTCTTCGCGCTCTGCGCGAGGCGTGCGTCGCTGAGCTCTCCGACTTCCTCGGCGACCTTGGCGTAGCTCAGCGCGAGCAGCGGCACCATCACGGCGCTGATGCAGCCGAGCGCCAGCATCGTGAGGCGGCCGCGGAGCGATCGCATCATCGCGGCGTGTCTTCGAGCAGGTAGCCGAGCCCTCGTGCGGTCCGGATCAGGCCGGGCTCGGTCTTGCGTCGCAGCGAGTGCACGTGCACTTCGAGCGCATTGCTGCCGATGCCTTCGGCGCCGAACAGGACGCGATCGAGGAAATCGCGCGCGACGACGCGGCCTGCGCGTTCCGTCAGCGTCAGCAGCAGCAGGTATTCCTGGCGCGAAAGATTCAGCGCGCGGCCGTCGAACCGCGCTTCGCGCGCACGCGTATCGATTTCGACGCGTCCGGCGCGCAGGTTGATGCCGTCGGCTTTCGTCGCGCGGCGCCGCAACGCGCGCATGCGCGCAGCGAGCTCTTCCAGCGCGAACGGCTTGACGAGATAGTCGTCGGCTCCGAGGTCGAGACCCTCGATCCGATCCTCCAGCATCCCGCGTGCGGTGATGACGATCACCGGCGTCGTCACGCCGTCGCGCTGCAAGGCGCGGAGGACTTCCGTGCCCGAAAGGCGAGGCAGGCCGAGATCGAGCAGGATCACGTCGAAAGGCACGGCCGCGGCAAGCGCGCACGCGCTCGCGCCGTCGCGAACCCATTCGCTCGAATCGCCCCATCGGCGGATGGCGACTTCGAGACCGCGGGCCAGCGTCTCGTCATCCTCGACAATCAGAACATGCATCCGGAACTCGTCTTCGCGCAGCGAGGCGAAGCTTAGCGCCGAATTCTTAAGGCAAACTTATGCGCAGCCCGGAAATGCGGACGACTGCCAGCCGATCGGCACCGGCGGCACGATGTGCCTGGTGAACGAACTTTGCGCGGCGCGAACAGGTCGACATTTCTTCTGGCGAGAATATGGGGTCCGATCATGTCCGTCTTTCCGCTCCGATCCGCGCTGCTCGTCCTTGTCGTGCCCGTATCCGCGGCGCTTGCGGCCGAATCGAGTGCGGGAAGGTACCGGCTGCCGTTCGAGAACGGTACGAACGTGCGCGTGTTCGACGATTTCTCGAGCCATCGCCCGCGAGGCCGGGTCGACCTGTTTGCCGTGAACGGAAATGAGCCGCATCGCGTCGTCGCGGCCGCGGCAGGACGCATCGTCGCGATCCAGGACGGCTATTCCGAGCAGCAATCGGGACGAGCCGCGAAAGACTGTCACAACAACTACGTCTGGATCGAGCATCCGAATGGCGAATGGACGAACTATTCCCATCTCGCGCACGATTCCGTGACGAAACGGGCCGGGCTGAAGGTCGGCGATCACGTCGACGCGGGCACCTATCTCGGCGACGAAGGCGCCGTCGGATGCGCGATGCTGAAACACGTTCATTTCGAAGTCGCGCGGCCGCTTCCGTCCGAACCGATCGACTCGGGCGGTTTCCTGCGCGATAACGAGGGCGGGCGTCGCGAGCTCGACCCGAATTTCTGCACGATCGAAGGCGGCGCGGCCGTGAAGGGCCGGACCTACGTGGCGGGAGCATGCAGGACGGACGCCGGCGCCGAGCGGCACTAGAGCCTGCACGCGAAGTCGCGGTCTTCGATTCCTGCCGCACGAATCGGACGGAGAGTGTTTCAGGCACGTGCGATTGCTTCCGGTCGAAGCTTCGCCCATCCTGCGCACATCGTCGGGAGCCGCGGATGTCCTCTATCGTCCCTCAGCAAGTAGTCTCGCGGCTCACTCGCGCGGCGATCTTTCTGGTCGTCACGCTGAAGCAGGATCGGAGTCGCGATGCGTCCATTCGCGGGCTGTTCGCCGATATGTCGTCGCTCCTCCGCGCGGTCGGCTTTCGCGACCTCGAAGGCGGACTGACCTGCGTCGTGGGCACGGGTTCGAGCGCCTGGGACCGGCTGTTCGGACAGCCGAGACCTGCGGGCCTGCATCCCTTTCGCGAGATCACGGGCGCGCATCATGCAGTCTCGACGCAGGGCGATCTTCTGTTCCACATCCGGGCGATGAGCCCCGATCTTTGCTTCGAGCTCGCGACCCACATCGTGTCGCGTCTCGGTGACGCCGTCGCCGCGATCGACGAGGTTCACGGCTTCAAGTACTACGATCAGCGCGACCTCCTGGGTTTCGTCGACGGCACGGAGGATCCTTCCGATCAGAGGGCGATCGATGCCGCCATCATAGGCGAGGAGGATGCCGCGTTTTCCGGCGGAAGCTATTGCATCGTGCAGAAATACCTGCACGACCTCGGCGCATGGAACGGCGTTCCGGTGGAGCAGCAGGAGAAGATCATCGGCAGGAAGAAACTCTCCGACATCGAGCTCGATGACGCCGCCAAGCCGCCCTACGCGCACAACGTCCTGACGACGATCGAGGAGAACGGCGAGGAGCTCGCCATCGTGCGCGACAACATGCCGTTCGGCGAGGTCGGCAAGGGCGAATTCGGCACGTATTTCATCGGCTATGCGCGGTCGCCCGATCGCATCGAGCGAATGCTGGAGAACATGTTCGTGGGTCGTCCGCCGGGCAACTATGACCGTCTGCTGGATTTCAGCCGTGCGGTTTCGGGATCGCTCTTTTTCGTACCCTCGGCGTCATGGCTGGATCGTTGCTCGGGCCAGTAGTCGAGACGGCGGCGGGATCAGGGTGACTATCGTCGTGGCGCCGCCACGTCTATACGCCGCAGACATGCCGGCACGGTTGGTCTGGAGACGCTGTCTGCGGCCCGCAAGGTCGATGGCGGTGTGCGCAGATTCGCGCGAACCAGTCTCCGCAACCAAATTCCCGTGAACAGGGAAATTTTCAGGGTATTTCGGCGTCTCCGGCCCCGAAAATTGGTCTAGGACATCTCGAAAGCGCGGCGGGGAGCCATTCCTGTAGTCTCCGAGGCAAGAATTCGCGCGATCGGAACAGGGAAGCCAGCAGGGAAGGAACAGGGACCGATCAGGGAAGCCAACAGGGTAGGGCTCCGACGACCGACGCGGGTGAAACTTGGAGCGCCGTCGACAGTCTTCAAAGTGCAGCCGTCAAAATTCGAGCGTAAGCTGCCGGCAAATTGACCGGTCACCTAGGGTTCCCGAGATCCAAGAAACCATGCCGTTTCGCCGCCAC
>DASZYR010000040.1:0-11993 GCA_035545255.1 Rhodanobacteraceae bacterium
CTCGCAGGTCGGCTGCGGGCTCAACTGCCAGTTCTGCTCGACCGCGACGCAGGGCTTCAACCGGAACCTCGCGGCGTCGGAGATCATCGGCCAGGTGTTCGTCGCCGCGAAGCATCTCGGCAACGTGCCGCATCAGCAGAGAAAGCTCACCAACGTCGTCATGATGGGCATGGGCGAGCCGCTGTTGAACTTCGACAACGTCGTGAAGGCGATGAGCGTCATGCGCGACGACCTCGGCTTCGGCCTTGCGAACAAGCGCGTCACGCTCTCGACCGCGGGCCTCGTGCCGATGATCGACCGGCTCGGCGAAGTCGCCGATGTCTCGCTTGCGGTGTCGCTGCACGCGCCGAACGACGAGCTTCGCACCGAGCTCGTTCCGCTCAACAAGAAGTACGGGATCGGCGAATTGCTCGCGGCGTGCGCGCGCTATGCCGCGCGTCGCCCGCGCACGACGATCACGTTCGAATACACGATGCTCGACGGCGTCAACGACAAGCCCGAGCACGCGCGCCAGCTGATCAAGCTCATGCGCCGGCTGCCGGCCAAGGTGAACCTGATTCCGTTCAACCCGTTCCACGGCACGCGCTTCCGGCGCTCGAGCGAGGAGGCGATCCGCGGCTTCCAGAAGATACTCCTCGACGCCGACGTGCTGACGATGGTGCGTCGCACGCGGGGCGACGACATCGACGCGGCTTGCGGCCAGTTGAAGGGCCAGGTCACGGATCGCACGCGCCGTCAGGCCGAGTTCCGGCGCAAGATCGAGGAGGGCGTGGCCGATGCGGCCTGAGGCGCTCGCAAGACTCGCTGCGATCGCGCTCGCGACGGTGCTCGGCGCGTGCTCGACCGGCAGCGGCAGCATCCGAAAGGAGAGCGCGGCCAGCGAGAAGGCCGAAGCTGCGCGCGTGCATACCGAGCTCGGCCAGAAATACATGCAGCAGGGCAAGCTCGAGATCGCGCTCGACAACCTCAACAAGGCGCTGTCATACGATGCCGACTACGCCGACGCGCACACCGTCATCGCGGTCCTCTACGAGCGCATCGGCGACGTCAAGCAGGCCGAGGAGCACTATCGCCGTGCCGCCCAGATCAAGCCCAAGGGCGGCGACGAGCTCAACAATTACGGTGCGTTCCTCTGCAAGATCGGCCGTTACGACGAGTCGACGGAATATTTCGAGCGCGCCATCGCCGATCCGTTCTACAAGACGCCGGACGTCGCGCTGACGAACGAAGGCACGTGCCTGCTGAAGAGCGGCAAGAACGACGCGGCCGAAGCGGTCCTGCGCAAGGCGCTCGATCGGGGGCCGAACAACAGCGAGGCCTTGTTCCAGCTGGCATCGGTGCTCTACCAGAAGGGCGAGTTCTTCAAGGCGCGCGCATTCATGCAGCGCTTCGAAGCGGTGGGACACGCACGTCCGGAATCGCTGATGCTGGGCCGCAACATCGAGCTTCGACTCGGCAACGGCGCCGCCGCCAGCGATTACACGCGGCGGTTGCTGCAATCGTTTCCTGAGTCACAACAGGCGCGCGAGCTTGGCGCGCAGAATTCATGATCACGGGTGGAAGACAACGATCAGAAGACGAGTCCACCCACGGGGCGTGCCCGGTTTCCGGTGAGCAGGAAACCGGCGCATCGATCGACACGGACGACGGGCAGCTTTTGCTGCCGTTGTCATCGGGACAGCACATCATGAGAGCCGAAGATCTGGAACACGACGCCAAGGCGTCATCCGACGAGACCTCGCGGCCGGCCGACGACATGCCTCAGGCGAAAGCCGAATCTCCGTCGTCCTCGTTCGGCGAGCGCCTCAGGGCAGGCCGCGAGGCGAAGGGCCTCTCCCGGGCCGACGCGGCGCAGCGGCTGAAGCTGCCGCTGCGCCTGATCGAGCGCATCGAGGCCGACGATTACGCCGGGATCGAGGAGGGCGTCTACCTTCGCGGCTACCTTTCGAGCTATGCGCGGCTGGTCGACGTTCCCGTCGTTGCCGCCGAGACGATCGCCGCGCAGCACACGCGTGCCGCGCCGCTCGTCGCGACGGGCAAGGTCTCGCGCTCGCGCTATCTCTTCGACCGCTACTCGGTCAGCGCGACGTACCTGATCCTCACCGCGCTGATCGTCGTTCCGGCGGTCTGGCTCGCGACGCACGGCGGCCTCGAGCAGAATCTCGTGCGCACGACGCCGCTCGACGCGCCGGCCGTGACGATCCCGCTGCCCGCGCAAGCGCCGGCCACGAGCCGTGTCGACGAAGAGCCGGTCGAGTCCGCGCCCGCGAGCGCCGCGGACGCGCCGGCCGACACGTCGGCCACGGTCGCCGCCGTCGAACCGCCGAAGCAGGAACGCATGCCCGTCATCGCGTCGATGACGCCGTTCACGTCGTCGCCCTCGTCGGTCGCTCCGGCCGTGGAATCTTCCGCGACCGCCGCGCGCGGCGCGCACTCGCTGACGCTGAAGCTGACGCAGCCGAGCTGGGTCGAGATCGTCGGCAGCGACGGCAGCAAACTCGAATACAGCCTGCTGCCCGCCGGCGCGGAGCGCACCTATTCGAGCGACGGCCCGCTTTCGCTGCGCCTCGGCAATGCCGACGGCGCGGAAGTCCGCCTCGACGGCAAGCCGCTCGATCTCGCGCCGTTCCGCCGAGCGAACGTCGCCCGCTTGCGCGTCTTCGGCGACAACGGCGCCGAAGCGGCCCCGGCCGAGTTCTGACGTAGGGCTGAATCCGGCGGACGTCGGCGAAGCACCGAAGCCGCGATCCGCCCGATTCCTGCTAACCTTGCGGGCCTTCGCGGCCGGCGCCGCGCCGATGCCGCTCCGGCGGCCGTCCGGCCCGTGCGTTTTCCGTTTCCGAATCCGTTTTCCGTGGAGCTTTCATGGCTTTCGACGTCCTCGACGAACACGAGCAGGGAGAGCTCGTACAGAAGTGGCTGCGCGAGAACGCGCTGTCGATCGCGACCGGCATCGTGCTCGGTCTCGTGCTGCTGTTCGGCTGGCAGCAATGGAAAGCGCATCGCGCGCGCCACGCGGCCGATGCCGCGATCCAGTACCAGTCGTTCGTCGACGCGGTCGACGCCAAGCAGAACGACGACGCCGCGAAGATCGCCGATGCGCTTCGCAAGGATTACTCCGACACGGCTTATGCCACCTTCGCCGCGATGCGCAGCGCCGAGCTCGCGACCGCCAGCGGCGATCTCAAGGCCGCGGCCGACGATCTTGCCTGGGCCGGCGATCATGCCGGCGCGCCCGCGCTGAAATCGCTGGCGTCGATCGACCTCGCGCGGGTCAAGCTCGCTTCGGGCGACGCCGACGCCGCGCTTTCGATCGTCGACGCGCTGCCGAAAGACAGCTACGCCACGATCGTCGGCGAGCTCCGCGGAGACATCCTCGCCAAGCTCGGCCGGACCGACGATGCGCGCAAGGCCTATCAGGATGCTCTCCTGCATCTCGAGCCGCAGGCGCCGAACCGCTCGTTCGTGCAGATGAAGCTCGACGACCTCGGCGCGCCGCCGCCCGCATCGACGGCTCCGGCGCCGCCTCCGGAGACCAGCGGCTCATGAAGCGCACTTCGGTCCTGATCCTCGTCGCGCTCGGCCTCGCGCTGTCGGGCTGCAACTGGCTGAAGAGTCTCGGCAAGAAGGACAACGTCGAACCGCCGACGCCGCTGACCGAGTTCACGCCGACGGCCGCGGTGCAGAAGCTGTGGAGCGAAGGCGTCGGCGATGGCGAAGGCGATTCCGGCGCGCGGATCGCACCGACGGTCGTCGACGGCCATCTCTATGCGGCCAGTGTCGACGGCGTCATCGAGGCGATCGACGCCGCGAGCGGCCGCACGATCTGGCAGAAGAAACTCGGCACGCGCAAGGGCTGGCTCTGGAAACGCGGCACGAACTCGCTGCGCTGGTCCGGCGGTCCGGCCGTCGGCGGCGATCTCCTCGTCGTCGGCAGCCTGGACGGCGACGTCTACGCACTGTCTTCGCAGGACGGCAGCGAGCGCTGGCACGCGACTGTTTCGTCCGAAGTCATCTCGCGTCCCGCGATCGGCCCGCAGATCGTCGTCGTCCGCACGGTCGACGGACGTCTCACCGGACTCGATGTCGCGGACGGAAGCCGAAAATGGGTATTCGACCAGTCCGTGCCGCCGCTCAGCCTGCGCGGCAATTCGGCGCCGGTCATCATCGGCGATACCGTCTACGACGGATTCGACAACGGCAAGATCGTCGCCGTGCGCCTCGCCGACGGCGCGCCGCTCTGGGCGCAGACGCTTTCGACCGGAGAAGGCCGCACCGAAGTCGAGCGCCTCTCCGACGTCGACGGCGAAATCGTCCCGGTCGGCGGCAACATCGTCGCGGTCGGCTATCGCGGGCAGATGGCCGCGATCTCCACGAGCAACGGCCGACCGATGTGGACGCGCGACGTGTCGAGCTACGGCGGTGCGGCCGCCGGCGACAACGTGCTCGTGCTGGCCGACGCCGACGGCAACGTCTGGGCATACGACCGCGACACCGGCGCGAGCCTCTGGAAGTAGGATCAGCTCAAGTACCGCTGGCTTGGCACGCCGGCCGTGCAGGGCAAATACGTCGTGGTCGGCGACAGCGAGGGCTACGTGCATTGGCTCAGTCTCGACGAAGGCAAGTTCGTCGC
This sequence comes from Rhodanobacteraceae bacterium, assembly GCA_035545255.1. Lineage (GTDB taxonomy): Bacteria > Pseudomonadota > Gammaproteobacteria > Xanthomonadales > Rhodanobacteraceae > Dokdonella_A. Next base: position 4,634 of record DASZYR010000040.1, read on the forward strand.
GCGCGAGCGGCTCGGCAAGAAGGCGATCGAGAGCGCGCCGGTCGTCGTCGGCGATACGGTTTACGTCGAGGACGTCCGCGGCGACATCGGCGCCTATACAGTGCGCTGATCCGGTTTTCCTCCCGCTTGCAGGAGAGTCACTTTCTTTCTGGTTCCCGCCTGCGGGAGAGTCACGTTCTTTCCCCTCTCCCGCTTGCGGGAGAGGGTAGGGTGAGGGCAAGCCGGTTCGACGTTTCAATACGAACGACGCAACGCCTCACTCCGAACGACCCTCACCCCAACCCTCTCCCGCAAAGCGGGAGAGGGGGACAAACATCTATGCTCCCCGTCGTCGCCCTCGTCGGGCGTCCCAATGTCGGCAAGTCCACGCTGTTCAACGTGCTGACGCGCACGAGGGACGCGCTCGTCGCGGATCTTCCGGGCGTCACGCGCGACCGGCACTACGGCGTCTGCCGCCTGATCGAAGGCCGGCCGTTCGTCGTGATCGACACGGGCGGCCTCGTCGACGACGCCGAAGGGCTCGCCGCGCAGACCGCGGGTCAGGTCGACATCGCGATCGCCGAAGCCGACGTCGTGCTGCTGGTCGTCGACGCGCGAGACGGCCTCTTGCCGAGCGACCGTACGATCCTCGATCGCCTGCGCCGCGCGGGCAAGCCGATCCTTCTCGGCGTCAACAAGGTCGATGGCGTCGACGAGAGCACCGCGACTTCCGATTTCGCGGCGCTGGGTCTTTCCGACGTGCTGCCGCTTTCCGCCGCGCACAATCGCGGCGTCGGCCCGTTGCTCGCGGCGCTCGCGCCGAAGCTGCCAGCCGACACCGGCGAGGAGGAAACCGCCGATCAGGGCGTCCGCGTCGCGATCGTCGGCCGTCCGAACGTCGGCAAGTCGACGCTCGTGAACCGTCTGCTGGGCGAGGAGCGCGTGATCGCCTCCGAGATGCCCGGCACGACGCGCGACTCGATCCGCGTGCCGCTCGTGCGCGACGGCAAGCGCTATACGCTGATCGACACCGCAGGCGTGCGCCGCCGTGCGCGCGTCGAGGATGCGCTGGAGAAATTCAGCGTCATCAAGTCGCTGCAATCGGTCGAGGCCGCGAACGTGACGATCCTCGTGCTCGATGCCAACGAAGGCGTCGCCGACCAGGACGCGACCCTGATCGGCCACGTGCTCGAATCGAACCGCGCGCTCGTCGTGGCGGTCAACAAATGGGACGGCCTCGATGCCTACACGCGCGAGCGCGCGAAGGCGTCGCTCTCGCGCAAGCTCGACTTCGTGCCCTGGGCGCGGCAGGTGTTCATTTCGGCCAAACACGGAACCGGCGTCGGCGACCTCATGAAGGCGGTCGATCGCGCCTATGCGTCGGCGAACCGGAAATTCACCTCGTCCGAGCTCAATCGAGCGCTCGAAGCCGCCTACACGGGCTATCAGCCGCCGCTCGTGCGCGGTCATGCGCCGAAGCTCCGCTACGCGCATCCGGGCGGGACCAATCCGCCGACGATCGTGATCCACGGCTCGCGCACGAAGCACATCGCCGACGGTTACCGCCGCTACCTCGAGAATTTCTTCCGCAAGCGCTACAGGCTCGAAGGCACGCCGATACGGATCGATTTCAGCGAGAAGGAGAATCCGTTCGCCGGCAAGCGCAACGAGCTGACCGAAGGCCAGCAGAAGCGGCGCCAGCGCATGATCCGCCACGCGAAGCGCAGCAAGCGCTGACGCGATGACGACGCCGACGCTGACGGTCGCGATCCTCGCCGGCGGGGCGGCGACGCGGCTCGGCGGGCGCGACAAGGGACTCGAGCCGCTCGCGGGAAGACCGATGATCGAGCGGGTCGTCGATGCCTGCGCGCGCGATGTCGGCGAGGCGTTCGAGCTCATCGTCGTCGCGAACCGGCATCCCGATGCTTACGCGCGTTACGGACGCGTCTTTCCCGATGCGCAGGCCGGTTTCCACGGTCCGCTCGCCGGTGTCGCGAGCGCACTCGGCGCGGCGGCGACGGCGCGCGTGCTGACGCTTCCCGTCGATTGCCCCGAGCCGCCGCCCGATCTCGCGCATCGTCTCTCTCGCGCGCTCGATTCGAACGATGCGAGCGCCACCGTCGCGCACGACGGCGAGCGCCGACAGCCGCTGTTCGCGCTCTATCGCGCCGGGCTTGCCGATGCTGCGGCCGCCGGTGCGAAAGCAGGACGGGGCGTATGGGAATGGCAGCAGTCGATCGGCGCCGTCGAAGTTGATTTCGCCGACCGGCGCCGGCAGTTCCATAATCTCAACACGCCCGAGGAGTTCGCGGCCTACGCCGATGCCGTTCGATCGCACCCATGAGTTCCCGATGCGGATTCCGGTCGACGAAGCGCGGCAACGCATCGTTGCGCTCGCCGGCTCGCGGCGCGGGTCGGTCGACGAGGTTGCGCTCGATCGCGCGCTCGATCGCGTGATCGCGATCGACGTCGTCGCGCCGCACGCGATTCCGCCGTTCCCGAATTCGGCAATGGACGGCTATGCGCTGCGCGGCGCCGATCTTCCGCGCGACGGAGAAAAACGTTTCCGCATCAGGGGCGCCATGCTCGCGGGCGCCGGCACTGCGATCGATGTCGATACGGACGAATGCGTGCGCATCACGACCGGCGCACCGCTTCCGCGCGGCGCCGACACCGTCGTCATCAAGGAAAACGCGCGCGCGGAAGGCGGATTCGCCGCGATCGGTCCCGGCGAAAAGGCCGGCGCGAACGTGCGGCCAGCCGGCGAAGAGCTTTCGGACGGCGAGCTGGCCGTCCGCGCCGGCGAAGTCCTCAATGCCGCGCGCCTCGGCGTGCTCGCTTCGTGCGGATTTTCGCGCGTTCCGGTCGCACGCCGTCCGCGCGTCGCGCTCTTCGCGACTGGCGACGAGCTCGTGGCTCCGGACAAGCCGCTCGGTTTCGGCCAGGTCCACGACAGCAACCGCTTCAGCGTCGGCGGTTTGCTCGAGGGACTCGGCATCGTCGCGCAGCCGTGCGCGCACCTGCGCGACGACGTGCCCGCGTTGCGCGAAGCGCTGGCCGGCGCGGCGGCCGTCAGCGACGTCGTCATCACGTGCGGCGGCGTCTCGGCGGGCGAGGCCGATCACATCCCGCGCCTTCTCGCCGAGCTCGGCCGGATCCATTTCTGGAAGGTGCGCATGAAGCCCGGCATGCCGTTCCTCTGCGGCGAGATCGGCAAGGCGCTCGTGTTCGGATTGCCCGGCAATCCGCTGTCGTCGCTGGCGACGTTCCACGCGCTCGTCGAACCCGGATTGATGGCGATGCAGGGCGCGGTGATGGCGCCCGTCCGCTGGCGTGCGCATCTCGTAGAGCCGTTCGCGAAGACGCACGATCGCACGACGTTCCTGTGCGCCTTCGTCGATTGCGACGAGACCGGACAACTCCGTGCGCGGCTGCTCGACCGGCAGGGATCGGGCATGCTGCGCGGCGCCGCGGACGCGAATGCGCTCGTCGTCGTCGACGAAGACGTTCGCGAGCTCGCCGCCGGCGATGTCGTCGACGTGCTGCCGCTGCGCGGAATGGCTTGACCATGCACACGATACGGAAAGCCGAGAACGGCGACGCTGCGATCCCGGAAATCGATCCGCGCGAAGCGCTGGCGCGGCAGCGCGTTGATGCGTTGCTGATCGACGTGCGCGAAGACGACGAGCGTGCCGCCGGATTTCCGGCCGGGGCGATCGGCATCGCACGCGCCGATCTGCCGCGTCGCATCGGCGAGATCGCGCCCGATCCGCGGCGCGGAATCCTCACGATCTGCGCCAGCGGCAAGCGCTCGCTGCTCGCCGCGCAAACGCTGCGCGAAATGGGCTACGCCGACATCGCTTCCGTACGCGGCGGCTTTGCGCGCTGGCAGAGCGAAGGCTTGCCGATCGCCGAAGGCGAGATCGATCGCGACGCCGCCGAACGCTACGCGCGCCACTTCGTCCTTCCGGAAGTCGGTGTCGCGGGGCAGAAGAAACTTGCCGATGCGCGCATCGCGCTGATCGGCGCCGGAGGGCTCGGCTCGCCGGCCTCGCTGTATCTCGCTGCGGCCGGCATCGGCACGCTGACGCTCGTCGACGACGATCGCGTCGAGCGCTCGAATCTCCAGCGGCAGGTCGTGCACGCGGACGCGCGGATCGGAATGCCGAAGACCGAATCGGCGCGCACTGCGCTCGCGGCGCTGAATCCGCGCGTGCAGGTGCGAATACGCACCGAGCGCGTCCGCGCAGCCAACGTCGAGACCCTGATTGCCGATCACGACGTCGTCATCGACGGCGCCGACAATTTCCCGACGCGCTACCTGCTCGACGCGGCCTGCCGGCGTCTTCGCATTCCGCTCGTCTACGGCGCGGTGCATCGCTTCACGGGGCAGGTCAGCGTGTTCGATCCGCGGCGCGCGGAATCGCCGTGCTATCGCTGCCTCTTCCCGGAGCCGCCGTCGGCGGCCGAAGCGCCGAATTGCAGCGAGGCCGGCGTGCTCGGCGTCTTGCCCGGAACGATCGGGCTGCTGCAGGCGACCGAGGCGCTGAAGCTCGTGCTCGGCATCGGCGAGCCGCTGGTCGGAAGATTGCTCTGTTACGACGCGCTTGCGGCGACATTCCGCGAGATCCGGCTGCCGCGCGATCCGCGGTGTCCCGGTTGCGGGCCGGATGCGGTGTTTTCAGGCTACGAGGATATCGCACAGATTTGCAGCACTTGATGTTCGCCTCTCCCGCTCGCGGGAGAGGCCGCGCCGGAGGCGCGGGTGAGGGCGCTTGTGCGTGACGCTCCCCGCTCAGCACGCCCCTCGTCCGGCGCTTCGCGCCGACTTCTCCCGCAAGCGGGAGAAGTGACAGCTATGATTTTTTCTGTACGGCCTTGAACGCCGCAAGCTGCTCCGGCGTCGCCGGCTTCTGATGCTTCGCCTTCCACGCCTCGAACGGCTCGCCGTAAACGCGTTCGCGCGCAGCGTCCTTGCCGATCTCGATGCCGCGCGCGGCGGCCGCTTCGCGATACCAGTCCGCGAGGCAATTGCGGCAGAAGCCCGCGACGATCATGAGGTCGATGTTCTGCACGTCCTCCCGTGCGTCGAGATGGTCGAGCAAACGGCGGAAGACGGCGGCTTCGAGCTCGGTCGCGGAATCGTTCATGACGGGCCTCCCGGCGATGTTTCACGCCGATCGTATTCCAATTGAGGCGCCGAGCGCGGCCGTGGATAATGCGCGGTTTCCGCGAGCGGACCCCGATGAGCGCGAGAATCCTCGACGGCAAGCGCATCGCCGATGAGCTGCTCGACGGCGTCGCGGCCCGCGTCGCCGCGCGCGTTGCGGCCGGCAAGCCGGCGCCGGGACTCGCGGTCGTGCTCGTCGGAGAGGATCCCGCATCGGCCGTCTACGTGCGCAACAAGCGCAGGGCCTGCGCGCGCGTCGGCTTCCGCTCGCTCGACTTCGACCTGCCGGCGACGACGCGCGAGGACGAGCTTGCCGCGCTGATCGACCGGCTCAACGGCGATCCCGGCGTGCACGGCATTCTCGTGCAGCTGCCGCTTCCGGCCGGTCTCAACGGGACGGCGATCATCGACCGCATCGATCCGCACAAGGACGTCGACGGCTTTCAGGCCGCGAACGTGGGCCGCCTCGCCCTTCGCCAGCGCGGCCTTCGGCCGTGCACGCCGAAGGGCGTGATGACGCTCCTCGCGCACACGGATCGTCCCGTTCGCGGCCGGAAGGCGTGCGTCGTCGGCGTTTCGAATCACGTCGGACGGCCGCTCGTGCTCGAGCTCCTGCTTGCCGGCTGCACGACGACCGCGTGCCACAAGTTCACGCGCGATCTCGAGAGCGAAGTGAAGGATGCCGACATCGTCGTCGTGGCCGTCGGACGGCCCGAGCTCGTCAAGGGCGCGTGGATCAAGCCCGGGGCGGTCGTCATCGACGTCGGCATCAACCGTCTCGACGATGGACGCCTCGTCGGCGACGTCGAATTCGCGCCGGCCGCCGAGCGCGCGTCATGGATCACGCCAGTTCCGGGCGGGGTCGGACCGATGACGGTCGCCACGCTCATGGAGAATACGCTGGAAGCCGCAGAGACGTTCTTCGACTGAACGAAAACGCGCGTCACCACGCTTCGACTACCATTCGCTCCCGACATGTCCAGACGCCATTCTTTCCGTCTCGCAATCGCTCTCGCGTGCGCCGCTCTCGCGGGCTGCGCGAGCCTCGTCGACAAGGCGAGCCAGCGCCTGGCCGGCAATCTGACGGCCGGCATCCTCGACCAGGACGACGTCGGCATCGCGCGCGACGGCATTCCGTCGTGGCTGCTGCTCGTCGACGGGCTGATCCAGGGCAACCCGGACAACGCGGGGCTGCTGGAGGCCGGCGCGCGACTCTATGGCGCTTACGCGGGCGGTTTCATCGATGATCCCGCGCGCGCGCAACGCCTGTCCGATCACGCGTTCGACTACGCCAAGCGTGCGACGTGCATCGATCTGCCGGCCGTCTGCAAGGCGCTCGATGAGCCGTTCGAGCCGTTCGAGGGCGCAGTCGCCCAAGTCGACACGAGGAACGTCGGCACGCTTTACGTGCTCGCGACATCTTGGGCGGGTCGCACCCAGAGCCATTCGAGCGACTGGAATGCGATCGCCGATATCCCGCGCGTTCAGGTATTGCTCGATCGCGTCGTCGCGCTCGACCCGAACTACGGGAACGGCGAGCCGTACATGTATCTCGGCGTGATGGCGACCCTGCGTCCGGCTTCGCTCGGCGGCAAACCCGAAGAAGGCAAGGCCGATTTCGAGAAGGCGCTTGCGTTGTCGGGCGGCAGGAACCAGATGGTGCGGGTGCTCTACGCGAAGCAGTATGCGCGGCTCGTGTTCGACAAGGACCTGCACGACAAGCTGCTGAACGAGGCGATCGCGGCTGATCCGCACGCGCCGGGGCTGACGCTCATCAACGTGATCGCGCAGCAGCAGGCGCGGGCGCTCCTCGAATCCGGAAAGGATTTCTTTTGAGAGAGCCGGATCCGGGATTTGGATCTCTGCCGGGATTCGATGACACGCTCGAGGGCACGGTCATCCCGGCGAAAGCCGGACAAGCGCGAAGCGCGCAGAACGTCCGAAGGACGGCCCGAAGGGCGAGCGAAGCGAGTAATCCATTTCGATCTTCGGCGCTCAAGGCAAAATGGATTCCGGCTTTCGCTGGAATGACGAAACGAAGTCAGGAGATTGGTCAGATGTTCCGCATGAACCAGATCATCGCCGCAGCCGCCATCGCGCTTGGCGGCATCGCGCCGACGTTCGCCGCCACGCAGATCAAGATCGCGACGATCGCGCCCGACGGCACCGCGTGGATGAAGGAAATGCGCGCGACCGGCGATGCGATCAAGA
>DASZYR010000041.1:0-2289 GCA_035545255.1 Rhodanobacteraceae bacterium
ATGCGCGCGTGCGGCCATGACGCTAATTGACGTGATGGCGGCGAAGCGCCGCTGACGGGAGATTCGCGCGCGCCGGACGTGACGCGCGCACGAGCGTCGCGGCCGTCGCACGGGCGCTCGCGACGGCGGCGTCCACGACGCCGAGCGACGCAATCGCCGCGGCGTGCCAGCGGCGGCAGTCGCGATCGAGGACCGCGATGAGCCGCTCGATTCGGGCCGCGCGCTCGCCCGTCAGCGTCGCAGCCAGCGCGCGCGCTTCCATGACGAGCACCTGGCGATCGTGCAGCCGTCCGTAGCGGCGCTGCTCGCGCACGAGCGACGTCAGCCAGGGCGTCTCCACGCCGGCGACGTCCTGGGCGATCTCGGCGAGATAGCGCAGCTTCTTGATCGCGATGCGCAGCGCATGCAGGCGCTCGGGCTCGTAGAGCGCGCCGCAGTACCGGCGCGCCGCAGTGACGCGAGCCGCGCGACGCAGCATCGCCGCGGCGAGACGATCGCGCCAGAGCCGATCGTGACCGGCTGCCGCGATGTCCTCGGCCGCGGCCGACACGCGATCGCCAATCTCGTCGAGGTCCACGTCACGCGCAGCCTTGCGCATCGCTCGCGTCTCGCGCGCGATGCGGCGGTCGATCCACACGCCGAGCCCGCGCGTCTGCTCGACGGTCCAGCGATGCCCGCGCGCAGCGGCCGTCAGATCCTCGCGCGCGATCAGCAGATCTCTCGCCGGTCCGAACGTGCGTCCAATCCGCCGCAGATCGCGCAGCAGCCGCCGCGGATGACGCACCGCGTCCGCCCGGCGGACGATGTCGGCGATGACGCGGAGGCGGCGGGTGGCGATGCGCACGCGGCGCAGGGCTTCGGCGTTGCCGCGCACGGCGTCGGGCCACGCGTCGACGAGACGCGCGCGTTGATCGGCCGCGACGCGTGACAGACCGGCACCGACCGGCGTGGTAGCATCCGCCATCAGCGCCCTCGCTCGGCGGGCGCGACGCTCATGCGCATCGCCGCGATCGACATCGGCACGAACTCGCTCCACATGATGGTCTGCCGGATCCGGCCGGATCTCTCGTTCGAGGTGATCGACCGCGAGAAAGACATGGTGCGCCTCGGCATGGGCGGCCTCGACGGCCGCCGGCTCGCCGACAGCAGCATGGCGGCCGCCGTCACCACGCTATCAAAATTCGTCCGGATCGCCGAGGCGCAGGGCGTCGACGAAATCGTGGCCGCGGCCACGAGCGCCGTGCGCGAGGCCGAGAACGGCGCTGATTTCGTCGCGACCGTGCAGCGCCAGCTCGGGCTGCGCGTGCGCGTCATCTCGGGCACCGAGGAAGCGCGGCTCATCCATCTGGCGGCCGCCTACGCCATCCAGCTCGGCAAGCGCCCATCGATCGTCGTCGACATCGGCGGCGGCAGCACGGAGATCACGCTCGGCACGTCGGAGCGGATGATCGCCGGCAAGAGCTTCAAGCTCGGCGTCATCCGGCTCACGGAAAAATACGGCCAGTCCGATCCGCTGTCGCGGCGCGACGAGCGCCGCATGGTCCGGCGCATCAACGACGAGATCGGCGATTACCTCGCGCAGCTCTCCAAGCGGCGGATCGATCGCGTGATCGGCACGTCCGGCACGATTCAGTCGCTTGGTGCGATGGTGACGGGCCAGGCGACCGGCGAGGATCAGCGGCAAGTGCGCGTCAGCGCGAAGGCGCTGCGGCGGCTGCGCAAGCGGCTGACGTCGCTGACGCTGCAGCAGCGGTTGAAGCTGCCCGCGCTCGATCCGAAGCGCGCCGATCTCGCGCCGGCCGGCGCGGTCCTGCTCGACACGATCCTCGACGGCCTCGACGCCGACGAGATCACGCTCTGCGACTTCGCGCTGCGCGAAGGGCTGGTGCTCGACTACATCGCGCGCAACGCGCAGCACATCCGCACCGTCGATCGCTACCCCGACGTCCGCCGCCGCAGCGTCATCGAGCTGGCCGAGCGCTGCAACTATCTCGCGCCGCACGCGCAGCAGGTGGCGCGCCTGGCGCTCGCCATCTTCGACGCGACGCGCAGCCGGCACGGCCTCGGATCGCGCGAGCGCGAGTGGCTCGAGTACGCGGCGCTCCTGCACGACGTCGGCACGCACATCAGCTACGAGCGGCATCACAAGCACTCGTACTATCTGATCCGCCACGGCGGCCTGCGGGGATTCGAGCCCGAGGAGATCGAGATCATCGCGCTCATCGCGCGCTATCACCGGCAGGCGACGCCGAAGAAGTCGCACGTGGAATTCGCGGCGCTGTCCGAGCA
>DASZYR010000042.1:0-5622 GCA_035545255.1 Rhodanobacteraceae bacterium
CGCTCCAGTTGCCGAACGATACGGGCCACGATTGCCCGAACCTCGATCTCCTCGCCGACAACGGCGGCCTCACGTTGACACACGGCCTCGCGCCCGACAGCGCGGCGATCGATCAGGGCGCAGCCGATCCGAACTTGACCATCGACCAGCGTCTCGCGCCGCGCGTCAACGACACGCATCCGGACATTGGCGCCGTCGAGTGGAAACAAGAAGACAAGCGCGAACGCCTGCTCACCAGCGGCTTCGACGGCATTTGCGATCAGTAGCCGCGGCGCACGAACGAGTGCCGAAGCCTTCACCTCTCCCAGTTGCGGGAGAGGTCGCGCCGAAGGTGCGGGTGAGGAAAGTCTTGCCGAACGTCGCGATCTGGGCGGGCAATCACTTCGATCGTCTCATTCGGCACTTCGCGCTACCTTCTCCCGCAAGCGGGAGAAGGTAATCCCCGGCTTCTATCGTTCTTGAAATATAGACGTCTAAACGTCTATTGACTTCGAAAGCGGATTGCGGCTACAGTCCGCGCCACTGCTCATCAAGACCGGCTGAGGGACTGGCCCGAAGACGCCGGGGCAACCTGCGGATCGCTCCGTACAGGTGCCAACTCCCGCGGGGACGCGCTTGCGCGATCCGCCGAGAGATGAGTTGCAGCGCGCGCCCGGCGACCTGCCGGCGTCGCTTCCTGCAATTCGTTCCGGCTTCCGCGGGTCCGATGGGCGCCGACGGAGAGCTGCGATGACGTTCCATGCCGATGTCCCCGTTTCCGATTCCGCTGCGTGCGTCGATGCGGTTGTTCCGGCGGCTTGCGTGGCGCGCGACGACGAATGCGTCGTGCGCGTCGCGCCGTTTCACGGCGGCGAGCCTTGCGATGTCCGCGTCCGTTACGCGCTGTACGGCGCGGCCGGTGCGCCCGTGATCGCCGTGCAGGGCGGCATCTCGGCGACGCGTCACGCGAGCGCGGAAGGCGGACGCGAAGGCTGGTGGGATGCGCTGGTCGGGGCCGGCCGCGCGATCGACACGCGGCGCTTTCGCGTGCTCTCGATCGAATGGCTCGGTCCGGACAGCTTCAGCACCTGCGACGCGATCCGCGCGATCGGCAGCGAGGATCAGGCCGACGCGATCGCCGCATCGACCCTGGCGCTCGGCATCGAGCGGTTGCATGCGTTCGTCGGGGCTTCCTACGGCGCGATGGTCGGCATCGCGCTCGCGGCGCGGCATCCGGCGAAACTGCGTCGTCTCGTCGCGATCGCGGGCGCGCATCGTGCGCATCCGCTCGCGATCGCCGTGCGCAACGTGCAGCGCGCGATCGTGCGGCTCGGTGCGCGTCACGGCGATGCGGCGTCGGGCCTCGATCTCGCGCGCCGGCTGGCGATGACGACGTATCGCAGCGAGCGCGAGTTCGCCGAACGCTGCGCCGCCGCGCCGCTCTTCCGAGACGGCCGCTACCGCTTCGCCGAGGAAGACTGGCTCGAAGCTGCCGGCGCGAACTTCTCGCAACGCTTCGCCGCGGAGCGCTTTCTCGCGCTTTCCGAGTCGATCGACCTGCACGCCATCGCACCGGAAGACGTGCGCGTGCCGTCGACGCTGATCGGCTTCTCGTCGGACCGGCTGGTTCCGCTCTCGGATCTTTGCGAGCTGCAACGCCGCTGCGGCGCGCCGGCGCCGCTGCACGTGATCGATTCGCGCTACGGCCACGACGCATTCCTGAAGGAACCCGACAGGATCGGTCCGCTGATCGCCGAGGCGCTCGATGCCGGGAGCATCGCATGAGCGGACTTTCGCCCCGCACGCGCGCCGTCCGCGCCGGCATCGAATCCGACGCGCATCACGGCGCGGTCGTCCCGGCGTTGCACCTCAGCACGAACTACACGTTCGAAGCGTTCAATCGCAAGCGCCGCTACGACTACTCGCGCAGCGGCAATCCGACGCGCGATCTGCTCGCCGAGGCGCTGGCCGAACTCGAAAATGGCGCGGGCGCCGTCGTGACGGCGAGCGGGATGGCGGCGGTCGCGCTCGCGCTCGAGCTCGTGCCGGCCGGCGGGCTCGTCGTCGCGGCGCACGACTGCTACGGCGGCACCTGGCGCCTGCTCGACGCGTGGGCAAAGAAGAATCGTTTCAGAGCGATCTTCGCCGACCTGACCGATTCGGCGAGCTTGTCCGCGGCGCTCGCCGAGAAGCCCGACCTCGTCTGGATCGAGACGCCGTCGAATCCGCTGCTGCGCATCACCGACGTCCGCCACGTCGCGCAGGCCGGGCACGCGATCGGTGCGGTCGTCGTCGTCGACAACACATTCCTGTCGCCGGTGCTGCAACGGCCGCTCGATCTTGGCGCTGACGTCGTCGTGCATTCGACGACGAAATACATCAACGGCCACAGCGACGTCGTCGGCGGTGCCGTCGTCGCCAGGGACGCTGCCGTCGCCGAGAAGCTCGGCTGGTGGGCGAACTGCCTCGGCCTCGCCGGCGCGCCGTTCGACAGCTTCCTGACGTTGCGCGGCTTGCGCACGCTCGCCCCGCGCCTGCGCGCGCACGAGGAAAACGCGGCGCTCGCGGCGGAGCTGCTCGCCGGGCATCCAGCCGTGGCGCGCGTGTACTGGCCGGGCTTGCGCGATCACGAGGGCCACGCGCTCGCCCTGCGGCAGCAGCAGGGTTTCGGCGCGATGCTGAGCTTCGAGCTCGACGGCGGCGGGCCCGCGATCGAGGCTTTTCTCGATGGCCTTCGCTGCTTTTCGCTCGCCGAATCGCTCGGTGGCGTCGAAAGCCTCGTCGCGCACCCGGCGACGATGACGCACGCGTCGATGACGCCCGAGGCGCGGCGCAAGGCTGGCATCACCGACGCGCTGCTGCGGCTCTCGGTCGGCATCGAGGACGGTGCGGACCTTTGCGACGATCTCGACGTCGCGCTCGAGCGGGCGCTCGCGGCGGCGCCTGCGAAGCAGGTGCGTGCATGAGCGCATTGCCGCGGTTCGCCGAGCACGAGGACATCGCGGTGGTGCTGCTCGGCGTCGGAGGCGTCGGTCGCGCACTGCTGGGATTGCTGGCGACGCCGGCGGCCGGTGCCGTGCGGATCGTCGGCGTCGCGAACTCCACGCGGCAGCTCGTCGATGCCTCGGGGCTCGCCGGCGACATCGCGATCGCGAGTCTCGTGCGCGCGGACGCGCTGCGCCGCGACGACGCGCTGCTCGCCGCACTCGACGAAAGCGGCGCGCCGCGGCGCGTCGTCATCGACGCGACGGCATCGCGGGAAATCGCATCGCGTCATGCCGAATGGCTGGCGCGCGGCTATGACGTCGTCACCGCGAACAAGGCCGCCGCGGCGGCAGGCTCATCCGCGTGGCACGCGCTCCGCTGCGCGGCATCGCGTGGCGGATGCGTCTACGGCGACGCGGCGACGGTCGGCGCGGGTCTTCCGGTGCTGTCGACGCTGCGCCGCCTGCGCGAGTGCGGCGATGCGCTCGTTGCGATCGAAGGCGTGTTCTCCGGCTCGCTGTCGTGGCTCTTCAACACGTACGACGGCAGTCGTCCGTTTTCGGCGCTGCTGCGCGAAGCACGCGCATTCGGCTTCACGGAGCCCGATCCGCGAGCGGATCTTTCGGGCACGGACGTTGCGCGCAAGCTCGTGATTCTCGCGCGCGCGGCGGGACGCGCGCTCGATGTCGATGCCGTCGACGTCGAGGACCTCGTGCCTGCGTGGTTGCGAGCCATCGACGCAGCGACGTTCGTCGACAACGCCGAGGCGCTCGACGCGACGATCGAGGCGCGCCGCGCCGAAGCGGCGAGCGGAGGGCGCGTGCTGCGGCATGTCGCGTCGCTCGATGCGAGCGGGCGTGCTCGCGTCGGGCTTGTCGCGGTCGATGCGAGCCACGTCGCGGCGCGCTTGTCCGGCACGGACAACCTGTTTGCGTTGACGACGGAACGCTATCGCGCGCGGCCGCTCGTGATCCAGGGTCCGGGAGCGGGTGTCGAGGTGACGGCGCAGGCGTTGCTTGGGGACTTGCTTGCGTTGAAGCCGATGCGGCGATTTGCGGCCGCATAGCTGCGCACTCCAGCTCGAATCACCCTCAAGCCTCCCCTTCAAGGGGAGGGTTGGGTGGGGATGGTGTCGGTTCGACCGTCCGTCGACGTTGCGACGAACACCATCCCCCCTTGAAGGGGGAGGGGCAAAAGCGCTCCCTCTTCGAGGGATGGTCAACTATTGCCGCCGGATCTCGACATCCCCGCTGAACGTCTCGAGCGTCACGCGCGCGTCGCCGCTGCCGGCCGTCGCGTCGAGGCTGCTGCCCGGCCCGTGTTCTTCGTCCTTGACCGAGCCGAAATCGCTGCGGATCGAGCCCGAGAACGTCGTCGCGCGCAGGTGCGCCGACACGTCGGCTGGAAGATACAGATGCACGTCGCCGCTCATCGTCTCGACGTCGACGCGCGCGTCCTTCGACGGCTTGCCGCGGAGGTTGATGTCGCCCGACACCGTGCCCGCGCTGATCTCGCGGTAATCGCCGTTCTCGGCGTCGATGTCTCCGGAGACGGTTTCGAACTTGATCTGCCCGCCGAGCCCGCGCGCGCGGATGTTGCCCGAGACCGTCTCGAGATGCCCGCGCTCGGCCTTGCCGGTGAGATCGACGTTGCCGCTGACGCTGTCGACTTCGACTTCCTTCGCATCCGAATCGAGGCGCAGCTTGCCGCTGACGCTGTTGACGTCGAGCGAACGGCCGGCGACGCCCGAGAGAGCGACGTCGGCGCTGACGACCTCGATTTTCATCTCGGCCTCGCGCGGAACCTTGAGATCGAGCATCGTGTCGCCCATGCGCGATTCGGCGCCCCAGCTGAACCAGCCCTGCTTGTCCGGCGGCTCGACCTTGATCGTCAGGTGACCGCCGTCGCCTTCGACGGCGAGACCCTTCGCGCCGTCGCCGAGCGTACCGGTGATCGAGACCTCGGGTTTGTCCCAGCCGCTGACCGTGACCGAACCCTTGATGTTCGACACGTCGATGCGCGCGTTCGCGTCCACGCTGCGCGTCTGGCTGATCGGCGTGCCGGCGACCGCCGGGCCGCCGACGGCCAGCAGCAGCAATGAGCACGAAAGGAGAGTGCGTTTCATCGGGGCGTTCCTCATCATCCGGCTTTTGCGCCGAACTGTTCGAGTTTCATGCGCTGTGCGTTCGTGCGATTCAAAAGGCTCACCAGGAAGACGGCATCGGGATGCTGCTCCAGGGCCTGCTGCAATTCGGTGTGCGCCGCATCGAGCACTATGTTCGCGCCGGCAAGACGCGGATCTTCGCCCGAGCGCAGCGCCGCTTCGCGCGCCTCGCTCGGCGAGATGCGCTCGATGCGGTGCATCATCGCGTAATCGTCGGTATCGGCCGGGCTCGCCGCGTGCTGACGCAGCGCGAAGAAAACGACCATGCTTCCCGCCATCGCGAGCACCGTTCCCGCCGCCGCCGCGAGCGGAATCCAGCGGCGTCGCGTCGGACGCGCGGATTCCATCGGAGACGAGGCGATGCGCGTCGCGATCGCCGGCCACAGATCGCGTTCCGGCGCGCGCGGCGCATTCATCGCGCGAAGCTGACGCTGGATCTCGAAATCGGTCACGGAGTTTCTCCCAGCATCCCGCGCAGCAATCCGCGCGCGCGA
>DASZYR010000043.1:0-8318 GCA_035545255.1 Rhodanobacteraceae bacterium
GTGCCGCGAGGCTACGAGATCGTCGGCTCGACCGATACCGTGCCCATCGCGGCGATCGCGAACGAAGCCGAGCGGCGCTACGGCGTGCAGTTCCACCCGGAGGTCACGCACACGAAGGCGGGCACCGAGATCCTGCGGCGGTTCATCGTCGACGTCTGCGGATGCGCGACGCTCTGGACGCCGGGTCGCATCATCGACGACGCCGTCGCGCGCGTGCGCGCCGAAGTCGGCAACGACAAGGTGCTGCTCGGGCTTTCGGGCGGCGTCGATTCCTCGGTCGTCGCGGCGCTGCTCGAGAAGGCGATCGGGGATCAGCTGACCTGCGTCTTCGTCGATACCGGATTGCTGCGCTTTCGCGAGGGCGATCAGGTCATGGCGACGATGGCTGAGCACATGGGCGTCCATGTGATTCGCGTCGACGCGGCGGACCGTTTCTACGCGGCGTTGGAAGGAATCGAAGATCCCGAAGCCAAGCGCAAGATCATTGGTCGCACGTTCGTCGAAGTGTTCGACCAGGAAGCTCGCAAGCTCGAAGGCGTGAAATGGCTCGCGCAGGGCACGATCTATCCCGACGTCATCGAATCGGCCGGTTCGAAGACCGGCAAGGCGCACGTCATCAAGTCGCATCACAACGTCGGCGGCTTGCCGGCCGAGATGAACCTGAAGCTCGTCGAGCCGCTGCGCGAATTGTTCAAGGACGAGGTGCGGCGGATCGGCGTCGAGCTCGGACTTCCGCGCGAGATGGTCTACCGGCATCCGTTTCCAGGCCCGGGGCTCGGCGTGCGCATCCTCGGCGAAGTCAAGCGCGAATACGCCGAGATCCTCAAGAAGGCCGATCAGGTGTTCATCGAGGAGCTGCGCGAGGCCGGGCTTTACGACAAGGTCAGCCAGGCATTCGCGGTGTTCCTGCCGGTGAAGTCCGTCGGCGTCGTCGGCGACGGGCGTGCTTATGAATGGGTCGTCGCGCTCCGCGCCGTCGAGACCGTCGACTTCATGACGGCGCACTGGTCGCACCTGCCTTACGAACTGCTCGACAAAGCGTCGACGCGCATCATCAACGAGATCCCGGACATATCGCGCGTCGTCTACGACATCAGCGGCAAGCCGCCGGCGACGATCGAGTGGGAATAGTTGGGATCAGCTAACGAATGCCGCCCGACGCCGACTTCCGCTGGATGGCTCACGCGCTGCAACTCGCGCGTCACGCCGACGCGCACGAGGGCGAAGTCCCGGTCGGCGCCGTGCTCGTGCGGGACGGCGTCGTCATCGGCGAAGGATGGAACCGCAACATCGCGGCATCCGATCCGACGGCCCATGCCGAGATTCTCGCGTTGCGCGATGCCGGGCGCCGGCTCGGCAACTACCGTTTTCCCGGTGCGGAGCTTTACGTCACGCTGGAGCCGTGCGCGATGTGCGCGGGTGCGATCGTGCACGCACGTCTCGCGCGCGTGATCTTCGCGGCGCGCGATCCGAAGACCGGCGCGGCCGGCAGCGTGTTCGATCTGCTGCAGCACGAGCGGCACAATCATCGCGTCACGGTCGACGAGGGCGTGCTCGCCGACGAGGCAGGAGATCTCCTGAAGGGATTCTTCCGGGCGCGGAGATAGCTCGCGCTTCGGCGCATCGCCCTTCGATGCGTCTCGCGCACGCCAGCTGAGAGACGGGTTGGCGCGCGCACAATGCGCCAGTTGCAACCGATTTGCCGCCGCAATCGCGATGCGATCCCGAAAGCTACGACACGGCATATGCAGCGCTCGTCGCCGATCTCGCGAAGCTGCGCCGGTTGCCGAAGTGATCGCGCGGCCGATGCCCGGGTCAGGTTGCTATTCAGCTTGCTGCGAGCACATTCGGCCCGACGCCGATCTTCGATGGTGCGAAGAAGTCGTTCAGCACGCGCCCGTGTCCAAACGGATATCGGCATGAATGGCATGGCACGCATCCGCTTCTTCATCGACCTCTCGACGATCGCCGCCGTCGCGGAAATCATTCCGCATGTCAGAGGAGCAACCACGATGCCCGACAAGACCACTCTCGCACGCGCGCGACGCGACAAGCGCGAAGGCAAGTCGAAAAGCACGCAGGCCGGCGAATTCGTTCGCGAGGAAATCGAGCATGTCCGCGAGGGCAAGCACGGCGCACGCTCGGCCCGTCAGGCCATCGCGATCGGACTTTCGAAGGCACGCAGGGCCGGAATCGATGTTCCGCGCAAAGGCGCGTCGAAAAAGAAAACGTCACGTACGCGCAAGCGCGCTGCTGCCACGAAGCGCGGCGCCCGATCGGCGAAACGATCGGCTGCGGCGAAGAAAGCACTGCGGCGCGAAGGCCACAGCGCTGCTTCGCGAAAGTCGCTGTCGCGACAGGCGCGCTCGGCGGCGAGCAAGCGCAGCGCCGCCAGCCGTTCCGCCGCGGCTCGCAAAGCCGCACGCACGAAAGGCGCGCGCGGAAGATCCGCTGCCGCTCGCAAGGCGGCGCGGACAAGAGCGCGTCGCAGTCGCTAGGGTTTCGGCGATGCAAGCGCTCGCTTCGAGCCGGACTTCGAGCCGAGACGCATCGGCGGGTTGCGCCGCCGTTGCGGCCGGGATTGCACACGCGTTGGCGCTTCGATGACGAGGAGACCATGACATGGCCCGACCGATCTGGACAGGCACGTTGTCCTTTGGCCTCCTCAACATTCCGATCCGCTTGATGCCGGGCGAGCGTCGCACGGATCTCCATTTCCGCATGCTGGACAGCCGCGACAACGCGCCGATCCGCTACGAGCGCGTCAACGCCGATACCGGCGAGGAAGTCCCTTGGAAGGATGTCGTCAAGGCGTTCGAATACCGCAAGGGCAGCTACGTCGTCCTCGAAGACGAGGATCTGCGCGCCGCTGCGCCGGAAAGTCACGCGGCCGTCGAGATCGCGGCCTTCATCGAAGCCGACGCGATCGGGCCCGAATACTTCGAGAAGCCATATGTGCTCGTGCCCGGCAAGAACGCCGAGAAAGGCTACGTGCTGCTGCGCGAGACGCTCGCGAAGACGGGCAAGATCGGCATCGCGCACGTCGTCATCCGCACGCGCGAATATCTTTCGGCCGTGACCGTGCGCGACGAGGCGCTGCAGCTCGTGCTGATGCGCTATCCGCAGGAGCTGATCGAAGCCGAGGACTACGAGATTCCCTCGGGCAACGCGGCTTCGCAACGCGTCACGCGCCGCGAGGTCGAGATGGCCGAGCAGCTGATCGGGGCGATGTCGGGAGCGTGGAAGCCATCGGAGTACCGCGACGAGTTCCGCGATCGCCTGCACAAGGTCATCGAGAAGCGCATGACGAGCAAGGGCCTCGTCACGCCGCCGGCGGAGGAGGAGATGTCCGAGGAGGCGACGACGAACATCGTCGATTTCATGGATCTTCTGCGCAAGAGCATCGCCTCGAACAAGCGGACGGCGGCGAGCGGCGCGAAGCGCTCCCCGGCGAAAAAACCCGTCAAGGTCAAAACGAAGGCGGCGCCTGCGAAGACCGCGCGCAGGCGCCGCAAATCCGCGTGAATCGCGGACGCCGTTCCGGCGTCCGCTGGGCCTCCGCTTACATCATCTTCTGGCACTTCGTGTATTCGGCTTGAGTGACCTTGCCGTTCTGGTCGGCATCGCATTTCGTGAAGTTGTGCTCGAGCCAGCTGTTCGGCAGCGCATCGGCCTTCGCGACGTAACCTTTCTCGTGGCCCTTCAGCATGCTCCAGTCCTCCGGACCGGAGCTCTGGATCGCGAGCGGGTCCTTCTTGTTCGACTGCATTTCCTTCCTGGCCTGATCGGACGTAGGCGGAGTAGGGGTGTCTTGCGCCCAGGCGGCGCTGGCCATGAAGCCGAGCGCACCGATCAGCAGGATGCGCGATGCGGTAATCGAATGGATCGTGTTCATGCGATTTCCTCGCTTGTCGTGGGTGTTTGATTTCGGGTCGACATCGTGCATTCCGAACTTGACGACCCAGTCGGACGAATCTTCGGCATGCGCCGATGCCAAAAGGGAGAGCAGACCCGCGAATACGCATGCTGCGTTGGCTCGTTTCATGATTTCCTCGTAAAGTTCGGCATGGGAAGACACCGGAGCAAATCCGGTGGCCAGATATCGTTTACGAGAAGCGTCGTAGAACCGGACAGTGCCGACGTTAGGAACCGTGCGTGTGGCGCGAACGCTTATCCGTCTCGGGCGACGTATGCGTGGTGTGCGCAGGAGATCGGATCAATGTCGATTCGGCAGTTGGGCGCGGTCGTGTTCGTAGCAGCTTTCGCCGCGCTGGCGATCATGCTGTTTGTCCGCTCCGGACAACTGCCCGAAGGCGCCGTCCGACGTTCGTTGCCCGCGACGGTCGGTGCGTCGATCCGAAGAGTGCCCGAGACGTCGCCCGTCGCTTCGCATGTGATACCGATGCGTAAGTCGGGATCCGGCCGAATCCTGTATCTGCCAAAGGAGCCTGTTCGCGGTCGCGACTTCTGCAACTACGCCGGCTATGCACAACATCTTTCGGAAGAAGGCGACGTCGGAAATTTACCGCAGTACGGGAATGCGCCGATGAGGTGTATCGGAGTCGACATCCATCGTGAGCAATAGGGACATGTTCCAGTCGCCAGCCTGACGGACGCGTGTGAGTGTGATTGCATAAATTATTTTACATAATAGACATTACGCATCAAAAAGGACAGAAAGAAACCATCGATCCGCGGGCTTCGATCCGCGCGATAACGCGCCCCCTGCTACACAAATCGGCGGTAGATCGCGCTAGAGTCCAGCCGCATCCGTCTACAGGCGGACTACGTATCCGTATCGGGTACGACAACCGGCACAGGGGGCCTGCATGCTTCGTTCTCATTCGTTCGCGGGAGCGTTCGCGTTCCTATGCACGATCCTCGGCGTCGTTTCGGCGCCGGCTTCCGCTGGGACAAGCAGCACGTCCGCGGCGCAGAGCGATCTCGGCGCTGCACCACCAGGCATCGACGCGACCAGCTACGGAATCCAGCGCGTCGAACCTTCCGAATTCAACGGCGATGTCCGCGATTTGCCGCTCTACGTGCGGCCGCAGGTCCCGCACCACTGGAACGAATTCGAGGAGCCCGAAAGCCGCAAGCCGGTGGTGCCGCCGGCGCAGAGCCAGCCGAACATCGCGCTCGCGCCGATGCCGGCGCCGATCCAGAACTTCGACGGGCTCAGCTTCACCCAGATCGTGACGGGTGGACAGGCCGGCGCCGGGTTCCCGCCGGACGTCAACGGCGATGTCGGTCCGAACCACTACATCCAGTCGGTCAACGACGCCTGGGCGATCTACAGCAAGACGGGCACGCTGCTCGCCGCATTCACCGAGAACGCGCTCTGGCTCGGCGCCGGCACCGGCACGCCGTGCGACAGCAGCAATTTCGGCGATCCGGTCGTGCTGCACGACAGCCTTGCCGATCGATGGATCCTCACGAACTTCGCGTTCACCACGAGCGGCGGCAACCCGGTGGCGCCGTTCTACCAGTGCTTCGCGGTTTCCAAGACGAGCGATCCCGTTGCAGGCGGCTGGTGGCTGTACGCGGTGCGCATGGACACCGGGGCGTCGGGACAGCCGCCCGTCGGTTATCTCAACGACTATCCGAAGTTCGGCGTCTGGACCGATTGCCTCTACATGGCGTCGAACGAATTCCAGATGCCGGCCGGAGCCTATCGAGGCGTCGCGTTCGGATCGTTCAACCGCGCCGATCTCTTTGCGGGCAACGCGCTCACGGCCTCCAACAGCTCGCTCGGCTTCCTCGCGAGCTCGACCGTGTTCACGATGCTTCCGAGCAACCTGCTCGGCACCAGCTCCGGTTCGCTGCCGCCGCCGGGATCGCCGAACTATTTCGTGTCCGAATCGCAGACCGGATTCTCGTTCGATGTTCGCAAGTTCACGCCCGGCGCCGGCTGCGGCGCGGGCGGCACGCTCGGGAGCGCGGTCAGCGTCGGCCAGACGAGCTATTCCGTTCCGGGCCAGAACATCGTTCCGCAGCCGCCGCCGGCGACCTCCGGCAACAACCTCGATTCGCTCGGCGACCGGCTCATGCAGAAGGCGCAGTACCGCAAGATCGGCAGCGCCGAATCGCTCTGGGTCGTGCATACGACGCGCAGCGGCAGCGGCACGACGCGACCGCAATGGGCCGAGATCAACGTTTCCGGCGGCAACGTCTCGACGACCGCCGTGCAGCAGCAGATCTATGCGCCGGATTCGACGCTCTACCGCTGGATGGGCGCCCTCGCCGTCGACAAGCTCGGCAACATGGCGCTCGGCTACGCGACTTCGAACGCGTCGAGCCCGAACTTCCCGAGCATCGCCTACTCGGGAAGACTCGTCGACGATCCTCTCAACAATCTGTCGCAGACCGAGACCGTGCTTGTGCAGGGCTCCGGATCGCAGGTGAACACGTGCGGCGGCGCGGCCTGCCATCGCTGGGGCGACTACTCCTCGATGAGCATCGACCCGTCCGACGATTGCACGTTCTGGTACACCAACGAGTACTACGACAGCCAGGCCAGCGGCAACAGTGGCAACTGGCACACGCGCATCGGCTCGTTCAAGTTCCCGAGCTGCACCAGCGCCGTCACGCACACGGTGACGCCGAGCGTCGGCACGCCGTCCGGAACGATCGCGCCTTCGACGCCGCAAACCGTCGCCGACGGCGCAACGACGAGCTTCACGCTGACTCCATCGGGCGGCTTCGAGATCGAGAGCGTCGGCGGCACCTGCGGCGGTTCGCTCGCGGGCAACCTCTTCACGACGAACGCGATCACGGCCGATTGCACCGTCATCGCCAACTTCGCGCCCATCGTCGTCACGCACACGGTGACGCCGAGCATCGGCACGCCGTCCGGAACGATCGCGCCCTCGACGCCGCAAACCGTCGTCGAGGGCGACACCACCAGCTTCACGCTGACGCCCTCCTCCGGCTTCCAGATCGCCGGCGTCGGCGGCACTTGCGGCGGCTCGCTCGCGGGGAGCGTGTTCACGACGAATCCCGTCACGGCCGATTGCACGGTGATCGCCAACTTCATCGCGAATCCGCTCGCCAGCGTCACGCCGCCGAACCTGTCGTTCGACGTCGCTTTCGGCGGCAGTGCTTCGGACGTGCTGCACATTGCCAACAACGGCGGCGTGACGCTGACCTGGTCGATGACGGAAGCACCCGCGAGCTGCAGCGCTCCATCCGACGTGCCATGGATCAGCGAGACGCCGACATCCGGTTCCGTCGCCGGCGCCGATTCGGAGGATTCGACGATCGACGTCGATGCCGCCGGACTCGGCGCCGGCAGCCATTCCGCGCGCCTGTGCATCGCGACCAACGATCCGGTCCATCCGGTCGTCGAAGTGCCCGTCAGCCTCGACGTCGGAGCCGCACCCATTCCGCCGACCGTCACGAAAGCGTTCGCGCCGAGCAGCGTGGCCGTCAACACGGACAGCGTGCTCACGCTGACGCTCGGCAATGCGAACGCCAGCGCGGCGACGCTGACATCCCCGTTGAGCGATGCGTTGCCGTCCGGACTCGTCGTCTCGCCGTCTCCGAATGCATCCACGACGTGCACCGGCGGCGCGGTCGATGCACAGGCGGGACAAGGCTCGCTCTCGCTTGCGAGCGGCGCGCAGATTCCGGCAAACGGTACGTGCACGGTCAATGTGAACGTGCGCTCGGCGGCAGCGGGAAGCTACGTCAACACGATTCCGGCCGGCGCGCTCGTGACCGACAAGGGCGCCAATGCCTCGGCTGCAAGCGCAACGCTTGCCGTCACGGCGGCGCCGGTGCCGCCCACGCTGGCGAAAGCGTTCTCGCCGGGCAGCGTCACCGTCGCTTCGTCCAGTCATCTGACGCTGACGCTCGGCAACGCGAACACGAGCGCCGCGACGCTGATCACCGGCCTCGTCGACACGCTGCCTTCGGGCCTCGTCGTGGCGACGCCGGCGAATGCGTCGTCGACGTGCGCGAACGGAACCGTCGGCGCTACGAGCGGCGCCACGACGATCACGCTGAATGCCCCCGCGGAGATTCCCGCGAACGGCTCATGCACGGTGACCGTCGACGTCGCGAGCGAGACCGCGGGAACCTACGTCAACACGATCGCCGCAGGTGCGTTGCACACGACGTTCGGCGACAACTCCGCTCCCGCGACGGCAACGTTGATCGTGACGCCTGTCGAGATCACCGATCGCATCTTCTGCGACGGTTTCGACGGTGCCGCATGCGCGCCGGACGAGATCGACATCGCGCTTCCGTTCGATGCCTCGGTGAAGCGGTTGACGGCACCACCTTTCGCCGGCGATCGCCGCCGACGTTGAGCGAAA
>DASZYR010000044.1:0-9981 GCA_035545255.1 Rhodanobacteraceae bacterium
CGTGCCAGATCGCGAACGCCTGCCGGCGCTCGTCGTCGCCGAGCTCGGAAAGCATCGCGTTGTAGGTGGCGACCGGAAGATCCTCGTGCGCTTCGGCGGCGATGCGCATCCAGGCGACGCCTCGCGGGCGATCCTTCGGAACGCCGATGCCGTTGAACAGCATGACGCCCGCGTTGTATTGCGACATCTTGTCGGCCCAGAAGCCCGAGAGCCGGAACATGTCGAGCGCGGCGCTGTACTGCTTGCGTTGCAGGTAGGAGTGCGCCTTCCACTCGTAGTACTTGCCGGGGAAGAAATCGGCCGGCGGATCGGGAATGCCTTCGGCGAGCGCCATGCTGCAGACGGCAGCAGCGGCGATCGTTGCGACGATGCGATGGCGAATGCTCATGGCGGGACCTCCCGTGCGCGAAGTATAGAACGCGCACTCCGCGAATGGCATTTCTAAACATTATTTCATCGGCAGCAGATTTCATCCGCGCCGAGACATGCTTCGGATGCGACGGATCGCGATTGCGTCCCGAGGAACGGTCGCTCTTCCAAAGATGAACACCGATCGCGGGAGCGCAGACGCCGTCAGACCGGATGGCGCCGCACGGCGTTGACGACCGCAAGCCGCCGCACGCGCCGCATGACGTCGGCGAGATGCTTGCGGTTCTTGACCTCGATCGTGAACAGCAGAATCGCCGAGACGCCGTCGCGTTCCTTGTACTCGACGTTCTCGATGTTCGAGCCGGCGTCGGCGATCGCGGCAGCGACCTGCGCGAGCACGCCGGGCTTGTTCGCGACCTCGATGCGCAGCTCGACCTTGTAGTCGCCGCGCACGTCGGCGTCCCATGCGATGTCGACGACGCGCTCGGGCGATTTCAGGAGCTCGGGCACGTTCGGGCATTCGACGCGGTGCACGACGATGCCCTTGCCCGAGGAGAGGTATCCCATGATCTCGTCGCCCGGCACCGGATGGCAGCAATTGCCGAACGTCAGCACGCCGCGCTCGGCGCCGGTGATCAGGATCTTCTCGTCGCTCGCGGCGCGCTTCTTCCGCGGCGCCGCGGGCTCGGCCGCGACGAGCGCGCGCGCGACGGCGTCCGGCATGCGATTGCCGAGCGCGACGTCGGCGAGCAGTTCCTCGAGCCGCTTGAACTTGTTGTCGGCGAGGTAGCGATCGAGCGCCTCGTGCGGAATCGCCTCGAGCGAGCTTTCGAGCGTATCGAGCGCGTGATCGAGCATGCGATGGCCGAAATCGACCGCGTCCTCGTGCTGGAGATGCTTGAGATGCTGGCGGATCGCGGTGCGCGCGCGGCCGGAAACGACCCATTCGAGCCACTGCGGGCTCGGGCTCGCCGACGGCGCCGTGATGATCTCGACGCTCTGCCCGCTCGAAAGCCGCGTGCGGAGCGGCACCAGCTTCTTGTCCACGCGCGCGGCGACCGCGTGGTTGCCGACGTCGGTGTGCACGAAGTACGCGAAGTCGAGCGCGGTCGCGTTGCGCGGCAGCGCGAGGATCCCGCCCTTCGGCGTGAAGAGGTAGACGTCGTCGGGAAAGAGATCGATCTTGACGTTCTCGATGAACTCGAGCGAGGACGGCGTCTGCGTCTCGCGGTCGACGAGGCCGGATACCCACTCGCGAGCCCGGCTCTGCGCCGAGTTCGCGGGCGCGGCTTCGGTCTTGTAGACCCAGTGCGCGGCGACGCCGCGTTCGGCGACGGCGTCCATCTCCTCGGTGCGGATCTGAATCTCGATCGGCGCGCCGAAAGGCCCGAACAGCACCGTGTGCAGCGACTGGTAGCCGTTCGCCTTCGGGATCGCGATGAAATCCTTGAAGCGGCCTTCGAGCGGCTTGTACAGCGAATGCACGGCGCCGAGCGCCTGATAGCAATGAGCGACGGTGTCGACGGCGACGCGGAAGCCGTACACGTCCATCATCTGCGCGAACGACTTGTGCTCGCTTCGCATCTTCGAATAGATCGAGTACGGCGACTTGATGCGGCTGACGACGCGGTGCGGGATGCCCTCCTCGATCAGCCGCGCGTCGAGCGCGTGCTCGATGCGCGCCATCGCCTCGCGCCGGTTGCCGAGCACCGAGCGGATGCGCGCCGCGATGACGCGATGACGATCGGGGAACAGCGTGCGGAAGCCGAGATCCTGCAGCTCCGACTTGAAGCGGTTCATGCCGAGGCGCTGCGCGATCGGCGCGTAGATGTCCAGCGTTTCGCGCGCGATGCGGCGGCGCGAGTCGGCATCCATCGAGCCGAGCGTGCGCATGTTGTGCAGCCGGTCGGCGAGCTTGATCAGGATGACGCGCAGGTCGCGCGCCATCGCGAGCAGCATCTTGCGGAATGATTCGGCCGCGGCTTCCTGGCGGCTCCGGAAGCGCACCTTGTCGAGCTTGGTGACGCCGTCGACGAGCTCGGTGACAGTGGGACCGAACTCGGCCGTGATCTGCTCGGAAGTGAGCTGCGTGTCCTCGAGCGTGTCGTGCAGGATCGCCGCGATGATCGTCTCGGCGTCCATGCCGAGCTCGGCGAGAATGCCGGCGACCGCGACCGGATGCGTGATGTACGGCTCGCCGCTCCGGCGCGTCTGTCCTTCGTGAGCGAGCGCGCCGACTTCGTACGCGCGGCGCACGCGCGCCACCTGCTCGGGCGGCAGGTACGCGGCAAGGCGTTGTTCGAGCCCGCGCACGTCGGCGGGCGGCGGGTCGGCCGAAACAGCCCGGGCGGTCACTGCCGCGCTCATGGCCGTCTCGCCGCGCGGCCGATCAGGCCGCTCCGCGACGTGACACCGTACAGCTTTCGCGGTGTCGGAGGATCACAGGTCGTCGCCGCCCTTCGAGAGATCGTCGTCGACTTCGGCGGCGGCCCACTCGAGCGCTTCGCGCTCCTTCTTCTCGCGCTCCTGGCGATCGATCTCGTCGATCATCGCCTGATCGACCTTGCGATCGGCGATCTCGCGCAGCGCGATGACGGTCGGCTTGTCGTTGTCGCTGACGACGTTCGCCTGCGCGCCTTTGGCAACCTGACGCGCGCGCTTGGTCGCCATCAGCACGAGCTCGAAGCGGTTGTCGACGACTTCGAGGCAGTCTTCCACGGTGATGCGTGCCATCTTTCCGGATGCTCCAGCCAAATCCAAACAAAAAAGGGACGTCAATTCATGACGTTAGACGAAGGCCATTGTAACGTTGGGCGATTGTGCGGTGCAAACAAGTCCGCCGGCCCGCGCGGAAGGCACTGTCGCTGCCCTTGATCCAGCCGAGAAGCGCCTCCAGAGGCTTGGAAACCCACGTTCAAAATGCATTTATGCAACACGCCGGCCTTTCGCGTAGCCTTGCGCCGGCGGGGACCGCCAGTCAAACGACAAGGACGAAGCGCGGCGCGCGCATTCGAAGAACAGAGCCCATGCGATCGAACGCGATACCTCCCGGCCTCACGAAGGGCCTGCCCGGACTTCTCGTGCCTGCGTTGCTGGTCCTGCTTGCCGGCTGCACGGTCGCCAAGCCGCGCAGCGACGATCCGTGGGAAGGCTTCAACCGCAAGATGTACGCCTTCAACGACGCAGCCGACAAGGCGGTGATCCGGCCCGTGGCCGCCGGCTATCGCAAGATCACCTCGGCGAACGTCCGGCGCGTCGTCAGCAACTTCTACGACAACATCAAGACGCCGATCACGATCGCCAACGACGTCCTGCAGGGCGATCCGCGGCGCGCCGCGCGCAACACGGGGCGTTTCCTCGTCAACACGACGCTCGGATTCGCCGGCCTGTTCGATCCCGCAAGCGAGATGGACCTGCCGCTCGACGAAACCGATTTCGGCGTGACGCTCGCCAAGTGGGGCGTGCCGGACGGCCCGTATCTCGTGCTGCCGTTCGTGGGCTCGACGACGGTGCGCGATTTCTGGCGCTTGCCGGTCGACCAGTATTTCGATCCGCTGTCGTGGTACGCCGACGAGCATGATTTCCGCTACCACACCGAATACCTGCCGAACATTTTCTATCTCGTGACCTTGCGCGCGCGCGGCATCGAAGCCGAGGGTCTGCTCGAAGGCGTCTACGACCCGTACGTGTTCTATCGCGACGCCTACCGCCAGCGGCGGCTCTACGAAATCTTCGACGGACAACCGCCCGAGGAGTACATCGAGCAGATGCAGGGCGCGAACGAAGAGGACATCGACAAGCTGCTCGAGGAACAGCATCAGTACGAGCAGCAGAAACAGCAGCAGCCGAAGGATCAGCCGCAGCCTCGGCACGGCTGACGGCGTTTCGAACCGCGCGTTTCCCCCAGATCCCGCGGGAGAGCTGGGGCGAGGGCAAGCAGGTTCACGCTTTTCCCTCTCCCGCTCGCGGGAGAGGGCTGGGGTGAGGGCAAGCGTGGTTCACGCCCGATGAGTACAAGTTTCTCCGCCAAACACTCCGACCGCCCTCACCCGCGCTTGCAGCGCGGCCTCTCCCGCAAGCGGGAGAGGCGAAAGGCCGTCATGCAAGGCCGAGCAAAGGCTCCGCGTCGCAAAGATGCGCAAGCGCCTTCAATCCAGCCGGCGCATTCATGAAGCGAAGCCGCACACCGCGCACGGCCGCGGTCGCTGCCCAGACCAGGAGCACGCCGAGTGTCGCGCTGTCCCCGCGCGAAAGTCCGCCCAGATCGACGGCGACGTCGTCGCCGCCGGAAAAAATCTCGCTCGTGCGCGCGACCGCATCGCCCGCGTTCGCGAACGCGATCTCGCCCGAGAGACGGATCCTCGACGCGTCGACGCGCTCGATGCGCAGCGGCCTCGACACCTCGCTCACTTGCCGCCCTTCTGTTCCTGCTCCATCGTCTCGAGGGTCTTGTCGCCCTGCGTCTCGAGCCGAGTGATCAGCGCATCGAGGCTCGACTTCGCGATCTCGGCTCCGACCTGGTTCCGGTAGTTCGTGATGTACGAGATGCCTTCGATGATGACGTCGTAGGCCTTCCACGAACCGTCCTTCGTCTTGCGGAATGCGTAATCGACCGGCAGCGTCTTGCCGTCGTCGAGCACGACTTCGGTGCGCACGATCGTGCGCTTGTCGTTCATGTCGCCCTTCGACGGCAGCACGCGCACGCGGCCGCGCGTGTAGTTCAGGAGGCCCTCGGCGTAACGGTGCGCGATCGAGTTGTAGAACGCCTTCGCGAAACGCGCGCGCTGTTCGGGCGTAGCCGTGCGTGCCGACTGGCCGAGCACGAGGATCGACGCGTAATCGATGTCGAAATGCGGCAGCAGGATGCCGTCGATGAGCTTGATCAGCTTCTCGCGATCGTTCTTGAGCTCGGCCTGATGGCCGTCGATCGCCTTGCCGAGATCGTCGGCGATGCCCTGCACGACCTGATCGGGCGGCACCGCGGCGCCCTGTGCGCGGGCGGGAAGGCTCGCGACGAAACCGATCGCGAGCGCAAGCGCGAAACCGAAAATGCGCAGCATGCGGGTAGCTCCTAGTGTTCCGTGCCGGTGTCGGGTTTGGCGGACGGTTTCGGATCGGTTTCGCCGCCGTCGCCGGATTTCGCGCCGCCGCCCTGATCGACGGGCTTCGACGGACCGCCGCCGACGAGGAATTTTCCGATCAGGTCCTCGAGCTGGATCGACGATTGCGTCAGCACGAACTCGTCGCCGTCCTTCATCATCTCCGGCGAGCCGCCGGGCTGGATCGCAACGTACTGGTCGCCCAATAAACCACTGGTGAATATCGCGGCCGCGGAATCGTCCGGCACTTCGTTGAAGCGATCGTCTACCGAGAGCTGCACGGTCGCGTCGAGCTTGGTCGGATCGAGATCGATCGCCTTGACGGATCCGATCCTGACGCCGGCGATCTTGACCGGCGCGCGCAGCTTCAGCTGGCCGACGTTCGTGAAATGCGCCTTCAGCGTGTAGCTCGGCCCCTGCTGGAAGTTCGCGACCGAGGTCGTCTGCGTCGCGAGATACGCGAGCGCGGCGAATCCGAGCAGGATGAAGAGGCCGGTGCCGATCTGGTACGAGCGTCGCTGGTTCACGGATTCATCTCACATCAGGAATGCGGTCATGACGAAATCGAGCGCGAGCACGACGATCGACGAGAACACCACCGTGCGCGTCGTCGCATACGCCACGCCCTCGCTCGTCGGCGGCGTCGTGTAGCCCTGGAACACCGCGATCAGCGCGACGACCGCGCCGAACGCGCAGGATTTCCAGACGCCGGTGACGACGTCCTTCCAGACGTCGACGCTCGAGGTCATGTTCGACCAGAACGTGCCGTTGTCGAGGCCGAGCCAGCTGACTCCGACGAGATGCGCGCCGAAGATGCCGAGCGCGTTGAATACGCAGGCGAGCAGCGGCATCGCGATCAGGCCCGCGAGAAACCGCGGCGCCGCGACATAAGCGATCGGATCGACCGCCATCATCTCCATCGCCGCGATCTGGTCGGTCGCGCGCATCAGGCCGATCTCGGCCGTGATCGACGTGCCGGCGCGGCCCGCGAACAAGAGCGCGGTCACGACCGGACCGAGCTCGCGATACAGCGAAAGCGAAACGACCGTGCCGAGCGCCGCCGTGCCGCCGAAGATCGACAGCACGTAGTAAAGCTGGAGCCCGAGCACCATGCCGACGAAGAGCCCGCAGGTCATGATGATGACGAGGCTCATCGCGCCGGCGAACCAGATCTGGCGGATCGTCTCCTTGACGTGTCGCAGGCTCTTCGGAATCGCGGCGAGGATCGACAGCAGGAAGAGTCCGCACGCGCCGACTTGCGCGATCGAATCGCCGAGCATCGAGAGCTCGTTGCGGCGCGGCGCGGGCGCGGTCCGCGCCGTCGGTTTCTTCGGATCGATGACCCGGCTCACGGCGCACCCGCCGGAAAGCCGAGATCCTGCGCGTAATCCCGCGCGGGATACTGGAATGGCACGGGCCCGTCGGCCTCGCCGCCGAAGAACTGCCGCGTCCACGGCGAATCGCCGCGCGCGAGATCGGCCGGCGAGCCCGATGCCGCGACCTTGCCGCCGGCGATCAGATACACGACGTCGGCGACGCGCGACACCGCCGCGAACTCGTGCGCGACGAGCACGCTCGTGATGCCGAGCGTGTCGTTCAGGGTGCGGATCAGCCGCAACACCTGGTTGAGCGCGATCGGGTCGAGGCCGACGAACGGCTCGTCGTAGAGAATGAGCATCGGGTCGCGAACGATCGCCCTTGCGAGCGCCACTCGGCGCGCCATGCCGCCCGAAAGCTCGCTCGGCATCAGCTCCGCCGCGCCGCGAAGGCCCACCGCCTGAAGCTTCGTCAGCACGATGTTGCGCACGAGATCCTCGGGCAGCTTCATGTGCTGGCGCAGCGGAAACGCGACATTCTCGAACACGCTGAAATCGGTCAGCAGCGCGGAGTTCTGGAACAGGAAGCCGATCTTCTCGCGAAGATCGAACAATTCGTTGCGGGAGAGAGACGGCACGTTCTTCCCGTCGACGGCGATCTTTCCCGCGTCCGGCGCGAGCTGGCCCGTGATGTGGCGCAAGAGCGTCGTCTTGCCGGTGCCGCTCGGTCCCATGATCGCGGTGATCTTGCCGCGCGCGACGTCGAGGTCGATCCCGCCGAAGATGACCTTGCCGCCGAGCGTCGTGCGAAGTCCGCGCACCTCGACGAGGGCGGTGCCTGCAGCGGCTGGACGCGGATCGCTCACGCGGACGATTTCCGGAAAAGCCGCAGTGGGCGCGGCGGCGCTACCTTATCCGATATCCGATGCAGGCGCGCGTCGACGCGGACGCGCGTGATTCACGCCGGTTTCAGCAAATCCGCGATCAGCGCCGCGTGGCGCCCGGCTTGCGCGTCGCGGCGCAGCCGCCGCGCGGTGACGATCGCGCCGAGATCGGCGAGAGCGACGCCGAAATCGTCGTTGACGACGATGTAGTCGAAATCTCCGACATGCGAGATTTCCTCGCGCGATTCGGCGAGGCGGCGCGCGATCGTCGTCGCGCTGTCGGCCCCGCGCGCGCGAAGGCGCCGCTCGAGCTCTTCGCGCGAGG
The DNA here is from genome assembly GCA_035545255.1 of Rhodanobacteraceae bacterium. Classification (GTDB taxonomy): domain Bacteria; phylum Pseudomonadota; class Gammaproteobacteria; order Xanthomonadales; family Rhodanobacteraceae; genus Dokdonella_A. Next base: position 7,994 of record DASZYR010000044.1, read on the forward strand.
GCGGCAGGATGAACACCGAGACGCAGGCGGGATACGCCGCGCGCACCTGCCGCGCGCCCTGCCAGTCGATCTCGAGCAGCACGTCGCGGCCCGCCGCGAGCAAGGGCTCGACCGCGGAGCGCGACGTGCCGTAGAGATTGCCGAACACCTGGGCGTGCTCGATGAACGCGCCATCGGCGACGAGGCGCTCGAACACGCCGCGATTGACGAAATGGTAGTGCTGGCCATCGACGTCGCCGGGCCGCGGCGGACGCGTCGTGTGCGAGACCGAAAGCGAGATTTCCGGCTCGCGCGCGAGCAGCGCGTTGACGAGGCTCGACTTGCCGGCGCCCGATGGCGCCGCGACGATGTAGAGCGTGCCGCTCATCGCGCGACGCGCCTTCCGGCTTCGATCTGCATGCTGACCTCGTTCCCCCACGCGCATTGTAGGCGATGGCTCGGCCGGCAGTCGAAAGTGCGCCGGCTCGGCGGCGTGATATTGTCGACGCCGTACTCGACCGATCCGGCGTCCCGCACACGGCTGAAGAACCCGCGCGTATCGACGCGTCAGACGCGGTATACCTCGCGGCGATGGCCAACGCGTACGATTTCGATGACGATCGTGTCGTCGTCGATCGTATAAACGATGCGGTAGTCGCCTTGCCGGACACGATACGCCGAAGAACCTGCAAGCTTTTCGCATCCGTGAGGACGCGGCTCATCGGCGAGCGATTCGATCCGGGCGGCGATGCGTCGGTTGTCCGCTTTCGGGAACCGCAGCAGGTCCTTGACGACCGAACGCTTGAGACGTACCTCAAATCTTGCCATTGGCCTTCAGGATGGCCAACAGTTCAGCGTAACCGATCGCCCTTTCCTTCGAACGCTTCGCGATGACGGCGAGATCCTCTTCATCTTCGCGCAGTGACTCCCGTACGGCATCGGAGACGATGTCCGAAACCGAGCGATGCGTGTCCGCCGCCTTGAGACGAAGGGCCTTGTGCAAATCGGTATCAAGATAAATCGTCGCGCGGGTCGTTGATGGCTGCATTGTCTTCACCATGACGTCATGACGTCATGTCACTATAGCACGAAGACTATTCCAGGTTCTGCACCTGCTCGCGCATCTGCTCGATCAGCACCTTGAGCTCGACCGCCGCGTTCGTCGTGCGCGGATCGGCGGCCTTCGAGCCGAGCGTGTTCGCTTCGCGGTTGAATTCCTGCATCAGGAAATCGAGCCGGCGTCCGACGGCTTCCTTGAGCCCGAGCGTGCGGCGCGCCTCGGCTATGTGCGCGGTGAGGCGGTCGAGCTCCTCGTCGACGTCGATGCGCTGGAGCTGCAGGACGACTTCCTGTTCGATGCGGCCGGGCTCGAGCGGCTGCTTCAACTCGGCGAGGCGCGTGTCGAATCGCGCGCGCATCGCGGCGCGCACGTCGGGCAGGTGGCCGCGCACGTCCGCGACGATCCTGGCGATCGCGTCGAGACGCTCGCCGAGGAACCCGCCGAGCCGCGCGCCTTCGCGCTCGCGCGAGGCGACCATCTGGCCAAGTGCGTCGTCGAGCAGCGCGAGCGCGGCGGCGCGCAGCGATTCCTGGTCCGTTTCCCGCTCCAGCATGACGCCGGGCCAGCCGAGCAGCGAGACGAAATCGACGTTGAGCTGCGGGAATTTCGCGGCCAGCCTCTGCGCGGTTTCGCCGAGCCGCGCGACGAGCGCGTCGTCGAGCGCGATCGCGGACGCCGCAGCGGGCGCCGGTTTGTAGCGCATGCCGAGATCGACCTTGCCGCGCGAGAGCTTCGCGGCGGCGCGCTCGCGCACCTGCGGCTCGAGGCTGCGCAGTTCCTCGGGCAGCCGCAGGCCAAGCTCGAGATAGCGGTGGTTGACCGAGCGGATCTCGATCGACAGCGTGCCGTGCGCGATGTCGGTTTCGGCGCTGGCGAAAGCAGTCATGCTGCGAAGCATCGGCTCACCCGCAAGGTCCTGACGAAGCGCAATGGTAAACTCCTCGGCCCG
>DASZYR010000045.1:0-7762 GCA_035545255.1 Rhodanobacteraceae bacterium
TTTCGTGATCTGCTCGAATGCGGAAAGGTCCGGCACCGCGATCGACGCGCTCTTCGCGCGCCGCTGCGGCAGGAATCCGCCGAGCGCCTTGCGCCGCTCGAGCATGTACTCGACTTCCGGCGAATCCTTGCCGGGGTGGTAATACGGAACCTCGTCGACCTTGTCGTCCGTGATCGGAATGCGGAAGCGGTCGCGGAACGCGCGCACGGCCTCGTTGTCGAGCTTCTTCTGCTGGTGCGTCGGATTCTGCGATTCGCCGGCCGCGCCCATGCCGTAGCCCTTGACGGTCTTGGCGAGGATCACGGTCGGCATGCCCTTCGTGTTGACGGCCGCGTGATACGCCGCATAGACCTTGTGCGGATCGTGGCCGCCGCGATTCAGGCGCCAGATGTCGTCGTCGGAGAGATTGACGACCATCTCGCGCGTCTCGGGATACTTCCCGAAGAAATGCTCGCGCGTGTACGCACCGCCGAACGCCTTGCAGTTCTGGTATTCGCCGTCGACGGTTTCCATCATGACCTTGCGCAGGATGCCCTTGGTATCGCGCGCGAGCAGCGGATCCCAGTAGCTGCCCCAGATCACCTTGATGACGTTCCAGCCGGCGCCGCGGAAGTTGCCTTCGAGCTCCTGGATGATCTTGCCGTTGCCGCGCACCGGACCATCGAGGCGCTGCAGGTTGCAGTTGATGACGAAGATGAGGTTGTCCAGGCCCTCGCGCCCGGCGAGCGAGATCGCGCCGAGCGATTCGGGCTCGTCGGTCTCGCCGTCGCCGAGGAAACACCAGACCTTGCGATCGCTCGGTGCGATCAGGCCGCGGTTCTCGAGGTATTTCATGAAATGAGCCTGGTAGATCGCCTGCAACGGTCCGAGACCCATCGATACGGTCGGCACCTGCCAGTACTCGGGCATCAGCCACGGATGCGGATACGAGGCGAGCCCGCGCCCCTTGCCGGCGACTTCCATGCGGAAGAAATCGAGCTGCTGCTCGTCGATGCGGCCCTCCAGATACGAGCGCGCGTAGATGCCGGGGCTCGAATGGCCCTGGTGGAACACGAGATCGCCGGGGTGGCTTTCGCTCGGCGCGCGCCAGAAGTGGTTGAAGCCGACGTCGTAGAGCGTCGCCGACGACGCGAAGCTCGCGATGTGCCCGCCAAGATCGCCCGGACGACGATTGGCGCGCACGACCATCGCCATCGCGTTCCAGCGGATCAGCGAGCGGATGCGCCATTCCATGGTCGGATCGCCGGGCGTGCGCACTTCCAGATGCGGCGGGATCGTGTTGACGTATTCGGTCGTCGGCTGGAACGGCAGATAGCCGCCGGCGCGGCGCGTCTCGTCGACCATGCGCTCGAGCAGGTAGTGCGCGCGCTGAGTTCCGTCGGCGTTGATGACGCCTTTCAGCGCGTCGGTCCATTCCTGGGTTTCGGAGGGATCGAGGTCCTGGTCGAGGATGTCGGTCAGCTGGTTCATGGAATCTCTCGGAGCGGCCGGCGCGGCGGACGCGAAATGCGGTGCGGCGGGAGCGCCGCGGAGACCTTCGATTCTAGCAGGCTGCCGAAAAGCAGCCGTCCGGCGGCGACGGACAGGCGATTGCGCGACCGTTGGCGCGGTATCGCGCGATTTTGCGTATGACCCTTAGAGCATCCTTCCGGGGAACATCCATGCGTCGCATCGCCGCTGTCCTCGCGTCGTCGGCACTCGCGGCCACGCCCGCGGCCTTCGCCGGCACCGACGCGATCTTCGCGAGCGGCTTCGAGGCATCGCGCTGGGTGCTCGGCTACTACGTCGGCTACGAGCAGGGTCTCTACGCGATCGAGGACGTCGACTTCACCGCGCTGACGCATCTGATGGTCGGCCGCGCTCGGCCGCTCCCCGACGGCGGAGTGACGACCGATTTCGACATCGACGACGTGAACGGTCCCGCCTGGGCGCACGAAGCCGTGAACGCCGCGCACGCCGCGGGCCGCAAGGCCGTGCTGATGGTCGGCGGCGCGGGCGAGGTCGAAGGCTGGCGCGCCGCCGCTGCGCCCGGCGAGCGCGCGACGTTCGTCGCGAACCTCCTCGCGACGGCCGAATCGTTCGGCTTCGATGGGCTCGATCTCGACTGGGAGCCGCTCGAAGACGGCGATCGCACGGATTTCGCCGCGCTCGCAGAAGCGCTTCGCGCCGAAAACCCGGGGATGATCCTCACCGTGCCGGTCGGCTGGATCAACGCGAATTTCGCCGAGCCCGATCCCTGGTGGGGCACGATCGCCCCGCTCTTCGACCGCATCGACGTGATGACCTACGACATGGCCGGTCCGTGGGAAGGCTGGGAGAGCTGGCACAACTCCGCGCTCCATGGCGAGACCGACACGACGCCGTCGTCGGTGTCGAGCAGCGTCGCGTACTTCCTCGCCTCGGGCGTGCCCGCGAGCCGGCTCGGCGTCGGCACCGCGTTCTACGGTTACTGCTGGCAGGGCGTCACGGGACCGCACCAAAGCGGCGGCTCGATCGCGGCCGACGACGGCGCGATGAGCTACGCGAACATCGCGACCGGTTACTACTCGCCCGCGGTCGCCGCCTGGGACGCGACCGCGCGCGTTCCGTATCTCTCGTCGGCCGCGCCGCTCGGCGCCGCCGGCTGCAATTTCGTGAGCTACGAAGACGCCGCGTCGATCGCCGAAAAAGGCGCATTCGTGCGCGCGCAAGGCCTGGGCGGCACGATCATCTGGACGATCAGCCAGGGCCACGTCGCGAGCGCGCCGCCAGGACAGCAGGATCCGCTGCTCGACGCGATCCGCTCGGCGTTCCTCGAATGACGACGCCCTGGTCAACGCGGTATCGCGATGCGCGAGCGCACCTGGTCGAGCCTGCGCGCGAGATCCTCGACGCGCGGCGCCGCATCGCCGATCGCGTCGAGCACCGGCCTGGCGCGTTCGACGTCGCCGCGCGCGACCAGCTGAAGGACGTTCAGGATGCGAGCGTCGACCGATCGCGGATCGTCGCGGAGAAGGCCGGCGACGAGCGGCACGGCGTCGTCCGGATATCCGTTCTCGATGAGGAACAGCGCTTGCTCGGCGCGGAATTCGGGCGTCGCGCGAAGCGCCGTTTCGAGGCCGGACCACTTGGCTCGCAGCCGCGCGACGGCATCGGCGATGCGCGCCTCGTCGCGGTTCGAGCCCGCTCCCGCACCCGAGTTGCCGGCGTCGGCGTAGTACCGCGTGGTCGCCTCGGCGACGAACAGGAACGGCGTCCGCTGCGCGCACTGGATGAAGAAATCCATGTCCTCGAGAATCCCGAACGCGGGATCGAAGCGCGCGCCGCCGTCGACGAGCGCGCGCGCGAACATCGCGCAATGCGGCCGGAAGAATCCGGTGTCGAGCTGGCGCCACGGCTTGAAGCGTCCGCCGTATCGGCCGAGCACGCGTCCGCCGGAGTCGCGATCCTCGCTGACCGAATGCGCGAGCAGGAACCCCGGCTCGGCATCGAGCGCGGCGCGAAGGCGCGCGACGTGCGAAGGCAGGAGTTCGTCGTCGTCGTCGAGGAGATTGAGCCACTCGCCGCGCGCGGCACCGAGCGCGGCGTTCGCGGCATCCGCGCGAGCGAGCGGACGCGACGCGCGCACCAGACGCAGCGGAAACGGCCCGCAGCGATCCGGCAGCTCGCGATGCGCGGCGCTCGCGGCGACGACGATGGCCTCGACGTTGGGGTAATCCTGCTGCGCGATCGAGGCCAGCGCGCGCGACAGCGTCGGGCGGTCGACGCTGCGGACCAGGACGGAGACCAGCGGCTGGCTCATTTCGAAGATTCCTGTTCGTCGCCGTTGCCGTTTGGCACGGAACTGGCTAGGACGCGCCCGAGAGCCGTCGACAATGCGAACTTCATCACATTCTGGATTAGAGTATCGGCGGGCCATCGGACTTCTGGCTCACCGCGCGGCCGCAGAGGATGCGGCCGGCGTCCTGTGGAGTCCATCAGTCTTGGGGAGAACACAACATGATGTTGACGACGAGACGGCTCGCGCCGTGGCTCGCCGCCGCGGTATTGGCCGGCACCATCGCGGCAAACGCGGCGAGCGCGGCTGGCATTCACGATCCGAATGCGGTTCCGACCGCGGCCCAGCACCCCGCGATTCCGGCCGCGGCCGAAGGCGGCGCGATCGTGCTGACATTCGAAGGACTCGGCGATCAGGAAGCGGTCAACGATTTCTACAACGGCGGAACAGGCGGCAACGGCAGCGGGCCCGGACCGGACTACGGCGTCCAGTTCTCGGACAACTCGCTGTCGATCATCGACCAGGATGCCGGCGGCACCGGCAACTTCGGCGGAGAGCCGAGCCCGAGCACGATCCTGTTCTTCCTGTCCGGCAAGGCTGCGACGATGAACGTGGCGGCGGGCTTCACGACCGGCTTCTCGTTCTATTACTCGGCGATCAACAATCCGGGCACGATCCGCGTCTACGACGGGCTCAATGCATCGGGCACCCTGCTCGCGACGCTGGACCTGCCGACGACGCCCGCCGGCGGCGCGCCGGATCCGACCGGCGATTTCAGCCCGCTGGTGCCGATCGGCGTGACGTTCAGCGGCACCGCTCATTCGGTCGATTTCGGCGGCACGGTCAACCAGGTCGGATTCGACAACATCACGCTCGGCAGCGGCACGCCCGGGGGCGGCGGCGGCGGGCCACCGCCCGCGGCCGCGGTTTCGATGCCGACGCTCTCGCCGGCGATGCTGGCCGCGCTCGTCGTGCTGCTCGGTTTCGTCGCCTTCGCCTGGCAACGTTCGCGCCAGCAATAAGTTGCCCGCTGATCGTTGAACGAAAACGGCCGGAGCGATCCGGCCGTTTTTCGTTTTCCGATGGGTGCGGGATCAGCCCTCGCCGCCGCGCGCCGGAACCTGCTGGCGGATCTGCGCCTCCACGCAGGCGAGCGCGGTCATGTTGAAGACGCGCCGCACGGTCGCGGCCGGCGTCAGTACATGCGCGGGTTTCGCCGAACCCATCAGGATCGGGCCCAGCACGACGCCGTCGGTCATCGCGCGCGTGATGTTGAACGCGATGTTCGCCGCGTCCATGTTCGGGCAGACGAAGAGGTTCGCGGTTCCCTTGAGCTCGGAATTGGGGAAGAGGCGCGTGCGCACGTCCTCGTTGAGCGCGGCATCGGCGTGCATCTCGCCCTCGATCTCGACGTTCGGCACGCGCTCGCGCAGGATCTCGACGACGCGCCGCATCTTCGCAGCGCTCGGATTGTCGTGGCTGCCGAAGTTCGAATGCGAGAGCGCCGCGACCTTCGGCACGATGCCGAACAGCTTCAGCCGGATGATCGCCTGCTCGGCGGCCGCAGCGAGGCGCTCGGCGTCGGGATCGACCGCGACGTGCGTGTCGACGAAGAACCAGACTCCCTTGTCGTTGAAGACGGCGCTCATCGCCGAGAAACGGCTGACGCCCTCGTCCATCGGCAGGATGCCGGAAAGATACGCGAGCTTCTTCTGGTAGCGGCCGACGAGACCGCAGATCAGCGCATCGGCCTCGCCGCGGCGGACCATCAGCGCCGCGATCACGGTCGCGCGCGAGCGCACGATCGCCTTGGCGCTGTCCGGCGTGACGCCGTGACGCTGCATCAGCTCGTGATACAGAGTCCAGTAATCCTTGAAGCGCGGATCGCTCTCGATGTTGCAGAGCTCGAAGTCGACGCCGGGCCGAAGGCGCAGAGCGAGCCGCTCGATGCGCTGCTCGATCACGACCGGTCGCCCGATCAGGATGGGTCTGGCGATGCCTTCGTCGACGACGTGCTGCACCGCGCGCAGGACGGTCTCCTCTTCACCCTCGGCGTAGACGACGCGCTTCGGATCGGTCTGCGCGCGGGCGAACACCGGCTTCATCAGGAGCGTCGTCCGGAACACGAACGCGTTGAGCTTCTCGCGGTACGCGCGAAGATCCTCGATCGGCCGCGTCGCGACGCCGGAAGCCATCGCCGCCTTCGCGACCGCCGGCGCGAGCTGCACGAGCAGACGCGGGTCGAACGGCTGCGGGATCAGGTATTCCGGCCCGAACGAAAGCATCTGCCCGCCGTAGGCGCGTGCGGCGACGTCGCTCGCCTCGCGGCGCGCGAGCTCGGCGATCGCGTGCACGCAGGCGATCTTCATCGGCTCGTTGATCGTCGTCGCGCCGACGTCGAGCGCGCCGCGGAAGATGTACGGAAAGCAGAGCGCGTTGTTGACCTGGTTCGGATAATCCGAGCGGCCGGTCGCGATGATCGCGTCGGCGCGCGCGGCGCGCGCTTCTTCCGGCAGGATCTCCGGCGTCGGATTCGCGAGCGCGAGGATGATCGGCCGCTCGGCCATGCGCGCGACCATCGCCGGTTTCAGCACGCCCGGCGCCGAGAGGCCGAGGAAGACGTCGGCGCCGTCGATGATCTCGTCGAGCGTGCGCGCAGCGGTTTCGCGCGCGTAGCGGCACTTGTTCGGATCCATCTCCTCCTTGCGGCCTTTCCAGACCACGCCGAGGCGATCGGCGACCCAGATGTTCTCCGGACTCACGCCGAGACTGACCAGCATGTCGAGGCAGGCGATGCCGGCCGCGCCGGCGCCGGTCGAGACGAGCTTGATCTTCGCGATGTCCTTGCCGGCGACGCGCAGCGCGTTCAGCACCGCAGCGCCGACGATGATCGCGGTGCCGTGCTGGTCGTCGTGGAACACCGGGATCTTCATGCGCGAGCGCAGCTTCTTCTCGACCTCGAAGCACTCGGGCGCCTTGATGTCCTCGAGATTGATGCCGCCGAACGTCGGCTCGAGGCTCGCGATGATGCCGACCAGCTTGTCGGGATCGTTCTCGTCGATCTCGACGTCGAACACGTCGATACCGGCGAACTTCTGGAACAGCATGCCCTTGCCTTCCATGACGGGCTTCGCCGCCAGCGGCCCGATGTTGCCGAGCCCGAGCACCGCGGTGCCGTTCGTGATGACCGCGACGAGATTGCCGCGCGTCGTCAGCGAGGCGACCTCGCGCGGATCGCGCACGATCTCCTCGCACGCGGCGGCGACGCCGGGCGAGTACGCGAGCGAAAGCTCGCGCTGCGTGACCACGGGTTTCGTCGGCGTGACCTTGATCTTCCCGGCCGGCGCCTTGCGGTGGTAATCGAGCGCGGCCTTCTTGAGTTCTTCGATCGTCGGCATGAGCGGCGTTGCGGCGGAGCCCGCGGGATCCTTGGCGAGCGCAGCGACTATAGCATCGCGCGAAGGCGGCCCGCCGCCGGCCGAAAGCGTGTTGGGGAAGCCGGCTTGCCGCCCGCGGCGGCGCGTGGCACCGTAGCCGCGGGGAGTCCGTTGATCGACATCACCGACATGCTAGGCAAGGCGCGCGGCGGCGATCGTGCCGCGACGGACGTGCTTTTCGCCGAGCTCTACCGAGAGCTGCACCGGCTCGCCGCGGGACAACTGCGCGGCGAGAGCGAACATGCGACCTCGCTGGTCCACGAGGCGTACGAGAAATTCGTCGGCCACGGCGCGCTCGCCGTCAACGACCGCGAGCATTTCTTCGCCGTCGCGGCGCGCGCGATGCGGCAGATCGTCGTCGATCACGTCCGCGCGCGAGGCGCGCAACGCCGCGGCGGCGACGGCGTCATGCAGCCGATCGAGACGACCGCACTCGAAATCGCCGCGCAAGGACGCGACGACGAGGTGCTCGCGCTCGACGAAGCGCTCGGCCACCTCGGCGACACCGATCCGATGCTGGCGCAACTCGTCGAGCTCAGGTTCTACGGCGGGCTCGATCTCGCCGAGA
>DASZYR010000046.1:0-8609 GCA_035545255.1 Rhodanobacteraceae bacterium
TCCGCCGCGACGCCGCACGCGTTTCCCGCGAAATCGACGCTGAAGACCGGCACGAGCCGTCGCCGCCGGTCGTGCTCGCGCGTCTGGCGACCGGTGCCGAATGCTCGGGCAGCGCACTCGCGGCCGAGCTCGGCGTGACCCGCGCGGCGGTATGGAAGCAGATCGAGCGCCTGCGCGCGCTCGGCCTTGCGATCCGCGCGGAGGCCGGCCGCGGCTACGCGCTCGATCAGCCGTTCGAGCCGCTCGATGCGAAGCGGATCGCGGCTTCGGTCTCGCCCGCGCTGCGCGCCCGCGTTGGCGCGATCGGCGTTTCCTGGCAGACCGATTCGACCAGCAGCGCGCTCGCGAGAGACATCGCCGACGGCGCGCCGATGCCGCGCGCGCGTCTCGCCGAGATCCAGACGCGCGGACGCGGCCGCCGCGGCCGCCGCTGGCGGATGCCGCTCGGCGGCGGAATCGCGCTCTCGTTCCTGCGCAGCTTCGACGCCGGCATGGCATCGCTCGCCGGGTTGAGCCTCGTCGCCGGAATCGCGGTCGTGCGCGCGCTCGGCGACATCGAGATCGCGGGCGCGGCGCTGAAGTGGCCGAACGACATCGTCGCCGGCGATCGCAAGCTCGGCGGCATCCTCGTCGAGCTCGGCGGCGATGCGCTGGGTCCGTGTCATGCGATCGTCGGGATCGGCATCAATGTCCGCATCGGCGCGAAGCAGGGCGCGGCGATCGATCAGCCGTGGACCGATCTCGCGGCCTGCGCCGGCGGCAATGTTCCCTCGCGGAACGCGCTCGCCGGACGCGTGCTGTCGCGGCTCGCCGAAGCGCTCGACGCGTTCGAGGCGAGCGGCTTCCGCGCATTCGCCGACGAATACGCCGCGCACGACGCGCTGCGCGGGCGTGCGATCGACGTCGCGAGCGGCGACGATCGCTGGCAGGGCATCGCCAGCGGCATCACGCCGCGCGGTGCGCTCCGCGTGCGCCGCGACGGTGCCGAGATCGAGCTCGACAGCGCCGAGGTCAGCATCCGCCCGGCGGCAGGCATCGGGCGTAGACGCGCATGAATCTTCTCGTCGATCTCGGCAACACGCGGCTCAAGTGGGCGCTCGAGGATCGCGGCACGACGATCGCGCGCGGCACGCTCGCACACGCAGACGCAACGCGCGTGCCCGCGCTTTCGCTTGCATGGGGCGCGCTGCCGGCGGTCGCGAAGATCTGCGTCGCGAGCGTCGCGCCGCTCGCGGTCGATGTCGAGCTCGAAGCGCTGGCGCGACAGTACTTCGGCATCTCGCCCGAGTTCCTGCGCACGCCCGCGTCCGCGCTCGGCATTCGCAACGCGTACGCCGAGCCGGAGCGGCTCGGCATCGACCGCTTTCTCGGCCTCGCTGCCGCGCACGCGGCGCATCGGCGCGCGCAGGTCGTCGTCAGCATCGGCACGGCGATGACGCTCGATGCGCTCGATGCCGACGGCACGCATCTTGGCGGCTGGATCCTGCCGAGCCCGGCGCTGATGCGCGATGCGCTGCTCGCGCGAACGGCGCGCGTCGGCATCGCGGATGGCCGAGTGACCGAGTTCGCCGATGCGACGGCCGATGCCGTCCGGTCCGGCACGGTGAATGCCGCGACCGGCGCCGTCGAACGCTTCCGCGCGAATGCGGAGCGAAGATTCGCGACGAATCCCGCGCTCGTCCTCACCGGCGGCGGCGCGGACGAGCTCGCGCCGATGCTGACGGACGCCGAGCGCCGCGATGATCTCGTGCTCGACGGGCTGGCGTTGTGGGCATCGTCGCCGGAATTCGTGCGCGGCCCCCGGTAGAATCGCCGCGCTCGCTTCGTCCGGTCGTCCCTGCATGTTCGTGCGTGCGCTGTTCCTCCTGTTGCTGGCCGCGAATCTCGGCGCCGCGAGCTGGCTCGCCTTCGCGCCGGACACGCACGCTCCGGCGTTGCCGGCCGCCGATCCCGGCGTACCTAAGCTCGTGCTGCTGTCCGAGCGCGATCGCGGCGACGACGCGAGCGCCGAGCTCGCCGCCGCACCCGAATCGCGCGCCGACGAGCGCAACGACGATTGCCATTCGATCGGCACGTTCCCGACGCAGGCCGACGTGCGCGCGGCCATCGGTGCGCTGACGCCGCTGACGCGCCGCATCCAGTACCGCGAAGCGCACGCGACGCAGGCGCGCGGCTACTGGGTCTACCTGCCGGCGTTCGACACGCGCGAGCAGGCGCTCGCCGCCGCGCGCCAGCTCTCGTCGAAAGGTGTGCGCGATTACTACGTCGTGACGGCGGGCGACCAGCAGAACACGATCTCGCTCGGCCTCTTCCGCGACCAGGGCAACGCCGAGCGCCGCCGCGCCGAGATCGCCGCGCTCGGCTTCGATCCGCAAGCGATCGCGCGCACCGAGGAGCTGCCGGTCTACTGGCTCGACTACGCGACCGATCGCCAGCATCCGCTCGACTGGCGCTCGAAGCTCGGCGCAAGCGCCGCGGCGCTGCGCGAGCAGCCGATCGAATGCTTCTGAAGCGATGCCGCAGCCGCGATGCCGCGATGCTGCCGCATGCAAGCCGAACGTCGGCGAATGCTCGGCGCCGGGATTGATACAATACGCAACGTGCCGGCATAGCTCAGTTGGTAGAGCAACCGCCTTGTAAGCGGTAGGTCGTCTGTTCGAGTCAGACTGTCGGCAATCCGCTTCGTTCGGATCGCGCTCGCCCCTCGAATTCCACAAAGTCTGCGCTGCATGACGCGCTCGCTTTAAACCCGCGCGAGCGTTCGCGCATCGAAGCGGCATGAACCGAATTTACCTGCTCGTCGCATCGTTCCTGATCGCCGGAACGTCGCTCGCCGCCGATGTCGAGTCCACGACCGCGTTCGTCCACGTCAATGTCGTTCCGATGGATCGCGAGCGCACGCTGCGCGACCAGACCGTGCTCGTGCGCGGCGACCGCATCGTCGCGGTCGGCGCCGACGTCGCGATTCCGCCTGAAGCCGAGCGCATCGACGGGCACGGCAAGGCGTGGCTCTCTCCCGGCCTCGCCGACATGCATACGCACTCGCAGACGAAGAACGATCTCGCGATTTATCTCGCGCACGGAGTGACGAGCGTCCTCAACATGGGCGACGCGCACGCGGGCTTCATCGACAACACGGTGCCGGCTGCGAACCGCGGCGCGATTCCCTCGCCGCACGTCTACATGAGCTTCCTCGTCGACGGCAACACCGAATACAACGGCTTCGTCGTCAAGACGCCGGACGAGGCGCGCGCGATCGTCGGTCTTGCGAAGACGAACGGCTACGATTTCATGAAAGTCTACGTCGGGCTCGCGCCGAAGACGTTCGACGCGCTCGCTGACGAAGGCCGCAAGCTCGGCCTTCCGCTCGTCGGTCACGGCGTGAGGTCGGTGCGTCTCGAGCGCGAGCTCGCGTCGGGGCAGGTGCTGGTCGCGCATCTCGAGGAATTCTTCTACACGTTCTTCACGCCGCGCGGCGTCGAGGAATCGGACACGCCGCCCGACGACGCGCGCATCGGCGATGCGGTCGCGCTCGCGAAGAAATACGACGCGACGGTGACGGCCGATCTCGCGACCTATGGCGCGATCGCGCACCAGATCGGCCATCCCGAAGTCGTCGACGCGTTCCTCGCGCGCGAGGCGGCGTACGAGATCTCGCCCGACACGCGGCTCGCATGGCAGAAGAGCGGCTACGTCGCCAAGACCGCGAAGCTCGAAGCAAAGCTCGCCTTCCTCGGCCGACTCGTCAAGGCGATGGCGGACGCGAATGTCCGGCTCGTGGCCGGTACCGACGCGCCGGCCGTTCCCGGGATGCTGCCAGGTCATTCGCTGCTCGACGATCTCGACGCGCTCGAAGGCGCGGGTCTCTCGCGCTACCAGGTGCTGTCGACCGCTACGCGCGAGCCCGGCGAATTCATCCAGCAAACGAAGCAGGGCATTTCGTTCGGCGTCGTCGCCGAAGGATCGCGCGCCGATCTGATCCTGACGCAGGACAACCCGCTCGACGGTCTCTCGACATTGCGCAAGCCGCTCGGCGTCATGGCGGCGGGAAACTGGCGCGACGCAAAAGCGATCGACGAGCTTCGACGAGGCGTGCGCGACGCATACCGGCGCGCGTCGGAAGGCTACTGAGCCCCGCCGCGATCCGCTGCCGGCTTCAGCCGGGGCCGCGCAGCGGCAACTGCCTCGCTTCATCCTCGTTCGGAATCACGAGCCTCGTATAGAGCGGGTGCGGGAAATCGTGGAAGGCGAACATGCGATCCTGCCATTTCTCCCAGCGAGGGCGATGCACGCGCAGGAGCTCGATCCTGCAGATCTTCCGGTCCGGCCAGCGATCGTTGAACTCGCGGATCGCGAGCAGCTCGCCGACGTACGGGTTCATGCAGCCGAGATCGTTCGACGTCACGTCGTCGAAGTAGCAATGGACGCGCGGCAGATGCGAATCGGCGTCGCCGGCCAGGATCCGGAGCGCCGCGGCGGTCGAGCTGTAATAGTCGAGATCGAACGCGATGAATCCGATCGGCGCATGCCGCTGCTCGATCCATTGCCGGACGGTCTCGTCGACGTCGCCGAGGACGAGCTCGGCCTTGTCGAGGCGCTCGCGGAGCTTCTCGACGTCCATGCGGTAGAAGCCCGAGCCCCAGATGTGCGGCAGGTCGCGGTAATCGATCGGCGCCGGCATGCCGCTGCCCGTGTCGAAGCCGAAGACGTCGATGGCGACGCCGGTGGCCGCGGCAATCTCCTTGCAGTTCCGCTCCAGCGCGACGAGGCCGTTCCCGCCGGCAACACCGAACTCGATCGCCGAGATGCGCGGGATGCCAAGACGCGATGCCAGCATCGCCGACCAGAAGACGCCGTATGCGTAATGCGCGTACGGCAGGATTCCGTATTCGATCCTGGCGCGTGTCGAGCCCAGCGGAAATCTCGACCAGAGGCCGAGAAAGAACGGCAACCGCGAGAACTGGCTCAGCGCGTAATCCAGGCGAGCACCCATCGGTGGTCACCATCGAGGTCCGGTGCGCTGCAGCTTCGCCGGGTTACCTTTCGCGGGTGTTTCACGTCCTTGCATCGCGCCGGAAAAACCTGCCGTTTCCGGGCCAGTTCCGTCCGGACGAGCGGGCGACGCAACCTGCGATCGACCGCGCGGTAGCCGCCGCAGGACCGCTTGATTCCCTTTCCAATATCGGTAGCGTAGCCGCATGGCGCGCGTGCTGACCATCGAGGACGATGCCGTCACGGCGCGCGAGATCGTCGCTGAGCTCCGCAGCCGCGGCAACGAGGTCGACTGGGTCGGCGACGGCGCTGCCGGTTTGCGGCGCGCGTCGGGCGGCGAGTACGACGCGATCACGCTCGATCGCATGCTGCCGGGCCTCGACGGGCTCGCCGTCGTCACGGCGCTGCGCGAGGCGGGCGTCGATACGCCGGTGCTGATGATCAGCGCGCTCAGCGACGTCGACGAGCGCGTGCGCGGTCTTCGCGCCGGCGGCGACGACTACCTCACCAAGCCGTTCGCGCCGGACGAGATGGTCGCGCGCATCGAAGTGCTGCTGCGCCGCCAGCGTGCCGGCGCGCGCGCGACGGCTTTGACCGTGGCCGATCTCGAGCTCGATCTCATCGCGCGTCGTGCGAGACGCGGCGATGCCGTGCTCGACCTGCTTCCGCTCGAGTTCCGCCTGCTCGAATACCTCGTGCGGAATTCGGGACAAGTCGTGACGCGCACGATGATCTTCGAGGCAGTCTGGGGCTATCGCTTCGATCCCGGCACGAACGTCATCGACGTGCACATCGGACGCCTGCGCAAGAAGGTCGACGCGCCGGGCCGCGCGCCGCTGATCCGCACCGTGCGCGGATCGGGATACCGGCTGTGCGAAACCGACCAGGGCGGCCCTTGAAGCTGAGCGACCACTGGCGCTCGGCGACGACGCGCCTGATCGGCATCTACGGCGCGTTCTTCGTGCTCTGGGGCGCCGTGCTCGTCGGCGTCGTCTACTGGGAGACGAACCACTATCTCTCGCGCGTCGTCGACGCGATCGTCGAGCAGCGCGCGCTCTATCTCCGCTCGGTCGATCGCGCGCATCTTCCGCAGGCGATGGAGTCGACCGGCGCACTGGACCTGCGCGGCGTGATGTCGCTCGGCCTCTTCGCTTCCGACGGAACGTACGTCGACGGCAACATCGCACGCCTGCCGGCCGATCTCCCGATCGACGGCGAGATCCGCGCGCTGCCGCGCGGCCTCGAGCGACGGGCGCGGATCGAGCGTGAGCCCGCGCGCGGGCTCGCGATGCGGCTCGCGACCGGCGAGGTGCTGGTCGTCGCGCGCGATACGAGCGTGATCGACGAGGTCGGCACGATCATCCGTCACGCGCTGCTCTGGGGACTTTCGCTGACCGTGATCCCGGGACTCCTCGGCGGCTTCCTGTTGAGCCGAGGTCCGCTGCGGCGTGTGCGAGAGATCGAGGCCGCGATCGAGCCGATCGCGCGCGGCGATCTCGGCCGCCGTCTGCCGGTCTCGCGACGCGGCGACGAGGTCGACCTGCTCGCAGCGATCGTGAACCGCATGCTCGGCGAGATCGAGCGCCTGATCGGCGAGGTCAAGGGCGTCTGCGACAGCATCGCGCACGATCTGCGCACGCCGCTGACACGGCTGCGCGCGCAGCTGCATCGCTTGCAGCAGAGTTCCGGCGGCGAGGAAGGCGCGGGGCCGATGCTCGAGCGCTGCATCGTCGACGTCGATGCGCTGCTCGATCGCTTCCGCGCGCTCCTGCGCATTTCCGAGCTCGAGGACCTGCGCCGCCGCGGCGGCTTCGGCGATGTCGATCTCGGCGCGATCCTCGGCGAAGTGCACGAGCTCTACGCGCCGCTCGCCGAAGACGGGGGCATCCGCTTCGATCTCGATGCTCCGGCCGGTCGCGTCGTGCACGGCGATCCGCATCTTCTGTTCGAGGCGTTCAGCAATCTCGTCGCGAACGCGATCAAGTTCACGCCGGGCGGCGGACGCGTGTCGCTCGGCGCATCGTCGCGGTCCGGAGGCTCGTGCGTCGAGATCGTCGACAGCGGACCCGGCATTCCGAGCGTAGAGCGCGAAGCCGTATTGCAGCGCTTCTACCGCAGCGAGTGCGGACGCGATCCCGGCGCCGAGGGATACGGCCTCGGCCTCAGCATCGTCGCGGCCATCGTGCGCCTGCACGGATTCCGCCTGCGCTTCGAGGACAACGCCGGCGGCGGCGCGCGCGTCGTCGTCGAATGCTGGATCGACGCGATAGCGCGGCCGCATTGACAGCCGCCGCGGATACTTCCCGCCGTCATTCCGGGCGAAAGCCGGAATCCAATTTGCTCCCGCGCCAGAATCAAGACGGATTCCTGCCTTCGCCGGAATGACGAAACACCGAAGGTCCGCGAGGATTCCCGAGCGCGTGCGCTGCGAAGCGAAACGCGCGACAGGCGAATCGAAGCGATCCGTCCCAAATGAAATTTTCTTCATGTTGCGGCCATTGGCTTGATCCGCCGCTGCACATACCTTGTCCGGCTGCACCGCTTTCGACCGGATTCGCGCAATGAACGGGATCGTCCGCCTCGCGCTGGACCGCCCCTACACGTTCGTCGTCCTCGCGCTCCTGATCCTCATCGTCGGGCCGCTCGCAGCGCTGCGCACGCCGACCGACATCTTTCCGGACATCCGCATCCCGGTCATCGCGGCCGCGTTCACGTACACGGGACTTCCGCCGGACGAGATGGCCGGGCGCATCACGACGCTGTACGAGCGCGTGCTGACGACGACCGTCAACGACATCGAGCACATCGAAGCGAACTCGTACCGCGGATTCGGCATCGTCAAGATCTTCTTCCAGCCCGGCGTCGACGTCGCGACCGCGAACGCGCAGGTCACGGCCGTCTCGCAGACCGTGCTGAAGCAGATGCCGCCCGGCACGACGGCGCCGCTGATCCTGAACTACAACGCGGCGACCGTGCCGATCCTGCAGCTCGCGCTTTCCGGCGCCGGGCTCTCCGAGCAGAACCTCGCCGACCTCGGCCTCAATGTCGTGCGCACGCGGCTCGTGACGGTGCCCGGCGCGGCGATTCCGTATCCGTTCGGCGGAAAGTCGCGCCAGGTGCAGATCGACATCGATCCCGCCGCGCTCGCCGCGCGCGGCCTTTCCGGACAGGACATCGCCAACGCGCTCGCCGCCCAGAACCTCATCACGCCGGTCGGCACCGAGAAGATCGGCGAGTTCGAGTACACCCTCGAGCTCAACAACGCGCCGAGCGCGATCGACGATCTCGGCGATCTTCCGATCAAGGTCGTCAACGGCGCGACGGTCTACATCCGCGACGTCGCGACCGTGCGCGACGGCAACGCGCCGCAGACGAACATCGTGCACGTCAACGGCGCGCGCTCGGTGCTGATGTCGATCCTGAAGAACGGCGCGACCTCGACGCTCGAGATCGTCGACGGCGTCAAGAAGAAGCTTGACGAGATCCGGCCGACGCTGCCCGACAACCTCAAGGTGTCGCCGATCAACGATCAGTCGCTGTTCGTGCGCGCCGCGATCAAGGGCGTCGCGTTCGAAGGCGTGATCGCGGCTGCGCTGACGAGCCTCATGATCCTCCTC
>DASZYR010000047.1:0-2945 GCA_035545255.1 Rhodanobacteraceae bacterium
GAGGGGATACGGCATGGAGTGGGCCAGGACCACCCTATTGCGGCGTTTCCTTCAACGCGATCGCGTTGATGCCGTTCTCGCTCAACGTTCGCTTTGCCGCTTCGAGATCGCTCGCGCTCGCATACGGCCCGAGCCGGACGCGATGCCACGCGCGGCCGTTGACCGTGACCGGCTGCACCTGGGCGACGAAGCCGAGCAAGGCGAGCTTCGCCTTGATCTCGTCGGCGCCTTTCGCATCGGGATACGAGCCCGCTTGCAGGATGTAGCGCCCCCCACCCGTCGCTGGCGTGCCGGGCGCGGGCGCCGGCGTCTGTGCGTTCGGCGTCGCTTTGGCCTGCTGCTCGGCGCGCGCTTTCGCCGAAAGCTCGGCATCCGGAATGACGACCTCGTTCGCTTCGAGCACCTTGTAGAAGTCGTAGGTCTTCTTCGTCGGCTCCTTCGGCTTGCCGGTGTCGGCGACGGCCGGCTCGCTCGCCGGCGGCGCGGTCGCGGCCGGATTCGGCTGCGGCAGGTTGCGCTTGCGCAGGAGCGGGGCCCAGTCCTTGCCGAGCACGAGCAGCATGAGGCCGATGCCGAGCACGAGCCCGATGCCGACCCACACCCACGCCGGCCACGATCTGCTGCCGCCGCGCGTCGCCTGACGTCCCTTTCTTGCTGCCATCTACATGCTCTCCGGAGCGGAAATGCCGAGCAGCGCGAGCCCGTTCGCGAGCGCCTGGCGCGTCGCCTGCGCGAGCGTGAGGCGCGCATCGCGGATCGCGCTGTCGTCGACGAGGAACTGGTGCGTGTTGTAGTACATGTGGAACGCGGCCGCGAGCTCGCGAAGGTACGTCGCGACAAGATGAGGCTCGAGGTTCTGTCCCGCGGCTTCGACGACTTCGGGATAGCGCGAAAGCTCGGCCATCAGCGCCTTCGCGGCTTCGTCCTCGTCGATCCGCGAGAGATTCGCGAGACCGTTCGCACGGTCCCAGGCGAGCCCGCGCTCGGCGAGCTGGCGCATGACGCTCGCGACGCGCGCGTGCGCGTACTGGATGTAGTAGACCGGGTTGTCGTTCGTCTGCGCGCGTGCGAGGTCGATGTCGAAGACGAGCTGCGAATCGGGC
Organism: Rhodanobacteraceae bacterium; assembly: GCA_035545255.1. Classification (GTDB taxonomy): domain Bacteria; phylum Pseudomonadota; class Gammaproteobacteria; order Xanthomonadales; family Rhodanobacteraceae; genus Dokdonella_A. Next base: position 1,104 of record DASZYR010000047.1, read on the forward strand.
TTGCGCGCGATCAGGAAATAGCGCGTCGCGTCGCGCCCGGCTTCGTCGATGAGGTCGCGCAGCGTGACGTAGCTGCCGGCGCGCTTGGAGAGCTTCACTTCCTCGCCGCCGCGCGTGACCGTCACCATCTGGTGCAGCACGTATTCGGGCCAGCTCTTCGGAATGCCGGCGTCGAGCGCCTGCAATCCCGCGATCACGCGAGCGAGCGAGCCGTGATGATCGGCGCCGAGCTCGGTGATCGCGCGCTCGTAGCCGCGCTGCCACTTCGTCATGTGATACGCGACGTCCGGAAGGAAATACGTGTAGCTGCCGTCCGACTTCCGCATGACGCGGTCCTTGTCGTCGCCGAACTCCGTCGTGCGAAGCCAGAGCGCGCCGCCTTCCTCGAAAGTGTGGCCCGCGGCGACGAGCCGGCGCGTCGTCTCCTCGACCTTGCCGTCGCGATAAAGCGAGGACTCGAGATAGTAGACGTCGAAATCGACGCCGAACGCCTTGAGGTCGGCATCCTGCTCGCGGCGCAGGTAAGCGACCGCGAAGCGGCGGATCGCGTCGAGATCGTCGACGTCGCCCGCGCCGACGACGTCCTCGCCGTCCGCGTGCACGCTCTCGCGATCGAGATACGCGCGCGCGACGTCCTTGATGTAGTCGCCGCGATAGCCGTCATCGGGCCAGCGCGGATCGCCGGGCTCGATGCCGCGGCAGCGAGCCTGCACCGACAGCGCGAGGTTCGCGATCTGCGCGCCCGCATCGTTGTAGTAGAACTCGCGCACGACATTCCAGCCGTTCGCGTCGAGCACGCGCGCGATCGAATCGCCGATCGCGGCCGCGCGGCCGTGGCCGACGTGCAGCGGGCCGGTCGGATTCGCCGAGACGAACTCGACACCAGCGGTGCGGCCCCGGCCGCCCGTGCTCCGGCCATAGGCGTCGCCGCGATCGAGGATCTCGCCGATCTCGCGCCGGTACGCGACGGGGCTCAGGAAGAAATTGATGAAGCCCGGCCCCGCGATCTCGACCTTCGCGATCGCCTCGCTCGCCGGCAATGCGCCGACGATCGCCTGCGCGAGATCGCGCGGCTTCGCTTGCGCGGCCTTGGCCGAGAGCAGCGCGACGTTCGTCGCGAAATCGCCGTGCTCGCGGCTCTTCGTGCGCTCGACGACGAATGCCGGGATCTCGCCAGCCGGCAACGTGCCGGCGGCGTTCAGCTTGGCCAGGGCTTCGAGGATCGAATCGCGGAGGAGGTCTTTCACGGGGAGGTCGCGGCTAAACAATGCATTCTAGCGAGGGTTGCGGTGTTTCCTGAAATCCTTCGAGCCGGATCGGCGGCTTCTGGGAGAGACCATGGGACGTTGCGCGGGCGTGCCCTCACCCTGCCCTCTCCCGCAAGCGGGAGAGGGGAAACGCCGGCAAACGGAGAAGGAAACACCGGCAAGCGGAGAGGGAAACGCCGCCAAGCGGAGAGCGGAAACGCCGAGCGCGGGAGGAAAAACGCGTGTCATCGCGCTGTCGCGAACCGGCACTAACGTGGCGACATCGGCGAGTTGAGTGTGGCGTGCGGGATGCGCACGGCGCCTTGGCGCAGGGATGCGCCGGCTTGCCGACCTCCATCTTCAGGCGAGGCGATCGTTGTCGGGCGGACGTCCGTCGTCACGCGACGAGATCGGCGACCGTCGCGCGGTACGCCTCGATCACCTGATGTCCCGTCGCCGGCGGTCCGCTGATCGCGACGCGCGCCCGCACGCCGACGGTCAGTGCTTTCAGGAGCGCGGCGTTCGCGCGCTTGCCGTCGTCGAACGCGGCGTGGCCGATCTCGGAATTGAAGCGGTGCAGCTCGAAGAAGAAGCG
>DASZYR010000048.1:0-8233 GCA_035545255.1 Rhodanobacteraceae bacterium
GTTGCCGGGTGATGACGATGTCGTCGCGGCCGCGGCCGAGCTCGCCTGAAGTTCTCTACTTTTTTCCCCTCTCCCTTTGGGAGAGGGTAGGGTGAGGGCAGTCGGAGCGTCGAACCACCCGTGCCCTCACCCTGCCCTCTCCCGCAAGCGGGAGAGGGGAAGTGCGCGCAGGCGGCATGGGGAAGAAGCGCCTACACCGAATCCGCCGATTCACCTATCATCGTCCGCTCCATGACCGAGCGCCGCGCCCTCACGATCCTGTTCGCCGACGTCTCCGGCTCGACGAAGCTGTTCGAGGCGAAGGGCGACGAAGCCGCGATGCGCATCGTCGGCGGCGTCCTGGTCGCGCTCGCGGAGATTGCCGCGCGTCACGGCGGGCGCGTGGTCAAGACGATCGGCGACGAGATCATGTGCACGTTCCCCGGTCCGCTGAACGGTCTCCTCGCCGCGACGGACATGCAGCGGCGCGTCAAGACCGATCCCGATTTCGTGCGCGACAATCTCGGCATCCGCATCGGGCTTCATCACGGCGATGCGCTCGTCGACGCGAACGACGTCTTCGGCGACGCCGTCAACACGGCCGCGCGCATGGCCGACAAGACGCTCGCCAAGCGCGACCAGATCGTCACGACCGCCAGCACGGTGCGCGGCGTCACGAACACGACCGGGCTTCGCGTGCGTCCGCTCGGCACCGCGCGCGTGCTCGGCAAGCTGAAGCCGATCGAGATCGTCGACGTGCTCTGGCAGGAGGACCTCGCGCACGTCACGACCGTCCAGCGTGTCGTGCAGATGGTCGCCGAGGAGCCGCAGCGGTCGGCACTCACGTTGCGTTTCAAGAGTCAGGCCTTCGAGCTCGACGAGCTGTCGCAGCCGTTCACGATCGGCCGCGACGCCGGCAACAGCCTCATCGTCGAGACCGAGTGGGTCTCGCGCAATCACGCGCTGATCGAGTGGAAGCGCGGCTATTTCAGCTTCGCGGACCGCTCGACGAACGGCACCTGGATCCGCATCGGCGACGACGACGAGCTCTTCGTCCATCGCGACGAAGTGCGACTTCGCCGAGGCGGCACGATCAGCATCGGGCAGGCGCATCAGCTCGAGTCGACGGATCTGATCGGCTTCCAGTGCAGCGACGGCGACTGACGGCTGCTTCGTTTCGCAAGTTGCCGCGGATTACGTCATTCCGGCTTCCGCCGGAATGACGCGGGGACCGCCCTGGCTTTCGCGCCGCTGATGAAGGCGCTGGATTCCCGCTGTCGCGGGAATGCGGAAGAGTTGTCAATCGAACCCGTCCGCGAAGATCGCGTCGTATCCGCTCGGCGGCAGATCGGTTCCCTGAAAGATCCCGAGCGGCGCATACCCCGAATACCCCGGAAACACGTAGTAGATGTTCGGATTCGCCATGCGCCGGATCAGCGCTTCGGAAACGATCTGGCGATAGTCCGTCGTCACGGCGACGTCGGTTCCCTGATAGAGGCTCTGGTTGTCGAGTCCGGGAAAGCTTCCGTAGACCGTTCCGCCGTTGACGGCGCCGCCGAGCGCGAGCAGGACGTTGCCGTAGCCGTGGTCGGTGCCGCTGTCGGAGTTCTCGAGCACGCGCCGGCCGAATTCGCTGACGACGATCACGCTGACGTTCTGCATGTAGTTCCGCGCGGGATCGCTCGAAAGATCGGTGTAGAACGCGGCGAGGCCCTCCGAGAGACTCTCGACCTGGTTGCCGAACCAGTCGTAGCTCTGCGTCGGGTTGCCCTGCCCGTTGTGCGTATCCCAGTTGCCGAGGTCGATCGTGACGGCACGAAGGCCGAGATCGAGCTTGATCAGCTGGGCCACGTTGCGCAGCTGGGCGCCGAATCCCGAGTTGTAGTCGAGCGCGTAGTTCGCGCCGCCCGAAGGCTGGTAGCCGTTCGGATGATCGTCGGGATCGTACGGATTGAAGTCGATCGGCCGCAGCAGCGCGAGCGAGCCGAGCGTGTCGATGCCGGCCTGCTCGAGGAATGTCGAGCCGTTCCAGAGATCGTTCATGCGGCTGACGGCGCCGACGAGACCGTGCGCGGCGTCGTCGTCCTGCCACGACCAGTGGAACGTGTCGAGGCGGAAATCCGATCCGCTCGCCATCGTGATCGCATCGGTGCTGCCGAGCAGGCTCGACGCCGTGATGCTGCCCATCGACGTCGCCGGCAGGGGCACGGTCGGCGGGAGTCCGCCGCTGACGAGATGGCGCGTCAGCCAGCCAAGACCATTGCCGGCGCCGCCGCCGAGACCGAACTCGAGATTCGATTGCGCCTCGAAGTGGCTGCGAACGACCGGATTCGGCTGCATCTGTCCCGCGGCCACGACGACCGCGAGATGGTTCGCCTGATAGAGATCGCGGAGCGCCGTCGCGCGCGGATGGAGCGCCCATGTCGTGCTCGGCAGCGCAAGCGCGGCGCCGTTGCCCGAAACCGGAATGCGCGTGCCGGTGCGGTTCGTCTCGTAGTCGCCGCGGAACGGGCTGCTTGCGCCGGGCGGCAGCAGGCTGAGTCCGTCCATTGCCCCGCGCAGGAAGACGACGACGAGCGTGTCTTCGCTCGCCGCCGTCGGAATCAGCGATGGCGGAGCGAAATAGGCTTTCGCGCGGCTGCCGATACCGCCGGCGACGGCGGCGACGCAACAGCTCTTGAGGAAATCGCGGCGGTGGAGTCGGGTCATGGCGATGTCACTCGTGCCTGCGGACGGTCGAGCCGGTCAGCGGCGCAGGAATTCGGGGCTGCACAGGATCAGCGCGATCGCGGTGCGCAGGCGCGCGATCGTGTAGTGCTTCGAAAGATCGTTGAGATTCCAGGTGCCGGTGTGCTGCGGCTGACCTTGCGTGTTCGTCGCGTCGGTGACGAGATCGAGCGGATCGTCCGCGTCGGCGTTCTGGCGCAGGAAATCGACGGCGATCGTGTGCGTCGGCAGGGGCCGGTAGCCGAGGATACGGTCGCACCAGAAGCCCATGATGTTCGCCGCCGTGCGCGTCGATTCGTCGGTGAACACCGCCAGCGTCTGCGCTTGCGCGTCGGCGAGGAACGGCTGGGTGTTGTCGTATCCCGAGCCCTGATGCATCTCGACGAGGCGCGGCAGGAGCTTCAGCGTCATGCCCATCGAACCCGTGCTCGACCAGGCGTCCATGTCGTCCGGATAGCCGTTCGGCGCGGGCCAGTAGAAGAGGCGATGTCCCGCCGCCTGCAGGCGGGAGACGAACTCCTCGGTCGTCGTCCAGGTGGACGTGTTGTCGGGCTTCGGCGTGAAATCCGCGCTGAGGGCGCGCAACGTGCCGACCGCGGCCATCGCGGGGCGCTTCATCTTCGTGCCCCAGCCCGTCTTGAACTCGGCGGATCGCAGCAGCAGGCCGAGCGCCTGCGCGATCTGGTCCGGCGCCTGCCAGTTGGCGTGCAGGCTGTCGGCGATGCTCTGCACCAGCGACGGCGGCGGATTGTCGTCGACGAAGCGGCGGCAGAGCTTGCCGGCGAGGAAATGCGCGGTGCCGGGATGCTGCGCGAGCATGTCGAAGAGGAGCGTGCCGTCGGCCTGGCCCTGATACGCGTCCATGTAGCGCGCGAGGATGTGCTTGGGCGCCTGATCGTGGTTTGAGTCGTCGTAGGCGAACGTGCCGAGCGGAGCCGTACCGATCGGATCGTAGGGCCAGGTGCTGCCGGAGATCGTCCAGCCGGTCAGCGCGCGCGCCGCCTCGTAGACGTCGTCGTCGACGTACTTGAGGCGCTCGATCTCGCCGTCCCAGGCCGTGAACGTGCCGAGCAGTGCGAGGTTCGCGGGACTGTCGGGATTGCGCACGATGCCGGCGTAGTTCTCGGCGCCGAGCGTGTGCAGCTCCATCAGCTCGCGCGCGTAGTTCTCGTTCGGATGGCCCGCCTCGCTCGCATAGAGATCGAGCATGTACATCATCGATGCCGATTCGCCGACGGCCTGCAGCATCGTGCGGAAATTACCGAGTGCGTTCGGCCGGATCGCATCGCGGTCCATCGCGACGAACATCGGCCCCGCGTCGTAGTCCCATCCGAACACGCTGAAATGGTCGTGCCAGAAGTCGGCCATGAGCTCGAAGAGCTGGCGCTGGCTGTAGATCTGCCGGATCAGCGTCGCGCATTCGCATTCGGCGATCGGCAGCATGCGCATGTAGTAGTTGTCGCCGACCGAATGATGATCGGTCCAGAGCTGGTTCGCGGTCTTGCCGAGCGTGACGAATCCGGCTCCCGCGATCCGCGCGTCGCAGGCGCTGTCGTCGATCGACGGCGGCGCGAGCTGGCGCGCGATCCAGGCCTCCCAGCGCGACGCGTCGTCCGCGCCGAGCGCGTTGAACGCGACGAAGTCGGCGATCCTGAAGCCGAAGGTGCCGCGCGTCAGCCATCGCATCGCGTCGGGCGGCATCGTCGCCGACGCGGGCGCAACGGGAATCTCGGGATCGCGAGCGCCGATGCGGCCGGGCCGGCGCATCGCGAGCGACGGATCGGTCGCTCCGGCGCCGGCGCTGGCGACGAGCGCGGCGAAGAGCCGCCGCCGCGACGCGAGGAACGACGATTGGCTGGCAATGCTGGCCATGCAGCCCCCGATGAGCGGATGTGTTCCGGCCGGCGGCGGTGCCGCGTGGCGCGATCGTCGAACGCTATCCGGAACAGGCGGCGGCCTCTGTGACCTCCTGCCCGAAACCGGCAAGATGGCTCAACGCTTCCGGGCGCCGTGCCGTTGACTGCGCTCAGACGATGCGCGGCTCGGGCTGAAGGGCAATGCCGAACCGGGCCCGCACGCCGGCCTGCACGCGCTCGGCAAGCGCGAGGATCTCTGCGCCGGTTGCGTGGCCGTGATTCACGAGCACGAGCGCATGCTGGCTCGAGACGCCGGCGTCGCCCTCGCGCGCGCCGCGAAAGCCCGATGCTTCGACGAGCCATGCGGCGGAGACCTTCGCCTGGCTTTCGCCGGACGACCATACGGGCGCATCGCGGTGGGCGCGGCGCAGCGCTTCGGCCGCGTCCGCAGCGATCACGGGATTCTTGAAGAAGCTTCCTGCGTTTCCGACCGTGCGCGGATCCGGCAGCTTGCGCATGCGAATCCGGGCGATCGCTTCGGCGACCGCGCTCGGCCGCGGCTCGGCGACGCCGAGCGCGGCGAGCTCGTCGCGCACGCCGGCGTAATCGACGCGCGGAGCGCGCGAGCGCGGAAGATCGAGCTCGATCGCCGTGATCACGTAGCGTTCCGGCTCGCGCTTGAACAGCGAGTCGCGATAGCCGAATTCGCACGCGGCATTGTCGAGATGCACGAGCCTCGCTTCGCCGCGATCCCAGGCTTCCACGCGATGGACGAACTCGCGCACCTCGACGCCGTACGCGCCGATGTTCTGCATCGGCGCCGCGCCCGCCGTGCCGGGAATCGAGACGAGATTCTCCAGACCAGCGAAGCCCTGTCCGAGCGACCAGTGCACGACATCGTTCCAGCTCTCGCCGGCTTCGACGCGCATGCGCGCGCCGTGCTCGTCGGAGCCGACGATCGCGATGCCGCGCGTCGCGATCGACAGCACGACGCCGGGCCAGTCGCGCGCGAAGAGGATGTTGCTGCCTTCGCCGAGCACGAGCAGCGGCTGCGTCCTCAAGGCGGCGAAGCCGAACAGCTCGGCCAGCGCATCGCGGCGCCGCACGTCGATCAGGAGCCCGGCGCGCGCCGGAACGCGGAACGTGTTGCGGCCGTCGAGCGGTGCGTTCTCGACGATCGTGTAGCCGGCTCCTTCCGCTTTCGAGACGATCATGCGGTGCGCGCCGCTCCGCGCGCACGGAGCACGTCCACGCATTCGCCGATCAGCGCCGGTCCGCGATAGACGATTCCGGTGTAGAACTGCACGAGCGACGCGCCGGCGTCGACTTTCGCGGCAGCGTCCTTTCCGGAGAGGATGCCGCCGACGCCGACGAGCGGGGTGCGGCCGTCGAGCCGTTGCGCCATGCCGCGCAGGACGGCGGTCGATCTTTCGAACAGCGGCCTGCCGGAAAGGCCGCCGGCTTCGTCGGCATGCGGGTGTCCCGCGACGGCCGAGCGGTCGATCGTCGTGTTCGTGCAGACGAGTCCGTCGATGCCGCTCGCGATCGCGACGTCGGCGATGGCGTCCTGCTCGGACTCGGAGAGATCGGGTGCGATCTTCAACAGCATGGGTTTCTTCGCGCCGTGCTTCGACGCAAGCCGTTCCTGCGCTTCGCGCAGCGCGCCGATGAAGCGCTTCAGGGTCTCTTCTTCCTGGAGATCGCGCAATCCCTGCGTGTTCGGCGAGGAGATGTTGATCGTGACGTAGCTCGCCCGTGCGTAGACGCGCTCCAGACAGAAGAGGTAGTCGCCGATCGCGCGCTCGTTCGGCGTGTCCTTGTTGCGGCCGATGTTGATGCCGAGCACGCCGGCGAACTTCGCGCGCTCGACGTTCCGCACGAGCCCATCGACGCCTTCGTTGTTGAAGCCGAGACGGTTGATGACGCCTTCGCATTCGGCCAGCCGGAACATGCGCGGCTTCGGATTGCCGGGCTGCGCGCGCGGCGTCGTCGTTCCGACCTCGATGAAGCCGAAGCCGAGCGCAGCGAGCGCATCGACGTGCGCGCCGTTCTTGTCGAGTCCTGCGGCAAGTCCGACCGGATTGTCGAAACGAAGCCCGAACGCATCGACCGGCAGCGGCTTCGGCCGCGCGCCGAGGAGCGGACTGAATCCGGTGCGATACGCGGCGTCGATCGACGCCAGCGCGAGATCGTGCGCGCGCTCGGCGTCAAGGCAGAACAGGAACGGTCGCGCGAGTGCGTACATCCGGCGGCGGCTAATGCACGAGGTGCGCAAGGAACGCGAGACCGCCGAGGAACATGAAGACGAACGCAATGATTGCGGCGAAGACTGCGAGATGCGACCAGCCAAGGATCAGCCCGGCGAGTGCCATACCGTCGCCGTCGATCGCTCCGGCCGGTGCGCGCCGGATCTCGCCGCGCGCACTGTGACCGAGCACGACCGCGAGGATCGCACCGATGAACGGCAACAGGATCCAGGACAGGATGCCGAAGACGAGGCTTGCGACGGCGGTGCCGCTGGTGCGGGATGCGTTATCCATGATGCTTTGCGAAAGTCGAACGGTGCGAAGCATAGCCGATCGCACCATCGCGCTTCGCCGCCGCTTTCCCCTCTCCCGCTTGCGGGAGAGGGGAGGTCAGGGCGATCTTGGTTCGCCGCTGCGGAAAAGCTCCTCATCCGCCTTCGGCACCTTCTCCCGCGAAGCGGGAGAAGGGAAAGCCTTCCACCGTTGCTGTTCCGCGCAGTGCGCGCTACTTCTCCGCCACAGCCTCCGGCGGCGGCGCGGGAAACGAAACGACCGGCCCCGTCGCCGCGACGCCGGGCGGAAGAGCCGCAGGCGCGGGCTCGCCGGCGCGGCCGAGCGAATGCACGTAGGTCCAGAGCGCTTCAAGATCGCCGTCGCTCATCGTGTTGACGGCCCAGTACGGCATCGGCGGGCGCGTTTTCAGGTTCTTCGCGTAGGCTTTCCATGTCGGCAAATCCATGTCGTTGATCCGAAGCCGCAGGTTCGGCGGATACGTCGTGCCCCACGCACCCTGCCAGCCGAGGCGATCGCCGGTGAGCCATCCGGATTCGGGCACCTGCCCGCCGGACAGCGCGAAGCCCGGCGTGTGACAGTCGTTGCAGCCGCCGATCATCACGAGATAGCGGCCGCGCGCGATGGAGTCGGTGTTGGCCTTCCCGGCCTCGGGCTTGTCGGCGGCGAATGCCGCAAGCGCGCCGAGCGCGCCCGCGAGCAGCAGTGCGGCCATCAGGGTCTTGGACATCGCAGCATCCTCGGTGGACCCGCAAAAACGCGGGGGATGCTGTCCAGAACGGAGCGGCGTGCCGAAACCTATCAAGCGTCAGCCAGCGACTTCGAGCCAGAGGCTGCCGCCGCCGTATGCGGCTTCGGGTGCGATGCCGAGCGCGCGCACGAGCGCCTCGCGATGGCGGAAATACGCGTTCGCGCAGCCGAATACGACGCGCAGGCGCTTGGCGCCTTCCTGTACATAGTCGAACCCGGGATAGAAACGCGGGAACAGCGTTGCGAGCACGTGACGATGCGAAGCATCGTCGAAGTCGATGCCGGCGACCTCGGCAGGAGGTTCCGGCCAGATGTGCGCGGCATTCGCGGCTGCATCGGCCGGATCGACGATCGGCGAGTAGAAATGACCGCCCGGATGCACCG
>DASZYR010000049.1:0-9547 GCA_035545255.1 Rhodanobacteraceae bacterium
TGCCGCGACGAGCTCGGGAATCCGGCTGACCGGAACGACAACGTCTTCGTTGATCTTCTTCGGCGAGATCGTGCGCAGCGCCGGGGACAGCGCCTTGCGCGCGGTCCAGAGCGCAGCGATTTCATCGGCATTTCCCGCGACCGCAAGCTCGACGAATCCGCTTCCGCGCGCCGCGCGTGAAATGGCATCGACCGCGGCGTCGAGCGCTGCATCCGCGCCGTCCGCTTCGATCAGCAGCAGCGCGCCGGCTTCCGGCACCGAGTCGCCGCCGTGCATGCGTGCGAGGCGCAGCGATTCGGCGTCGAGGAATTCGAGCGCCGACGGCGTCGCCGGCTGCGCCATGATGCGCGCGACGGCGGCGGCGGCGGATTCGATGTCCGTGTACGTCGCGCGCAGCGTGCGCTTGGATGCGGGCAGCGGCGTCAGCTTCAGCGTCGCCTCGGTGATGACGGCGAGCGTGCCTTCGGCGCCGACGAGGAAGCGCGTGAGATCGTAGCCCGTCGCACCTTTCGTCGTCGCGCTGCCGCAGCGGAAGTCCTCGCCGGTTCCGGCGACGGCGCGAAGCGCGAGCACGTTGTCGCGCGTCGCGCCGTACTTCACCGCGCGCGGCCCGCCGGCGTTGCAGGCGAGGTTGCCGCCGATCGTGCAGTACGGCGCGGACGTCGGATCGGGCGGCCAGAAAAGTCCATGCGGCTTCAGCGCCGATTGCAGGTCGGCGTTCAGCACGCCGGGCTCGACGATCGCGATGCGGTTGCCGGGATCGATCGCGAGGATGCGATTCATGCGTTCGAACGAGGCGACGATGCCGCCTTGCGTCGGCACGGTCGCGCCGGTCGTGTTCGTGCCGCGTCCGCGCGCGATCAGAGCGACGCGGTGCGTGCGACATGTGGCGACGAGCGCGACGACCTGCTCGTGCGCGACCGGAAACACGACGGCATCGGGCATCGCCTCGCGGCGCGAGTTGTCGTAGCCGTAGACGAGGCGCTCGGCTTCGTCGGTGACGAGGCCGTCGCTGCCGAACGTTGTGCGCAGTTGGTCGAGGAGTTCGGCTGAGAGCGCCATCGTGTCTTTCGCGAACGTCGTCGCGCCAATGATCGGGTGTCGGGCGGGCAGATCGCAATCGCCGGCTTTTCGCCTCTCCCGCTTGCGGGAGAGGCCGCGCCGGCGGCGCGGGTGAGGGAAGGCTTGGGCCGGCATCCGGCCATTCGATGTTCGTCACGATCCAAAGGAAACGCAAGGCATGAACCCGATTCCAGGCGCCGCACTTTCCGCGATGTTCCTCGTCGCCGGCGCGGTTCGCGCCGAAACGCCGCCGTCCGCCGATATCGAATATCCCGGAACGCTGAAGCTCGCCGTCGACGCGACCGATCTCGACCATCGAATCTTCCGCGTCCACGAGGAGATTCCGGCGCAAGGCGGCGCGCTGACGCTCTTCTATCCGCAGTGGCTGCCCGGCAATCACTCGCCGCGCGGCCCGGTCGACAAGATCGCCGGCCTCGCGTTCAGCGTCGACGGAAAGCCGCTCCCGTGGGCGCGCGATTCGACCGACGTCTACGCTTTCCATCTCGATGTTCCGCAAGGCGCGACGACGCTCGTCGCCGATTTCGAGTTCCTCTCGCCGCAGGATGCAGGTCAGGGCCGCGTCGTGATGACGCCCGACCTCCTGAACCTGCAATGGAACACCGTGCTGCTGTATCCGGCAGGCCACAACGCCAGCCGCATCGAGTTCGCCGCGAGCGTGAAGCTGCCGGAAAACTTCCAGCTCGGCACGGCGCTCGACGAGTCGGCGCCGGTCACCGCGGAGAACGTCGTCGCGTTCAAGCCGGTCAGCCTCGAGACGCTGGTCGATTCGCCGATCTTCGCCGGCCGCTACTTCAAGCGTGTCGATCTCGCGCCGGATGCGAAGGCGCCCGTGCATCTCGACGTCGTTGCCGACGAGGCGAAGGATCTCGAGATCACGCCCGTCCAGCTGAAGGCGCATCGCGCGCTCGTCGAGCAGGCAGGCAAGCTGTTCGGCTCGCATCACTACGATCATTACGATCTCCTGCTCGCGCTTTCCGGCCAGCTCTCGCACATCGGCCTCGAGCATCACCGATCGAGCGAGAACGGCACAGATCCCGGCTACTTCTCGGCGTGGAACGGCGAGATGCCGTCGCGCGATCTGCTCGCTCACGAATACACGCATTCGTGGAACGGCAAGTTCCGCCGGCCCGCCGACCTCGCGACGCCGAACTACAACGTGCCGATGGGCGACAGCCTGCTCTGGGTCTACGAAGGACAGACGCAGTACTGGGGCTTCGTGCTCGCGGCGCGATCCGGCTTGTGGAACGCGGCGCAGGCGCGCGATGCGATCGCGCTCGTCGCTTCGCGCTATGCCGACAACCGTCCCGGCTTCGGCTGGCGCAACGTGCAGGACACGACGAACGACCCGGTCGCCGCGGCGCGCCGTCCGCTCGCGTACCGCAACTACCAGATGAGCGAGGACTATTACAGCGCGGGCCAGCTGATCTGGCTTGCCGTCGACGCGAAGCTGCGCGAGCTCTCGGGCGAGCGGCGCTCGCTCGACGATTTCGCGCGCGCCTTCTTCGGTATCGACGATGGAAAGTGGAACGTCGTCCCGTACACGTTCGAAGACGTCGTCGCCGCGCTCGACAAGATCGCGCGGTTCGACTGGGCGCACTTTCTCCGCCAGCGCCTGGATGCGCACGCGCCGCCGCTCGATGGCCTCGCCGCGGCCGGATGGAAGCTCGCCTACACCGATCAGCCGAGCGATTTCCAGAAGACCGCGGAAACGCGCAGCAAGAGCGCCGATTTCTCGACCTCGATCGGCCTCACGATCTCGATGAAGGACTCGAAGATCAGCGACGTGCGCTGGGACGGCCCCGCATTCCGCGCGGGCATCGCGCCCGGCGCGACACTGGTCGCCGTGCAGGGACGCGAATTCTCGATCGATCGCCTGAAGGACGCGATCGCTGCGGCTGCGAAAGGCGCGCCGCTCGATCTTCTCGTGCACGCGGGCGAGATCTATCGGACGTTCCGCATCGACTATCGCGGCGGACTGCGGTATCCGCATCTCGAACGCATCGCGGGCTCGCCGGACCGGCTCGGCGCGATCCTGACGCCACGAAGCTGATCGTCTCCGCGCATGAGCGCGCCTTCGCGCATCACGGCAAACCAGGCCCGGCTGCTGCATCTCGCGGCGCAGGGTCTGCTCGCGCGTCCGCGCCGCCGCGCGCGCAAGGCGGACGTGCTCGCCGCGATCGAGCGCATGCGCGTCCTGCAGATCGACACGATCCACGTCGTCGCGCGAAGCCCTTACCTCGTCCTGTTCTCGCGTCTCGGGAGCTACGCGCCGGAATGGCTCGACGCGCTGCTCGAATCGGGCGCGATCTTCGAATGCTGGGCGCACGAGGCGTGCTTCGCGCCGGCCGAGGACTATCCGCTGCATCGCCGCCATGCGCTCGAGCGGAAAGGCCACTGGGCGATGAAGCACGCCGAGCGCATGCGCCGCGAGCAGCGCATCGCGATGGATGCGGTACTGACGCGAATCCGCGAGACCGGTGCGCTGAGAGCGGCCGACTTCGAGAGCCGCGAGCCGAAAAACAAGGGCGGCTGGTGGGGCTGGAAGGACGAGAAGCGCTGGCTCGAAGCGCTGTTCGCGCTCGGCGAGCTGATGATCGCGCGTCGCGAGCGCTTCCAGCGCGTCTACGACCTTGCCGAGCGCGTGCTCGCGACGATGAAGGTCGCGCCCGGCGCCGTTGCGGAACCGGAGGAAATGCGACGCGCGTTCGCGCTCGACGCCGTGCGCGCGCTCGGCGTGACGGAGGCGCGATGGATTGCCGACTATTTCCGCAGCGGCCGGCGCCTCAAGGACGCAGATCTCGACGGCTATGTCGATCGCGGCGAGCTTTTGCGCGTCGATGTCGACGGCTGGCCAGCGCCGGGGTACGTGCACCCCGATCACCGCGGATCGCTCGACGCGGCCCTGCGCGGACGATTGCGCGCCACGCACGCGACGTTGCTGTCGCCGTTCGATCCGGTCGTGTGGGACCGCGAGCGCGCGAGTGCGATGTTCGGCTTCGACTACCGCATCGAATGTTACGTGCCGGAGCCGAAACGCGTGTTCGGCTACTACGTGCTGCCGATTCTCGATCGCGGCCGCCTGATCGGCCGGCTCGATGCGAAGGCGCATCGCGCGGAAGGTCGTTTCGAGGTCAAGGCGCTGTTTCTCGAAGACGGCGTCGCGCCCGACGATGCGCTGGCCGGCGCGGTTGCCGGTGCGATCGCCGACTGCGCCGAATGGCACGCGACGCCGAAGGTCTCGGTGACGCGCTGCACGCCGCGCGCGTTCCTGCGTCCATTGCGCAGCGCGCTTGCGAAGCGCAGAGGCGAGAGCAAGGCGAAGTGAAACGCGGCGGCGCGGCCACGCTGCGGAATCGCGATCGCGCGCATCGTCGCCACGCGACCGCGGGCTGCCCTACGCTCGTCTCGTCGTACGCGCCGCGAGGGAGTTGCCGCGCGCGTCGCCGCCGCGCAAGATCGACGACTCCGCGTCGCAACAGGTGGTCGCATGATCGATGCCAGCCTCGACATCGCCGCAAGGCTCGCGGCATCCGTCGCCTGCGGCGCCGTCATCGGTCTCAACCGCGATCTGCACCACAAGCAGGCCGGCGTGCGCACGAATGCTCTCGTCAGCCTCGGCGCGGCGCTTGCGGTCGTCGTCGTGATGCCGCCGGGAGAAGATGCATCGCAGCGACTCGACGCGCTGAGCCGCGTGATCCAGGGCGTGCTGACCGGCATCGGTTTCCTCGGCGCCGGCGTCATCCTGCGCGATCCGTCGACGCGCCGCGTCAGCGGGCTCACGACGGCGGCGGCGATCTGGCTCGCGGCCCTGCTCGGCGTCGCAAGCGGAGCCGGCGCGTATCTCGTCGCTGCGCTCGCGATCGTGTTCGGTCTCGTGGCGATCGCCTGCGGCGGACCTTTCGAGCGTCTGTTCCGTTCGCGCGTCGAGCCGCAGGAATCCGACGCGGATCGCGATTGAGCACGCCTTTTCCATGGATCCGGCTCGATCCCGCCAGCACGAGAAGACGATGAACGAAGACGGCGCGCTTCGCGATGCGGCAAACCCTTCCGTGCGCCTCGATGTCTGGCTCTGGGCCGCGCGTTTCTTCAGGACGCGCTCGCTCGCGAAGCAGGCGATCGAAGCTGCGCGGATCGAAGTGAACACTGCTCGCGCGAAGCCGTCGCGTTCCGTGCACGTGGGCGATCGCCTGCGCATCCGGCGCGGCGACGAAGTCTGGAGCGTCGTCGTCGAGGGAATCTCCGGGCAGCGCGGTTCCGCGTCGACCGCGCAGGCGCTTTATCGCGAGACCGATGAAAGTCGTGCGCGACGCGAGATGCGGCGCGAAGAGCGCAGGCTCGAAGGCGCCGATCGTGCAAAGCCGGCGACGAAGCCTGACAAACGCGCGCGGCGCCTGATCCGCGCGCTCGGCGACATCGATGCTTTCTGAGCGCTGAACATCGACCGATACCGGCGCGTTTCTCGATGCGCCTCGCGATTTCGATCGGGCGTCGCGCGCGATCTGCCTCTTTATTCATTGTTTAGCCTATGCGCGCGGTCGCGGAGTTACGCTTCGGGCTCCCTGACCAACAGAAGGAGCGCGACATGGCTTCGCGAACGCTCGTCGTTCTGCTGAGCGGCGTTTTGGCGCCGCTCGCCGCGCAAGCTGCGAATCTCGTCGAGAATCCGGATTTCAACAGCGGGCTCGATGGATGGTCGCTGGCCAGCGAAGCGGGAACCGTCGACATCGACGCCGACAACGGACTTCCGACTGCGCCGGCACTGCATCTGGCGGGCGATTCCGCTTCCGGAGCCGCGGCAGAGTCGGCCTGCATCACGATCGACGACAGCGCGAACGTCGATCTGCACGCCCTCGTCCGGCCGAGCGGCGGCACGGCGGCGCTGGTCGTGCAGTCCTATTCGGACGCCGCATGCGCAACGCCGCTCGATCCCGTGTCGACCGCCGCGATCGACGCGAACAACGAATGGCAGGAGCTCGCGCTCACCGATACCGCATTGCCGGACGGCACGTTGTCGGCGCGCGTCGTCCTCTATGCGAGCCTCGGGTCCACGGGATCGGTAGGCGATGCGCTGTTCGATCATGTCGCGTTCGGTCCGACAGGCACCGTTCCGTACGCGCTCGATGTCTCGCAGGAAGGCCTCACCGGCGCCTGGTACGACCCGGCGTCGAGCGGACAGGGCTTCGAGTTCGTGATGTCGCCGGGCGATCCGGTCTATCTGTTCGGCGCCTGGTACACGTTCGGCACGGCGATCGGCGGACCGGAAACGCAGCGCTGGTTCTCGCTCGATAGCTCGATCGAGCCCGGCGCGACGTCGACCGGCGTCACGATCTACCAGAATACCGGTGGCAATTTCCTCGCGCCGCCGATCACGAACGCGGTTGCCGTCGGCAGCGGAACGCTGACGTTCTATTCGTGCACATCGGGCCTTTTCACGTACGCCTTCGACGATGGTCCGTCGGGCTCGATCCCGCTGCTCGCGCTGATGCCGAACGTCGAATGCGCCGACACGGGTACGTCGACGACCACGCCGCCGCCGAGCGACTTCGGCCTTTCGGGCACGTGGTTCGATCCGGCGACCGCGGGGCAGGGTTTCATCGTCAACGTCAATCCGGTGAACATGCAGGTGTTCCTCGGCTGGTACACCTACGCGATCGACGGCGAATCGCAGGGCGAGGCGGGCCAGCGCTGGTTCTCGGCGCAGGGCGCGCACACGACGAGCGGCACGGACGCGCTCGACGACCTCACGATCTACGAGTCGACCGGAGGAACGTTCGACGCGCCGGATGTCGTGACGACCACGCCGGTCGGAACGGCGACGCTGACGTTCGACAGCTGCACGTCCGCGACCTTCGACTACGCGTTCACGGCCGGCGAGATGAGCGGCAAGAGCGGAGAGATCGCGCTGACGCGACTCGGCGCGCCGCTGCAGAGCTGCTCCCCCGGCGGGTGAGCGGCGCGTCGCAGCCGCCGAGGACATTCGCGAAAAGCAACGCAAGTGCCGGGCGGCCCCGCGAGGGCCGCCCGTTTTTTTTGATAACGCTCGTTCTGGGGGATGAAGCTCGCGCGACGGTCAAGAGCCGAGCTTCTTCAGCCGATACAACGCATCGAGCGCTTCGCGCGGACTCAGCGCGTCGGGATCGATCGATTGCAGCGCGTCTTCGACGGGCGAAGCGCGCGGCGCATCGAAGAGTCCCAGCTGCGGCGCAGGCGGCATCGCGGCCGATCGCGCGGCCGCTCCGCCTTCGAGCGTCGAGAGATAGCGGCGCGCATCGTCGACGACGCGTTTCGGCACGCCGGCGAGCGCGGCGACCTGGAGGCCGAAGCTCCGGTTCGCCGGGCCTTCCTTGACCGCGTGCATGAAGACCAGCTGGTCGCCCTGCTTCTGATCGTGGTACTCGACGGCATTGAGATGCACGTTCGCGATGCCTTCGTGCTGCGCGGCGAGTTCGGTCAGCTCGAAGTAATGCGTCGCGAACAGCGTGAACGCGCGGTTGGCCGTCGCGAGCTGGATCGCGGCCGCGCGCGCGAGCGCAAGGCCGTCGTACGTCGACGTGCCGCGGCCGACCTCGTCCATCAGCACGAGGCTTTCGGCCGTCGCGTTGTGCAGGATGTTCGCGGTCTCGCTCATCTCGACCATGAACGTCGATTGCCCGCGGGCGAGATCGTCGCCGGCGCCGATGCGCGTGAAGATGCGGTCGATCGGCCCGATCGTCGCGCTCGCGGCCGGCACGAAACTTCCGATGTGCGCGAGCAGCACGATCAGCGCGGCCTGGCGCATGTAGGTCGATTTGCCGCCCATGTTCGGGCCGGTGACGATCAGCATGCGGCGAGCGTCGTCGAGCGCGAGATCGTTCGGCTCGAACGGCTCCTCGCGCACGGCTTCGACCACGGGATGCCGTCCGCGCTCGATGCGGATGCCCGGCGCGTCCGAAAGCTCTGCCGCGTTCCAGCCGAGCGCTTCGGCACGCTCGGCGAAATCGGCGAGCACGTCGAGCGTCGCGATCGCCTCGGCGGCGGCCTTGAGTGGCGCGAGGCGCTCGGTCAGGAAATCCAGCACGCCCTCGTACAGCGAGCGCTCGCGCATCAGCGAGCGCTCGCGCGCGGACAGCACCTTGTCCTCGAACTGCTTCAGCTCGTCGGTGACGTAGCGCTCGGCGCCCTTGATCGTCTGCCGGCGCGCGTAGTGCGCAGGCGCCTTGTCCGATTGTCCCTTGCTGATCTCGATGTAGTAGCCGTGCACGCGGTTGTAGCCGACTTTCAGCGTCGCGATGCCGGTCGCGGCCTTTTCGCGTTCCTCGAGATCGACGAGAAAGCGATCGGCATTCGTCGCGAGCGCGCGCAGCTCGTCGAGCTCGGCGTCGCAGCCTTCGCGGAACACCCCGCCGTCGCGCTGGATCGCCGGCGGCGTCTCGACGATCGCGCGTGCCAGATGATCGGCCGTCTCGGCGTGATCGCCGATCTCGTCGAGGAGGGCGTTCAGCAACGCCGGCTCTTCGCGGGACGTGCGGTCGCTCGCTTCTTCCCGCTGCTCGCGCGCTGGAACGAGCGCATGGCCGATGGCCTGGCGAAGCCGCGGCGCCAGCTTCAGTCCGTCGCGCAAGGTCGAGAGATCGCGCGGACGCGCCGAGCGCAGCGCGACGCGCGCGAGAATGCGTTCGAGATCGCCGATGCCGCGCAGGACCTCGCGCAACGCCTCGTGCGAGGAGGTCGCCAGCAGCGCATCGACCGCCCGCCGCCGCGCGGCGACGGCGGTGCGGTCGCGCAGCGGACGATGCAGCCAGCGCCGCAGGAGGCGCGCGCCCATCGGCGTGATCGTGCGATCGAGCACGCCGATGAGCGTGTGCTCGGCATTGCCGCCCGGTGGCGCATCGAGCTCGAGATTGCGCCGCGTCGCCGCATCGAGCGCGATCGTCTCGCCGGCGTTCTCGATCGCGAGACCGCCGATGTGCGGCAGCGCCGCCTTCTGCGTCTCCTCGACGTAGCCGAGCAGCGCTCCCGCAGCCGCGATCGCGAGCGGCAGGTTCGCGCAGCCGAAGCCGGAGAGATCGCGCGTGCCGAAGAAGCGCGCGAGCTCGCGCGTCGCCGTCGTGGTATCGAAATGCCAGGGTCCGCGCTTGCGAAGGCCGGGCAGGGCGGCGACGACCTTCGGCCAGGCGACGTCCTCGCCGACGAGCGTTTCGGCTGGCGCAAGCCGCGCGAGTTCCGCGGCGAGCGCTTCGGCGCCGGCGACTTCGCTCAGCGCGAAGCGGCCCGAGGCGAGATCGACCCACGCGAGCCCGAAGCGAGCGGCTTCGGATTCCTTGTTCGCCGCGATCGCGAGCAGCAGGTTGTCGCGTCGCTGATCGAGCAGCGATTCGTCGGTCACGGTGCCCGGCGTCACGACGCGCACGACGCGGCGATCGACGAGCCCCTTCGCTGCGGCGGGATCGCCGATCTGCTCGCAGATCGCGACCGATTCGCCGAG
>DASZYR010000050.1:0-6658 GCA_035545255.1 Rhodanobacteraceae bacterium
CCGGGCTCGACGATGAGCTACACGAGCAACTGGCCGTACGATCCCGTCGTCGGCAACACGCCGACGTCGAGCGCGTTCCTCTGGACCGTTTTCAGCGTGCTCTTCATGATCGCCGGCATCGGGCTTCTCGCCTGGCATTACGCGGTCTGGCACAACAAGGAACCCCATCTCGAACCGCCGGCTAGCGATCCGCTGGCGAGCCTCGTCGTCACGCCTTCGATGCGCGCGACGGCGAAGTATTTCTGGATCGTGATAGCGCTGTTCCTGACGCAGATCCTGCTCGGCGCGGTGACGGCGCACTATCAGGTCGAGAAGCAGTTCTACGGATTCGAGATCTCGCAGATCCTGCCGTATTCGCTGACGCGCTCGTGGCACACCGAGCTCGCCGTGCTCTGGATCGCGACCGCGTGGCTCGGCACCGGACTCTACATCGCGCCGGCCGTTTCGGGTCACGAGCCGAAATTCCAGCGGCTCGGCGTCAACGTGCTCTGGGTCTGCCTTCTGGTCATCGTCGTCGGCGCGTTCGCCGGGCAATGGTTCGCGGTCATGCAGAAGCTCGGGCTCGCGAACAATTTCTGGTTTGGCCACCAGGGTTGGGAATACGTCGATCTCGGGCGGTTCTGGCAGATCTTCCTGTTCGTCGGGCTGATCCTCTGGCTCGTGCTGGTCGGACGCGCGCTCTGGCCTGCGCTCCGGCGCAAGGACGATCTCGCGTCGATCGTCGGCCTCCTGTTCCTCTCGACGATCGCCATCGCGGCGTTCTACGGAGCTGGCCTCATGTGGGGCGAGCACACGCATCTCTCGGTCGTCGAATACTGGCGCTGGTGGGTCGTGCATCTCTGGGTCGAGGGTTTCTTCGAGGTGTTCGCGGTCGCCGTGATCTCGTTCCTCTTCGTCAAGCTCGGGCTCGTGCGCGCGCGCACCGCGACGGTCAACGTGCTGTTCGCGACGTTCGTCTTCATGGCGGGCGGCGTGCTCGGCACGTTCCATCATCTCTACTTCGCGGGCACGACGACCGCGGTGATCGCGCTCGGCGCGTCGTTCTCGGCGCTCGAAGTCGTGCCGCTCGCGCTGATCGGCATGGAAGCGTACGAAACCTGGTCGCACGGACGCGCGACGCCGTGGATGGCGCGCTACCGCTGGCCGATCCTGTTTTTCCTCGCCGTCTCGTTCTGGAATCTCGTCGGCGCGGGGCTCTTCGGGTTCCTGATCAACACGCCGCTCGCGCTCTATTACATGCAGGGCCTGAACCTCACTCCGTTGCACGGACATACCGCGCTGTTCGGCGTCTACGGCATGCTCGGCCTCGGACTGATGCTGTTCTGCCTGCGCGGCCTCAAGCCCGAAGTCGAATGGAACCCGGGCTGGCTGCGCGGATCGTTCTGGCTGCTCAACATCGGGCTCTCGCTGATGGCGCTCCTGACGCTGCTGCCGCTCGGCGTATTGCAGCTGTCGGCGGCGCTGGAGCACGGTTACTGGTACGCGCGCTCCGAGGAGTTCATGGGCCGACCGCTGATCCACCTGCTCGTCTGGATGCGCATGCCGGGCGACACGCTGTTCGCGGTCGGCGCGCTCCTGTTCGGCTGGTTCGTGCTGCGGCTCTGGATCGCCCCGCGCAGGATTTCGCTTCCGGCCGCGGACCGTCCATTGCCGGCGCACGGCGCCTGACCGGGCTTACGCCGTGGACATGCATCGCGCGGAAAAAACGGACGCGCCGGCCGGTGCGGCGGACCGGACCGAAGCGGCATCGCACCGCTCGGGCGCCCTGAATCCGGCGGCGCTCGGCGCGCAG
The DNA here is from genome assembly GCA_035545255.1 of Rhodanobacteraceae bacterium. Taxonomy (GTDB): domain Bacteria; phylum Pseudomonadota; class Gammaproteobacteria; order Xanthomonadales; family Rhodanobacteraceae; genus Dokdonella_A. Next base: position 1,793 of record DASZYR010000050.1, read on the forward strand.
CTTGCCGCCGCGCCGCATCGGCTGATGTTTTTTGCGGGAGCGTCGACGATCCTGCTCTCGATGCTCTGGTGGGCGTGCTACCTCGCGGCGCCGCGGCTCGGTCACGCCTTTCCCGAACCCCCGGTTCCGGCCGGATGGGCGCATGCGGTGCTGACGCAGTACGGCATGCTTCCTCTCTTCATGTTCGGATTCCTGCTTACGGTCTTTCCGCGCTGGATGAGCCAGCCGGCGTTGACGCGCCGAGCGTACGTTCCCGTCTTCGCCGGACTTTTCGGCGGATACCTTCTGGCGCACGCGGGCTTGCTCGGCTCGAAACGGCTGCTCGCCATCGGTCTTGCCGCGATGCTCGCGGGATGGATAGCGGGATGCTTCGCGCTCGGGACCGTGCTCGTGCGCAATCGCGCGCGCGATCGTCACGCGCTGTCGTGCTTCATCGCGCTCGTGCTCGGCGCCTCCGGTCTTGCCGCGTTCGAAGCCTTCGCGCTCGGCGCGCCGTGGACGTTCGCGATCTTCGCGATCAAGCTCGGCACGTTCGGCCTCCTGCTGCCGATCTACTTCACGGTCTGTCATCGCATGATCCCGTTTTTCTCGGCGAGCGTCGTCGGGCCGTTGTATCGCGTCGCGCGTCCGGCATGGAGCCTTGCGCTGGCCGGCGCGCTCCTGATCGCGCACCTCGCACTCGAACTCGCGCATCGCTTCGAGTGGCTGTGGCTCGCCGACGTGCCGCTCGCGCTCTGCTTCCTCGGCCACTGGATCGCATGGCAGCCGTGGAAATGCAGGAAACCGGGATTGCTCGCTGCTCTCCATCTCGCGTTCGCGTGGCTGCCTGTCGCGTTCTTCCTGTTCGCCGCGCAAAGCCTGATGCTGTTCGCCGACGGCGCGTTCCGTCTCGGCCGCGCACCGGTGCATGCGCTGACGGTCGGATTCTTCGGCTCGATGCTCGTCGCGATGGTCACGCGCGTCACGCACGGGCATTCGGGACGCCCGCTCGCGATGGGTCCGATACCGTGGCTCACGTTCGGCCTGCTGCAGATCGTTGCCGCGCTTCGCATCTACGCCGAGCTTGCCCCGGACATGCAGCGCTGGCTCGTCTTCGCCGCGTTCGGCTGGCTCGTCGCGTTCCTGCCGTGGGTCGTGCGTTCGATCGGGATCTACGCGCGGCCGCGTCTGGACGGCAAGCCGGGATGAGAGGCGTGCGGAACGCATGATCGAGTTCTATCCCGACATCAAGTTCGTGCATGTCCTGTGCGTCGTCCTGTCCGGCTCGCTGTTCGCGCTTCGCGGCGGAATGCGGATGTTCGGCTGGTCGCACGCCAACCACGCCGCTCTCCGTTACGCTTCCTACGCCATCGACACCACCTTGCTGACCGCGGCGCTGATGCTCGTGACGCTGCTCCATCAATATCCGTTCGTGCAGGCATGGCTGACGGTCAAGGTGCTCTTCCTGGTCGTCTACGTCGTGCTCGGCTCGATCGCGCTGAAGCGGGGAAGGACGAGCGGCATCCGCGCGGCGAGTTACGGCGCCGCGCTGGTGGTGTACCTCTTCATCGTCAGCGTGGCCCACACGCACGATCCGTGGGGCGCGATGAGCGCGCTCGCGCGCTGAGGCCCGGCATCGTCCGGCGAGCGGATTTCGCGAGGTTTTCGGGCGGGCCGGTCGAGACCGATTTTCGCGCAGCCGAGCGCAGGCGAACGGTTGCGCTTCGATCAATGCGCGCGACGCGCCGGTCGTTGGGGAAAAAGAAGGATGACCGCGAGCATCAGCGCGAGCAGCACGGCCGACGCTCCGAATCGGCTGAGCGCAAGGCCGCCGCTTTCGACCGGCTTGTCCAGAAAATCGCCGACGACGGCGCCGAGCGGCCGCGTGAGCACGAACGCGATCCAGAAGAGAGCTGTTCGCGAAACGCGCGTCCGGAACCAGACGACGGTTACCGCCAGCAGCATGCTGCCGAAGATCGCCATCGCGCCGGTATAGCCGAGGCCTGCGCTGTCCGAGATCCAGTCGCCGAGCGCTGTTCCGAGCGTCTGCGAGAACATGATCGTGATCCAGTAGAACGTCTCGGCTCGCGGCGTCGAAACGCTGTCGATGGCGATCGTCCCCAGTATCCGATGCCATGCGATCAGCGATGCCAGAAGCAGCACGAGCAGAAGCACGCTGCCGCCGGCGTAGCCGATGCCGAGGGATCGATCCGCGAAATCGGCGATCGTCGTGCCGATCGTGGTCGTCGCGACGATCGCGAGCCAGTAAAGCAGGGGATTGAACCGCTTCGATGCAATCTGCGCACAAACCGCGATGGCGAACGTGATCGCGAGGAATCCGGTGCTGACGAGATAGCCGAGCCCGAGCGACATGGAGAGGGCGTCCGCGCCGGTTTCTCCGAGCGTGGTCGCGGCGATCTTGACGAGCCAGAAGCCCGAATCGGCTTCCGGAACCTTGCTCGTCATGTCCCGAAGGTGAGCGGGCGCGCGCATGTTTTCCATTCAAGGGTGAGGTCGGGGGCGCTGCGCATCCCCGCCTGCCGAATGCACGAAGGATTTCGGCTGTCCCGTTGCACGATCAGGGCCGATAGGCTTCGCAATCGGGCGTCGATTGCGCGAGCACGGCGAAGCCGCGCGCATCGGGCAGGCGCCGGTAGGGAATCGCGTGGTCCGCAAGATAGGAATCCAGGCGATCGAGATGCTTTTCGGGCACGACGAGCAGGCGGCATCCTTCTTTCTCCAGCATCTCGCTGCCGATGTCCTGCGCGCGACGGTTGGGCGCGTCGCCAGGCAGGTCGAGGCGCTCGACCTCGCTGTTGAGATAGAACCGCAAGCCGAAGCGCGGCTCGATCTCCACGAACGCGACTTCATCGGGAATCGCAGGCGCTTCGCGACGCAATGCGTCCGCGAGCGCGCGATCGTCGTCCTCGAAATGCATGTAAGACGGAACGATGCGCGCGCCGAGCAGGACCGCGCACCAGGCGCACAGCGCGATCCGCAAGCGGACGGACCGGAAATCGATCGGCGCGAGCGCGCGCGCCATCACGACGGCCAGCGGTGCGAAAAGCGGAAGGATGTAGAGGGGCAGCCTCGATCGCGCGAGCACGAAGACCGCGAGCGGAAGCAGGATCCAGCAGCGAAGAAACAGCGTCGCATCGTCGCGCGCCGGCGCGTTCCGTCCGCGCCTCGCCGAAAGCATCCGCCGGATCGCGAACGGCCACCACGGCAACGCGCCGAGCAGCAACGTCGGCGCGTATACCTTGAGCGCGCCGTACCATTCCGCATTGCGATGCATCTTGTCGGTCGCGACGCGATTGACGACTTCCTCGACCAGGAAGTAGTGCCAGATTCCGGGCTCGCGCGCGGCGACCGTCGCGTACCACGCGCCGCCGACGACGACGAAGAGGATCAGCGCATCCCGGCCGAAGAGGCGCCGCACGCCGGCCCATCGCTCCCGGATCGCGGCGAACAGGATGCAGGCGGCGAGGGCGAGAAGGCCGGGCGGACCCTTGGTCATGAACGCCAACGCGGCGGCGAGCCAGAGCAGGCAGCGCCACAAGCGGCGTGCTCTCTCGTCCGCGGCCGACCAGAGCTCGAGGAACGCAAGCGCCTGGCCTGTCTCCCAGAGGGCGAGAAGGTTGTCGGTCGTCACGAGATTCGACGCGACCGACGGGAACGCCGACGTCGCGTAGACGATAGCCGGCAGCCACGGCTGTTCGGGAACGGCGCGACGGCCGATGCGTACGAGCAGGATCGCGGTCAGGCCGAACGCGAGGGCGCCGGGCAGACGGGCAGCGAACTCGGTGCGTCCGAACGCTTCGATGCTGGCGGCAATGCTCCAGTAGCTGAGCGGCGGCTTGGCCCAATGCTCGACCTCCGGATGCAGCATCGGGCGCATCCAGTCGCCACTTTCGATCATGTTGAGAGCGACGTTCGTGTAGCGGCCCTCGTCGGGCGAGTAGAGCGCACGCCAGCCTTGAAAAGCGAGCGCCTGGAACAGCACCGCGATCGCCAGCAACCATTGCCAGCGCCGGACCGTTCCGGCCGACGCGGACCCGGGTGATCCCGGAACGATCGAAGCGGGAAGATTGGCCGGATCGCGCGTCAAGCCGGCAATCTCACTTCGACGCGCAGCCCGCGTGCCTCGGGTCCGCTGACGAGACGGAGCGACGCGCGATGCACTTCAGCGATCCGCTTGACGATCGGCAGGCCGAGTCCGACGCCCTCGCTCGCGCTCTCGTCGCCACGCTGGAATCGGTGCAACACGGCCTCCCTGCGATCTTCGGGGATGCCGGGTCCGTTGTCGGTAACGGCGAGCAGCGTGTTTTCGTCATCACGGGAGATCTCGACGACGACGACGGCGCCGTGTCCCGCGTGGCGTGACGCGTTGTCGAGAAGATTGCGCACGAGCACGCGCAGGCCCGCTTCCCAGCCCGAGACGATTCGGGCATTGCCGTCGAACGCGCGCACGAACGTGACGCCAAGCCGGTCCGCCGTTCTTGCCACCTCGCCGATCTGCGCATCGACGAGCGCGGGAAGATCGACGGTGTCCCGCGGTTTTCCTGCAGCCGCCGAGTCCCATCGCGCGAGCTCGAGCATCTGGTCGACGAGCCTCTTCATGCGATGGATCGCCGCGCGTGCTTGCGCGAGAGCCGACTGCTGTTCTTCGGCTGTTTCGCTTTCCCGTGCGTTCTCGACATGGACGAGCGCGCCAGCGAGCGGCGTTCGAAGCTCGTGCGCCGCCGTCGCGGTGAACTGCCTTTCGTTGTCGAGCGCCTCGCCCAGCCGGTTCAGAAGTCCGTTCAGCGCACGGACCAGCGGCGCGATCTCGTCCGGCACGTCGTGTCCGTCGATGGGGCCGGCCTGGTGAGGTGATCTCTGCTCGAT
>DASZYR010000051.1:0-7304 GCA_035545255.1 Rhodanobacteraceae bacterium
CGGCCAGCAGGATTCCGGCACGGTCGGCATCGCAAGCCGCAGCGACTACGGCGCGATCTCGTTCCGCGACTGGCATCCGGTCGGCGGCGACGAGCGCGACTACGATCTGCCGGATCCCGAAGACGCGAACATCGTCTACGGATCGGGCCTCGGCTCGCGCATCTCGCGCTGGGACGCACGCACCGGCGAAGTGCAGAACGTCTCGCCGTGGCCGACCTCCGCGTACGGCGCGCGGCCGACCGACATCAAATACCGCTACACGTGGATCTCGCCGATCGCGTTCTCCGCGCACGCGCCGTACGCGCTCTACGCCGGCGCGCAGGTGCTGTTCCGCACGACCGACAAAGGCCGGCACTGGGAAACGATCAGCCCCGACCTCACCGGCGCGCGTGGAGGCACGAAACACTGCGACGGCGACGTGCCGATATCGAATGCGACGGCATGCGGCTACGGCGTTATTTATTCGATCGCGCCATCACCGCGCACGAACGACGAAATCTGGATCGGCACCGACAACGGATTGATCCAGACGACCGCCGACGGCGGCAAGAGCTGGCGCAACGTCACGCCGGACAACATCCCGAAATGGTCGAAGATCGCCTCGCTCGACCTCTCCGCGCTCGATCCCGGCACCGCGTATGCCGCCGTCGACAACCACCGGCAGGACGATTTTCGCCCGATCGCAATCCGGACACGCGACGGGGGCAAGACCTGGACGAAGATCACTAACGGCCTTCCAGATGGCCATTTCGTTGCCGTCGTCCGCGCCGATCCCGTCAAGAAAGGCTTGCTCTACGCCGGTACCGACGCCGGCGTCTACGTCTCGTTCGACGACGGCGACGCGTGGCAACCGCTACAACGCAACCTGCCGGTCGCGTGGGTGCGCGACCTGCTCGTGCATGGCGACGACCTCATCGCCGCGACGCAAGGCCGCGCGATCTGGGTGCTCGACGACGTGACGCCGCTGCGGCAGATGGACGCGAGCATCGCGCACGCCGACGCGCACCTCTTCGCGCCCGCGCCTGCGATACGCGTGCGCGGGAGCCAGAACAAGGACACGCCGCCGCCCGCCGACACCGCGCTCGGCACGAACCCTCCGACCGGAGCGATCATCGACTACACGCTCGGCAAGCCGGCGAAGCAGGTCGTCGTCGAGATTCGAGAGAAGAGCGCAGGCGCCGACGGCAAGCCGCACGTCGTCCGTCGGTTCGCGAGCGACGACAGCACGCCGCCGATCGAAGCCGAACGCTACTTCGCCGAAACGTGGACGAAGCCGCGAGCGAAGCCGTCGACCGGACCCGGCGCGCACCGCTTCGTCTGGAACCTGCGCTGGCCGCGGCCGAAGGCGGTCGAATACGGCTATTCGATCGCAGCCGTATGGGGCGAAGACACGCCGCTGACGCCGGGAGGCATGCTCGCGTTGCCGGGCGACTACGATGTCGCGCTGATCGTCGACGGCACGGAGCAGAACCAGACGCTGACGATTGCGCCCGATCCGCGCATCGGCGCGACACGCGCGGAGCTCGAACAGGCCGCGGCGTTCTATCGCGACGTCGAAGGCGAGCTTGCGAAGGTGTGGCAGACGTACGGTGAAGTCGATGCCGTGCACGAGCAGCTCGAAGCGTTGCGCAAGGACGCTGCCGCCGCCAAAGCGAAAGACGCGATCGAGGCATTCGACAAGAAGCTCGCGCCGTTCCGCGAAGGAAAGGGCACGGAGGCGCCGAACATCGGCACGATAGCCGGCGAGTTCGCTTCGCTCGCGACCGATGTCGAAGGTGTCGACGCAGCGCCGACCGATGCTCAGCAACAGGTCTTCGCGAAATATCGCGACCTACTCGCGCGAGCGCGCGAGCGCTGGAGCACGACGAAGCAGAATGACCTCGCGGTGCTGAATCGACGTTTGGCATCGACCAACGTCGAGGAAATCCACGTACCGACCGCCGACGAAATCCGCATCGGCGAGCCGCCGGAAAGCAAAGACCTCCCATGACCCCATGATTTCCCCTCTCCCGCCCTGCGGGAGAGGGCAGGGTCCTGTCTGTCGGGACCGTGCGGCGGCTACGAGAAGGCGCGCGCCGCCGCCGGCCGCCCCATCAACGATCACATACACCTTCGAATCCGCTGAAAAGCAGATGCTCGTCCGGCGCATTCCGCTCGTACGCGCCGATGTCCGCCGCGCTTCCGGAAACGCGCGGCATGCCGCGCTGATCGGTGGTGAGATTCGCGGCGTTGTTGCCGTGATTCATCGCCGGGCTGTCGATGCGCAACGCGTTCGTTCGCGTCGGGCCGCCGTTGTCGGCGAGCGGATTCAGGTGCGGGCAGTCCGTGATCGTGTCCGGCGGCACCGGAATCGTCGATGACGTGACGAGGTTGTTCGCGCCCGTCACGACCGTCGCGCCCGTGCCGTTGAGGTCGTCGGGCCCGCCCGTTCCGCGCTCGTTGCCGGCGATGATCGTGCTCTGGAGCTCGATCGGAGCAACCTGCGAATAGACCGCGCCGCGGCCGACCGAAGATGTCGCGCGGTTGAACGCGATCGTGCTGTTCGCGATCGTCGCCGGAACTTGCGTGTAGAGCGCCGAGAAGATGTGAGCGACGTTCTCGGAGATCGTGCTGTCGAGGATGTGCGCTTCCGCGCCCGTTCCGCCTTCGATCAGCACGCCGCCCATGCCGACCGCGCTGTTGCCGGAGACCGTCGAGTTCGCCAGGCCGAAGTTGCCGAACGCAGCGATGCCGCCGCCGCTGCTGTTATGGTTCGTGTCGCTTTCGATGGCCTCGTTGTCGCTGATCGTCGAATACTTCGCGACGAAATCTCCGCCCACCGAGATGCCGCCGCCGAGCGCGACGTTGTATGGCGCCCCGCCGTCGTTGAGCCCGTGCGCGATGTTTCCGGTGATGGTGCTGTGGTCGAGCAGCATCGAGCCTGCGACCTGGATGCCGCCGCCGCGAGCGACCGCGGTTTCCTGTCCGACGACGATGCAGCCGGAAATCGTCGCGCGGTAGAGCTTCGCGCTGCCGCTCGAATAGATGCAGCCGCCATACGGCGTGGAGTCGCTGACGTACTTGCCATCGCTGACCGTGAGATCGTAGAGCGCGAGAACCGAAGAGCCGGTGTGATGGAACACGCGATCGTTGAAATCGCCGTCGATCGTCAGCGCGTGTTCGCCGGGGCCGGTCATCGTGAGAGCATTTTGCGGGATCGCGATCGCGCCGCTGGTCAGAGTGATCGTGCTGCAGGCGAGGTTCGAGAGATCGATCGTTTCGCCGCTGACCGCTGCCGCGACCGATGCGCGAAGGCTGCCGCTTCCCGAATCGGCGCAGTTCGTCACGGGCGGCGCGGCGCGAACCTCCGCGGCATGCGCCAGCAAGCCGGCGCCGAGCGCCAGCGACAGCGCTGCCGCCAGTCGCCGCGGTGCGCTGGCGGCGCGAAGACCTGTTTTCCCTGAATGCGGCTGCATCGCTCGACCTCCTCATGTCGATGCGTCAACGGCGCGGCAAGCTATAGAGCGAGCGCGGTCGCGTCCAATCAACATGCGTGATGCAGCGATAGACTTGCGTTATGACAGCTGCGGTCGCGCCGGCCGCCGCATCGGCACGGCTTCGCTTTTCGCGATGTTCTCGACCGGAAGCCCGACTTTCCGCGCGATCTCCGCAAAGCGCGGATCGTCGCGATACTGCAGCAGGAAAGGATCCAGCAGCAGTAGCGTGACGCCGGGATCGTGCGCATCCAGGGCGCGACCGAGCCACTCGAACATCGCGTCGGGCTCGCCGCGGACGGCGTAGATCTCGGCGATCTGGTACGTCATACCGCCCGCGTCGCGCGCGATGAACTCTTTGAGCGCCGCGTCGGCGGCCTGGCGATCGCTGCCGATCTGGCTCGCGAACGCGCGCGCGAAGCGCCGCCAGTTGTCCGACGATATCTCGGCGGCCGCATCGCGCGCGGCGTCGGCCGCATCGTTCTTCAGCACGTCGAGCTGCACCAGCACGATGCGCGGGTACGTCGCGCTTGGCTCGAGCTCGATCGCGTGCCGGAGAGCCGTATCCGCCGCGTCGAATTCGCCGAGGTAGGAGAGGGCGGCGCCGAGGTGCGCGTAGCGCTCCGAGACGATCGGGTCGAGCGCGAGCGCCTCGCGCTGCAGCGCAAGCGATTCCCGCACGCGACCGAGCTCGAGCAGCAATTCCGCGAGCGTCGCCTTCGCTTCGCCGCTGGCGGGATCGAGCTCGATCGCTCGCCGCGCCGCGGTTTCGGCGGCCTTGTAATCGAACGCCCGGGAGAGAAGGAAGCGGCTTTCGGCCTTGTACGCAGTCGCGAGATTCGGATTCAGCCGCTTCGCGTTGTCGATCGCGATACGCGCGCGCGCGTAGAGCGGCTCGGCTTCCGCGGGCGCAAGGTAGTTCGATGCGAGCCAGTTCGCGACCATCGCGAGTCGCGCCCACGCTTCCGCGTAGTCCGGATCGAGCCGCACCGCGGTTTCGAACTGGACGATGGCCTTGCGCGCGTCCTGCTCGTTGCTGCGGTTGCGGTAGAACTTGCCTTGAAGATACGCCGTGTAGGCTTCGACGTTGCCGGACGGCGGTGCGTCAGGCTTGAGGTCCGCGCTGCGGGCGAGCGATATGCCGAGCACGTTGCGCAGCTGTCTCGCAATCGATGTCGCAACGCGGCTTTGCAGCGCGAAGATGTCCGCGAGCTCGCCGTCGAACGTGTCGGACCAGAGGCTTCTTCCGTTCGATCCGTTGACGAGGTCGACCGAGATGCGCACTTCGTTTGCCGCCTTGCGCACGCTGCCCTCGAGCAGGTACGCGACGCCGAGCGTCGTCGCGATCGTGCGCGGATCGTCCTTCGTGCCCTTGAAACGGAACGACGAGCTGCGCCCGATCACCGCGAGTCCGCCGACCTTGCCGAGCGCGCTGATCAGCTCTTCGGAAAGTCCGTCGGAGAAATAATCGTTGGCGGGATCCCCGCTCGTGTTGACGAGCGGCATGACGGCGATCGAGCGATCGGTCACCGAATCGGCCGGCGTGCGATGCGCGACGAGCCGGTCGGTGAGCAGCAGCACGACCGCGGCTGCAAGCACGCCGATGATCGCGACATCGAGCTTGCGTCCGGTGTTGCGCACGATCGATTCGCCGGGCTCGACGTCGCGCTCGCGCTTCAGGCCTTCGGGCGTCAGCTCGAAGAACCACGCGAACGCGATCCAGAACGGAAAGCCGACGACGCCCGCGACGATGAACCAGCGCGTGCTCCAGTCGGGCAACCCGACGGCGGGCCCGAGCTGCGCAATGCCTTGCGCGAGCGCCCAGATGGCGCCGACGTAGAGCACGATCGCCCGAAGCACGTTGCGACGCTGGAGTTCGGCGAGCAGGCGCTTCATGCCGATGACGCCCCCTCCGCGCCAGTCGACCGAAGCGGCAGTTTCGGTGAATCCGGCAGTGCACGCAAGGAACCGGCGCCGCGTTGCCAATGACCTTCGCTTCCTTTGTCCGGCAAGCGAATAAGCACTTCACCTTCGTATCTCCCGCAACCGGAAAAACGCTTCGCCTCCCCTTTCCCGCTTGCGAGAGAGGGCAGGGGTGAGGGCATTCGGAGTGGTGTACTTCGACCTTCTGGATCGCGCGCTCTTCAGCGGCGAACCAGGACTTCCCTCACCCTAACCCTCTCCCGCAAGCGGGAGAGGGGACTGCTTTGCGCAAGTGCGGAGCGTGTTTCAGGACGAACGCTTCTTCGGCTTCGCCTTCGCCGCATTCAACTTCACCGCCGCGCGAATCAGCACCTTCAACGCGCTTTCATTGACCTTGTCGTCTTCGCGAAAATCGATCGCGCGCCGCATGTTGCCTTCGAGGCTCGAATTGAACAGCCCCTTCGGATCCCCGAGCGATGCACCTTTCGCGAAAGTCAACTTCACGATGCTCTTGTATGTCTCGCCCGTGCAGATAATTCCGTCGTGCTCCCAGACCGGCACGCCGCGCCACTTCCACGTCTCGACGACGTCGGGATCGGCGTCCTTGATGATCGCGCGCAGCTGCGCGAGACGCTCGCCGCGCCAGTCGCCGAGCGACTGGATGCGCGCGTCGATCAGTCTCGCAGGCGATTCGGTTTTGGGCGTCGGAGTTTTCTTCACCATGCTCGGTCTCCGTGCTGGTCGAAGTGCATTGCCCGCGTCACTGTCATCCCGGCGAAAGCCGCAATCCATTGTGCCTTTCGGGCGCGGATGCCAACGAAAATGGACTCGGCTTTCGCCGGAACGATGACGGATGAGATGTCGCGGAGCAACGGGCTCAGCTCTCCTTCGCAAGCAGTTGTTCCAGATTCGCGAAGAACTTCTGCCATCCGTACTGCGCGCCGCGGAACGCCTGCTCCTGATCCGCGCGGAAACCGACCTGATCCATTCGCAGCCGCGTGCCGGTGCCCGTCTTCGTCAGCGTGAACGTGACGGTGCTCTCGAGCCCCATCGCGTTCCATGAATAGGAGAGCGACTGGTTCGGCTCGATTTCGAGCACTTCGCAATCGACCGAGCCCCAGTCGCCGCTCAGCGTGAACTTGCGGCCGATATCGGGCGCGAAATCGTTTTTCATGAGCCACTCCTGGATCAGATGCGGCTCGGTCAGAGCGCGCCAGATCTTTTCGGGCGGAAACGGGATGTCGCGTTCGACGGTGACGGTGCGTGTTCCGGTTGCTGCGTTCATTGATCCATCCTTCTCAAGAGATCTTCGAGCTGGTCGAACCGGCTCTGCCAGAAGCCGGCCATCTGGCGGGTCCAGTCGATCAGCGGTGCGAGCGCGCCGAGCTGCGCGCCGTAGCGGATCTGCCGGCCGTCGCGGCGATCGCGCACGAGCCCGGCCTGCTTCAGCACGCCGAGATGCTTCGAGACGGCCGGTTGCGAGACGCCGGCGCCCGCAGTCAATGCGCCGACCGTCTGCTCGCCTTCGCGACAGAGGCGCTCGAAGATCCCGCGCCGCGTCGGATCGGCGAGCGTGCCGAACAGGATGTCGTGGACGTTGGTCATAGCGTAAACATAACCGATAAGCTATGGGTTAGATATAACCATGAAGGAATATATCGCGTCAAGTGACCTGTTTGCACGGCTTTGCCGATATGAGGAAGGCCTCGGCCCACCGAAATGATTCGCTGCTGGGTTATGGATCGCGCAATCCTGTCCAGCAAAGGAACCGCGTCCTGACGCGCGATGGAGCCAAACGCGACGCGGGGCGCATTCCTGGTTCCTGCTCGCAACGTAACGCGCCTGCGATCGATTCATAACGTGGAACGACACGAACGCTCATCGAACACAAACCGAAATGCGTATCGC
>DASZYR010000052.1:0-14188 GCA_035545255.1 Rhodanobacteraceae bacterium
GCGCGCATGCACCGATCCAGCCATGACATAGAGCCGGTGTCCGGTCTGCCCGCCGATCTCGCGCCAGGCGAGACTGCTCTCGTCGAGCGCCGTCCCGTGCTCGAGCATCTCCGTGCGCATCTGCGCCAGCGCGATGCGAAGGTCGAGCGCCGCGGCGTGCTCGCCGAGGCGCTCGAGACGATCGATCGCGCGCTCGAGATTCCTGCTGGCCTCGGACAGGCGGCCGCGATCGGCATCGACGGTCGCCATCGCGGCATCGGCCGAGGCGACGCCCTGCGCGTCGCCGGCGCCGCCGAGCAGCACGCGGGCGAGCGCGATCTCGGTGCGCGCCTCGTCGAAGCGCGTGAGACTGCCGAGCGCGGTGCCGCGATAGAGATGCGCGCGGCCGAGCGCGATCGCATCGTGCAGCGGAGCGAGCAGCGCGATCGCCTGCGCGTAGACGCGCTCGGCTTCGACGAAATCGGCCGACGTGCGCGCGATCGAGCCGAGCGCGATCAGCACCTGCGCGCGCTGCAAGGGCTCGGATTCGCCCGACAGTTCGCCGAGGAGACCCTCGTATGCGGCGCGCGCCGCATCGAGGCGGCCCGCGCGATAGTCGACTTCGGCACGCAGCAGGCGCACCTCGGCCTTCGCTTTCGTCGCTGGTGGCGCCGCATCGAGCACGGCGCCCGCGACGTCGATGCGGTTCGCGAGGAGCTCGGCGCGCGCGCGCTGGAGCAGCAGCGAGAGCTCGTCCGTCTCGTTCGAGCCGCGACCGATCCTCGCATCGGGATGCAGCCGCTCGATCAGCTGGCGGCTCGCCGCGCGCGCGGCCGTGACGACGTCGTCGGCCTCGCCTTCCGTGCGCAGGGGCTCGGGTCCGGCGCCTTCGAGCGCGAGCGCGACGATCCAGCGCTCGCCGTTGCGGCGCGCTTCGGAACGGACGATACGCGTCGCTCCGGTCGCGTCGCGCCAGCGGCCGACGTCGGGCTCGTGCCCGTTCGAGTCGTCGAGGAGTCCGATCACGATGCGGCTCGGCACGACGGCTTCGCCGCCGTCGCGCAGATAGCTGCCGATCGCGTCCATGACGCCGAGCGGAATCCACGCGGTGTCTCCGCCGGCGGCGACGCCGACCGGAAGCACGACGAGCGCCGCGCTGTCGGCGGCGGCTGCCGTCGAGGGGCTCGCCGTTTCGCGCGAGACGAGCAGCCAGCCGACGAACGCAAGAATCGATGCCGCGAAGATCGCGATACTTGCCGGAACCGCACGCGGCATTCGCGCGACGTCGGCGATTCCGGCGCTTCCCCGCGACGAGGCTCCGGGCTCGATCGCTGACGCTTCCCGCTGCATCGTCGAAGACGACGGCGCAATCGCTTCGACCGGCGCTATCCAGCGATAGCCGAAGCGAGGCACGGTGCGGATCGTGCGCTGCTCTTCCCCGTTGTCGCCGAGCGCGCGACGCGCCTTCATGACGGTCTGGTGCACGGTCGCATCGGCGATCTCGATGCGTCCCCACACGCCGGCGACAAGCTCGTCGCGGCCGACCGCGCGCTCGCGGTTCGCAAGCAGGTACGCGATGCAGTCGAACACTGGCGGTGCGAGCACGACGAGCTGGCCACGGTGCTTGAGCTCGCGCGCGCCGGGATCGATCGTCACGTCGTCGGAATCGACGAGGCGCACGGCGTGGCCGGCCTTCGCGTCGACCGCTTCGGTCAGCGAACCCTCGCCGGATGGGCGCGCAACGTCGCCGTTCAATGGATGGGAAGATTCGTTCGGGTCCATCGGGTCGTTCGCGAAGATCGATCGGCGCCGCGCCGGATGCGTCGACCGCAGGGACCGCGCCGCGCACGTCTCTCGGAGGACTCGTCGTCAAGGATGAAGGCGCGGCGCCGTCGCGGCAACCTGCCGCACGCATCGAGAGCGCGGATCGCAAGACCCGCCGCGGCGCCGGGCTTCGACGGCCGCCGCAGCGGTATGCTGGCAACCTCGACCGGGAGGCGCCCGTGCAGTACATCGAGAACCGGACCTACGACGAGCTCGCCGTCGGCGACAGCGCCGAGATCGTCCGCACGCTGCGCAAGGAAGACATCGAGCTCTTCGCTGTGCTCTCGGGCGACGTCAATCCCGCGCACGTCGACGAGGACTACGCACGCTCCGATGCGTTCCACAAGGTCATCGCGCACGGCATGTGGGGCGGCGCGCTGATCTCGGCCGTGCTCGGCACCGAGCTGCCGGGGCCGGGCACGATCTACGTCGACCAGTCGCTGCATTTCGAGAAACCCGTCGGCATCAGCGACACCGTGACCGTGCGCGTGACGGTGCGCGAGAAACTCGATTCGGGGCGCGTCGCGCTCGACTGCCGCTGCCTCAACCAGGCCGGCGAGACCGTCGTCGAAGGCGAAGCGCTCGTGATCGCGCCTTCGCTCAAGGTCAAGCGGCCGCGCGCGATGCTGCCCGACATCCATCTGCACGAGCGCGGCGCGCGCTACCGGCAGCTGATCGACGCGACGCGCGGGCTCGAGCCGCTCCGCATGGCGGTCGTGCATCCATGCGACGAGCTTTCGCTCTCGGGCGCGCTCGAAGCGAAAAGCATGGGCTTGATCGAGCCGGTGCTCGTCGGGCCGGAAGCGAAGATCCGGAAGACCGCCGAAGCGGCGAACCGCCCGCTCGACGGCATCGCCCTCGTCGACGCGCCGCACAGCCATGCCGCCGCCGCGCGCGCCGTCGAGCTGGCACGCGACGGCGACGTCCGCGCGCTGATGAAGGGCGCGTTGCACACCGACGAGCTGATGTCGGCCGTCGTCGACGCGACGACAGGCCTTCGCACCGAGCGGCGCGTCAGCCACGTGTTCGCGCTCGACGTTCCGACCTATCCGAAACCGCTCTTCGTCACCGACGCCGCGATCAACATCGAGCCCGATCTCGACGCGAAGCGCGACATCGTCCAGAACGCGATCGATCTCGCGCACGCGATCGCGATCGCGACGCCGAAAGTCGCGATCCTTTCGGCGGTCGAAACCGTCTATCCGAAGATCCGCTCGACGGTCGAGGCGGCCGCGCTCTGCAAGATGGTCGACCGCGGCCAGATCACCGGCGGCATCGTCGACGGTCCGCTCGCGTTCGACAACGCGATCTCGCCGAGCGCCGCGAGCACGAAGGGAATCGTCTCGCCGGTCGCCGGTGACGCCGACATCCTCGTCGTGCCGGACATCGAATCCGGCAACATGCTCGCCAAGCAGCTCATCTATCTTTCCGGCGCCGAATCGGCCGGCATCGTGCTCGGCGCCCGCGTGCCGATCGTGCTGACGAGCCGCGCGGACGGCGTGCTGTCGCGCCTCGCCTCGTGCGCGCTCGCCGTTCTGCTCGAGCGGTACCGGCACAAACCCGCATGAGCCAATCGGCGCTCGTTCTCAACGTCGGCTCGTCGAGCGTCAAGTTCGCGCTGTACGAGCTTGCGAAACTCGCGCTGATCTGCCGCGGCAACGTCGACGAGATCGGCTCCGGGCGCATGTCGTTCAGCGCATCCGGTCCGCGCGCGGCCGATCTCGCCGACGCGAAGCCCGCTGCGCGCGAACATGCGGGCGCGGTCGAATGGCTGCTCGGCGTGCTGACGGAGCGCCTTCCGGACATCGCGTTGCGCGCGGCCGGCCATCGCGTCGTGCACGGCGGCTCGGAATTCTCCGATCCCGTGCGCATTGACCGGCGCGTGCTGGCTGCGCTCGAACGTTTCGTGCCGCTCGCGCCGAGCCATCAGCCGCAGAATCTCGCGGCGATCCGCGCAGTCGCGAGCGCCGCTCCGGATCTGCCGCAGGTCGCCTGCTTCGATACGGCGTTTCATCGCACGCAGGCGTGGCACGCACAGACGTTCGCACTGCCGCGATCGCTGACCGGCGAAGGCATCGTGCGTTACGGCTTTCACGGGCTGTCGTACGAATACCTTGCCGGCGTGCTGCCCGAATTCGCCGGCAATCGGGCGGATGCCCGCGTCATCCTCGCGCATCTCGGACACGGCGCCAGCCTCTGCGCCCTGCGTGAGCGGCGCAGCGTCGCGACGACCATGGGTTTCACGGCGCTCGACGGCCTCGTCATGGGAAGGCGCATCGGCGCGGTCGATCCCGGCGTGCTGCTTTATCTGATCGAGCAAAAACGCATGGCGCCGGCCGAACTTTCGGACCTGTTCTACAACCGGAGCGGGCTTCTCGGCGTATCGGGAGTCAGCGACGATCTCCGCGCGCTCGAAGCCGACGGCGGCCCGCACGCCGAGGAGGCGATGGATCTCTTCGCGTACCGGGCGGCGCGCGAGATCGGCTCGCTCGCCGCCGCGCTCGGCGGGCTCGACGTGCTCGTCTTCAGCGCCGGGATCGGCGAGCATTCGGCGACGATGCGCGCACGCATCGTCGCGTACTCCGCGTGGCTCGGTTGCGAGCTCGACGCCGATGCGAACGCGGCGCACGCCTCGCGCATCAGCAAGGTCGACTCCGCCGTCGGCGTGTACGTGATCCCGACGGACGAGGAGATCGTCATCGCGCGCGCCGTGCGCACGCTGCTCTGAGCGGGTGGCGCTACGTCGTCTCCGGAAAAGTCGTTTCCGGAAAATCAGCAACGGCACCGGCGGTGGCCAGCACGACGACTTGCGAAACTCGGCGCGACCCTGCACCAGCGCCAGGACATCGATGCCCGCGCGGGGAGTCCCCCGCGGCGGGCGTACGCGAAAGATCACTCGAACCCGCTCGCGAAAATGGGATTCGGCGGCGGGTCGCCGCCGCCGTCGGGCTCGCGCACGCAATCGTAGGTGAGCTCGATCGGCGCGTCCGTCGCGACGACCTCGAAGTCGTCGGGTTCGATGCCGAACAGCGAATGCGAGTCGAACGATATCGCCGGTTCGTCCCATTTGTGCGTCGTGTAGGTATCGACCTCGGCCGTCAGCGGCACGTTGCCGCCGTCGGCGAGCACCATCCCGTATTTCTTCAGCGTCCGAAGCAGCGCGCGCGCCGCTTCGTTGCCCGAGAATGCGTCGATGTCGAAATCGGCCTTCAGGCGCAAGCGGGATCCGTACGGAATCGAGTACGCGTCCTCGCTGCGGGGACTTCCGGCGTGCGTCGCCGGACGCACGTATTCGCCGGCCTTCATCTCGTCGTTCGGCAGGATGAACCGTATCGCGTGCCCGATGTCGCCCTGCGACTGGATCGCTGCGTAGATCTCGTCGGCGTTGAAGAGCAATGCAGAAACCGGAAAGCCCGCCGCGTCGACGCTCGTGCATTGCTCGCCGCGTCCTTGCGGCGGATAGACGCGCGAAAGGTCCCAGCGCACCGCGCATTGCGACTGAAGCCCCTCCGACGTCCGGTTCGAGTGATACGACTCGAAGAGCTCGTTGCCCTTGACGACGAGCAGATGGCAATCCTCGTTTTCGTTGTCGCAGGTGTAATCGCCCGAGCCTTCGATCGAGCCGCCCTGCGGCAGCGGAAACGGGACCGTCCCGGGTGCGTCGCAATCGGGAAAGTAATAGACGTCGTACGGATAACCGATCATTTCGGCGGTCGGCGAGTTCGCGTCGGCATGCAGCACCGACATCGAGAAGTCGATCTGGAAATGATCGATCCCGGTGCCCCAGCCGCCGTGCGATTGCAGCCACGCGATCATGCGGTCGGAATCCGGATGCTTCAGCGCGGGCGCGCTGACATCCTTGTTCCACACGGCACCGGCCGGAAATTTCGGCAGCGGCGCGGCGACGGCGCCTGCGGCGAACAGAAGCGAGAACAGAGCGAGCCTGGGATTCACGAAAGCGCCTGACATCCGGTCGTGTCGCAAGGCGCGAGATTAACTCGACGCACCGGCGCAATTCGCGCTATTCCTTCGAATAATGAGAAGCCATTCACGCAATGAAAATGCGCGCACGCGGAAATAACGCGATTTTATCGGCGTTTTACCAGACGAGGTCGCTCGGCACGTCGTCTTCGCCGGAAGCATTGTGGGGATCGCACAGCAGCACGAGCGCATCGCCGTCGATGTCGCGCGCGGCCTGCGCGATGTCGCGCCCGACCAGGAGATAGCGGCCCGCGAGCTGCACGACGCCGAGTTCGCCACCGTTGAGGCGCGGCAACTGCTCGGCGGTGACGTAGACGCGCCGGATCTTGTTCGCGTGCGGGAAATGCCGCGGGATCTCGGCGTCCTTCGCGTTCTCGGCCTTGCCTTCGAGCAGCGCGGCCAGGCGCTGGCGGCGTTCCTTCTTTTCGCGCGCCCGCTGTTCGGCTTCGCGCTGCGCCCGCTCGCGCTCGGCGCGCTCGCTGCTGTCGCGCAGCGCGTAGGCCTTCGCAAGATCGATCTCGCCCCGCTTGCGCGGCTCGGCGGGCCGTGCGGACTTCGGTCGCCGGTCCTGCGGGCGGCCGGGCGCGCGATCGCCGCGCGGCGAATCGGAGCGCGCCGGCTTCGCGGGCGCCTCGCTCCTGAGCTTGCGGGCGAGGCCGCTCTTCAGCAATTGGTCGCGCAAGGATTCGGACATGGCCGTCGTCTCGGGCACCGCGTCGCGCGCGGCGGCAGGAATCTCAATAGTGCGGCGGCGGCGGCTCGTCCCGCGCGTCGTGCGCGAGCGCGGTGCGCACGCCGGTCAGCTCGCCGCGCAGGCGCTCGATCGCGAGGCGCAGGTCCGCGAGCGCGCGATCGTGCCGGGACACGGTCGCGTTCAGCGACGCAATCGTGTCGTCGGCGAACGAGAGCCGCACTTCGAGCTCGGTCAGGCGCTCGTCGAGCGTCGCGGTCATCGTGATCAATCCGGCAGCGATTCGACGAGATGACGGCCGTGCCGCGCGCCGGTGAGGCCTTGCGCCTCGCGCTCGGCCAGCGCGAAATCGGCCGCGGCCATCTCGCGCACGAGCGCATCGAAGCTCGTCTTCGGAGTCCATCCGAGCTGCTTCTTCGCGAACGTCGCGTCGCCGAGCAGCGTTTCGACTTCGGCCGGACGGTAGTACTGCGGATGGATGCGCACGATCGCGTCGCCCGCCTTGATCTTCGCGCCGGGACGGATCGCGCTCGCGACGACGGCATGCTCGTCGGCGCCATGCCCCCGGAATTCCAGCTCGACGCCCATCTCGCGCGCCGCCAGCACGACGAACTCGCGCACGGAATGCTGGATGCCGGTCGCGATCACGTAATCGCGAGGCTCGTCCTGCTGGAGGATCAGCCATTGCGCCTCGACGAAATCACGCGCGTGGCCCCAGTCGCGCCTCGCGTCGAGATTGCCGAGATAGAGGCAATGCTGCAGGCCGTGGATCGTGCGCGCCAGCGCGCGCGTGATCTTGCGCGTGACGAACGTCTCGCCGCGGATCGGCGATTCGTGGTTGAACAGGATGCCGTTGCAGCCGTAGATGCCGTAGGCCTCGCGGTAATTCACGGTGATCCAGTACGCATAGAGCTTCGCGACGCCGTACGGCGAGCGCGGATGAAACGGCGTCGTTTCCTTCTGCGGCGTCTCGCGCACGAGGCCGTAGAGTTCGGAGGTCGAGGCCTGGTAGAAACGCGTGCGATCGCCGAGGCCGAGCGTGCGCATCGCTTCGAGGATGCGCAGCGTGCCGATGCCGTCCGCGTTCGCGGTGTATTCGGGCTCCTCGAACGAGACGGCGACGTGGCTTTGCGCGGCGAGGTTGTAGATCTCGTCGGGCTTCACCTGCTGGATGATGCGCAGGAGGCTCAGCGAATCGGTCAGGTCTCCGTAGTGCAGCGCGATGCCCGGCTTCGAATCGTCGAGCTCGTGATAAAGGTGATCGATGCGTTCGGTGTTGAACGAGGACGCGCGGCGCTTGACGCCGTGGACTTCGTAGCCTTTCGCGAGCAGGAACTCGGCGAGATAGGCGCCGTCCTGACCGGTGATGCCCGTGACGAGTGCGCGTTTCTTTTCCATCGATCCGTTGCGGCCGTGCCGAAATCGCAAAGGGGTGGAATGGTAGCGTAAACCGCGGCGGCGCTGGCGGCTCGCCTGATCGCGAACGGCAGAGCCGGCGTTCGCGACGAAAGCTTGCCGGTTCCGTGCCTGTCGGACGCGATGCGTCCGAGGCGCCGGCGAAGCGGTGCGGCGCACTACCCGCGCGGCGAGACTCCGCGCTCGGGATGTCCGTCCCGCGAATGCGCGCGCGATTCGCCGCGCGCGCCGGCACCAGCCACGACGCAGTCTCGATTCCGCGACGATGGAATCAGCACCGGCCGGCGCGGTTCGCTTCAGGCCGTGAGGATGCTGCGTCCGCGCCCGATGCCGTAGTACGCGATGCCGGCGGCTTCGATCGCCTTCGGCTCGAAGATGTTGCGGCCGTCGAAAAGCGCCGGTTCGCGCAGCGATGCGCGCACCCGATCGAGATCCGGGCTGCGGAACGCCTTCCACTCGGTGACGACGACGAGCGCGTCGGCGCCTTCGAGCGCCGCGTATGGATCCTCGCAGAGCGAAAGATCGTCGCGCTGGCCGTAGATGCGGTGCGCCTCCTCGTTCGCCTCCGGATCGTAGGCGCGCACGCGCGCGCCGGCATGCCAGAGCGCGTCGAGCAGCGTGCGGCTCGGCGCCTCGCGCATGTCGTCCGTGTTCGGCTTGAACGCAAGACCCCAGAGCGCGATCGTGCGGCCGGCGAGGCGGCCGTCGAAATGACGATCGAGGAGCGCGAACAGCTTGCGCTTCTGCGTCGCGTTCACGGCCTCGACGGCATCGAGCAGGCGCGGCTCGTGTCCGTGCGCGCGCGACGTGTACGCAAGCGCCTTCACGTCTTTCGGAAAGCACGAGCCGCCGTAACCGGCGCCGGGATAGATGAAGTGATAGCCGATGCGCGGATCCGAGCCGATGCCGCGACGCACCTGCTCGACGTCGGCGCCGACCTGCTCGGCGATGTTCGCGATCTCGTTCATGAAGCTGATCTTCGTCGCGAGCATCGCGTTCGCGGCGTATTTCGTCAGCTCGGCCGAGCGCACGTCCATCTGCACGATGCGCTCGTGGTTGCGGTTGAACGGCGCGTACAGCGTTTTCAATGCATCGACCGCGCGCGGGCTGTCGGCGCCGATGATGATGCGGTCGGGACGCATGCAATCCTGGACCGCGTCGCCTTCCTTGAGGAATTCCGGATTCGAGACGACATCGAACGCGATCTCGACGCCGCGCACCGCGAGCTCGCCCGCGATCGCCGCGCGCACCGAATCGGCGGTGCCCACCGGCACGGTCGACTTGTTGACGACGACTGCTGGTCTCGTGAGCGAGCGTCCGATCGTGCGCGCGACTTCGAGCACGTGCGTCAGATCGGCGCTGCCGTCCTCGTCGGGCGGCGTACCGACCGCGATGAAGACGATCTGCGCGTGCGACATCGCGGTCGCAGCGTCGGTCGTGAACTTGAGGCGCCCGCTGCGGCGGTTCGCGACGACGAGCGGCTCGAGACCGGGCTCGTAGATCGGAATCTCGCCGCGCTCCAGCCGCGCCACCTTGGCTGCGTCGACGTCGACGCAGATGACGTCGTTGCCGACTTCGGCGAGACAGGTTCCGGTCACGAGGCCGACGTAGCCGGTGCCGAAGATCGTTACGCGCATGGCAGGACTTCCCCTTTTTTTCCGACGTCATTCCCGCGCGGGAGCGGGAACCCATTGTCCGTCGCCGGAAGACGGATCCCGCTTTCGCACGGATGGCGCCCCGGTTGCGGGAGCCGGTGCGAATCCGGTTCGAAAAACAAAAAAGGCGCGCCGGAGTATGGCGCGCCTTTTCGATCGTGACAGCAACGATCAGTGCTTGGCGGCGTCCTTCTTCGGCGCCGCCGGCTTCTTCGCATCGGCCGCCTTCTTCGCATCGGCCGCCTTCTTCGCATCGGCCGCCTTCTTCGCGTCGGCCGGTTTCGCCGGCGCCGCCTTGGCGGCATCCTCGATGCCGAGCAGCTCGACTTCGAAGATCAGCGTCGCGTTCGGACCGATCGGGCCGGGCGCGTTCTCGCCGTAGGCGAGATTCGCCGGAACGAAGAGCTTGTACTTCGAGCCGACCGGCATCAGCTGCAGGCCTTCGCTCCAGCCCTTGATGACGCCGTTCAGCGGGAAAGTCGCCGGCTGGCCGCGATCGTAGGAACTGTCGAACTTCGTGCCGTCGATCTTCGTGCCGAGATAATTGACCTTGACCGTGTCGGTCGCCTTCGGCTTCGGACCGGTGCCTTCCTTCTCGACCTGGTACTGGAGACCCGAAGCGGTCGTCTTCACGCCGGACTTCGACTTGTTCTTCGCGAGGAACGCTTCGCCTTCGGACTTGTTCTTCTCCGCGGCGGCCTTCTGCTCGGCGACGCGCTTGGCCTGCATCTGCTGCATGTAGGCCTGGCGCACCTGCAGCGCTTCCTCCTGCGTCAGCGAGGTCTTCTCGCCTTTCAGCGTCTGCTCGAGTGCCTGCTCGACGACCTTGATGTCGATGTCGTCCTTGATCTGCGTCAGGCCGCGGCCGATGTCCATGCCGACCATCGTGCTGATCTTGTTCTTGTCGATCGCGACGGGCGGCTTGGCGTCCTTGGCCGGTGCGATGGCCGGCGTGGCCGGCTTCTTGGCCGGTTCGTCAGCCGCGCTGGCGACACCGAGAACCGCTGCGAGAGCGGCCGCAAGAAGACTCTGTTGCACGAAACGCGTCATGTTTGCTCCTGGGGGATGCGAATGAGTTGATGCGGTCACGATGCCCATCGGCGCAGCCGCGCGCCGGGCGGACCGACCATGCGGGGCGGCGTATTTTGGACGTGGCGAAACGCATTGGCAAACGCCGCGTCGCGCGGTCGTGGGCGACTCAGAACCTGTCGGCAGGATCAAGTTCCCTCGCCGGGCGGCCGCATTCATGGTGCAGAAGCCGAGGGACCAGGCGGTTACCGGTTCTCCGCCGTCCGCTTCGGCCACCTGCTTTCTCATTCGGCATGCCGAGGTCCGCCGGGAGCAAGGGGGTTGACATCTCCAGATATGGTGTTATAGTTAACTACAACACTACTTCATCGAGCACCACGCAGGAGCTTGTCATGCAAACCCGTCTGGTCCCGATTCTGCTGCTGGCAGCCATGCTCTACGCGCTGGGCGCGAGCGTTGCCAGTGTTTCCTCGACAGTCCCGGCCTCTGCGAAGCCGCAGGCGGCGGCGATTCCGCTGATGGCGATCCCGGTCCTGCCGACGGTCGTCGTGCGGCCGGAGGCGGTCGCGGCACGCGAAGGCATGCCGGCGATGCTGCCGACCGTCCTGGTGCGCCCGACCGCTGACGAGATCGCCGCGGCACGTATTGTCGACACGGCCCCCGGCGTCGGCACCGTCGTCGCGCTCCAGTCGATGGGCGGCGGCTCCGCCCAGAGGTCTGGGCTCGACATGCCCTACTACTCGTTCGGCAAGTCCTCGTACCGTCTGCGCAAGGAATGACGATGACCATTGCGTGGAACGACTCGACGCCGATCTATCGCCAGCTGCGCGACCGCGTGGTGGCGATGATCCTCGATGGCGTCCTGAAGCAGGGCGACGCGCTGCCGTCCGTGCGCCAGGTCGCGGCGGATTTCCAGATCAACCCGATCACCGTATCCAAGGCGTACCAGGAGCTGGTCGACGAGAATCTCGTGGAAAAACGACGGGGGCTTGGCATGTATGTCACCGAAGGCGCGCGCGGCGCGCTGCTGAAATCCGAACGCGACCGCTTCCTGTCCGAGGAATGGCCCGCGCTGTACGCGCGGCTGACGCGGCTTGGCCTCTCGCTGTCCGAGCTCATGGCGCACAGCCGCGACGAGGAGGCGAAATGAGCGCCGCCATCGTCCACGCGCGCCATCTGTCCAAAGCCTACGGCGCGACGAAGGCGCTCGACGACGTCAGCTTCGACATCGAGGCCGGGCGCATCGTCGGCCTGATCGGCCCGAACGGCGCCGGCAAGACGACCGCGCTGAAGGCGATCCTCGGGCTCACCGATTTCGGCGGCGAGCTCAGCGTGCTCGGCTTCGATCCGCGCCGCGAACGCGCGAGGCTCATGGAAGAGGTCTGCTTCATCGCCGACGTCGCCGTGCTGCCGCGCTGGATCAAGGTCGGCGAGGCGATCGAGTTCGTCGCCGGCGTGCACCCGCGCTTTTCGCGCGCGAAGTGCGAGGCGTTCCTCGCGAAGACGAAGATCACGCCCACGATGCGCGTGCGCGAGCTGTCGAAGGGCATGATCGTGCAGCTCCATCTCGCGCTCGTCATGGCGATCGATGCGAAGCTCCTCGTGCTCGACGAGCCGACGCTCGGCCTCGACATTCTCTATCGCAAGTCGTTCTACGAATCGCTGCTCTCGGACTACTTCGACGAGAACAAGACGATCATCGTGACGACGCACCAGGTCGAGGAGATCGAGCACATCCTGACCGACCTCGTCTTCGTCCGCGACGGCAAGATCGCGCTCGCGGCGACGATGGACGAAGTCGGCGAGCGCTACGCCGAGGTCATGGTCAACCCGGACAAGGCCGAGGCCGCGCGCGCCCTGAAGCCGCTCAACGAGCGCACGATCTTCGGCAAGTCGATCTTCCTCTTCGACGGCATCGAGCGCGCCCGCCTCGCCGCGCTCGGCGAATTGCACAAACCGAGCGTCGCCGACCTCTTCGTCGCGACGATGAAAGGAACCTACGCATGAACAACCTGCCTCTCCTGCTCAAGCGCGAGTACTGGGAGCACCGCGGCGGCTTCTTCTGGGCGCCGCTCTGGGTCTGCGCGGTGATACTGATCGTGACCGTGCTCGGCATCCTCAGCGCGGAAGTGTTCAACTCGCGCGCGAACATCCACATGGGTTTCTCGCTCGGCGAATTGCAGCAGCACATCGGCTCGAACGATCTCGCCGAAGCCGGCAACGCGCTCGACATGGCGCAGCTGATGTTCGGCGCGATGACCTGCATCAGCCTCTTCTTCGTGCTGTTCTTCTACCTGCTCGGCGCACTCTACGACGACCGGCGCGACCGCAGCGTCCTGTTCTGGAAATCGCTGCCGCTCACCGACACCGCGACGGTCGGCTCGAAGGTGCTGAGCGCGATGCTCGTCGCGCCGCTGATCGCGTTCGCGATCTCGACGGTCGCATACGTCCTGTTCCTCGTGCTGGTCTGCCTCTGGGCCGGGATGCACGGCGTCAACGCGCTGCCGGCGGTGTTCGCGGCGCATCCGTTCGGCATGTTCTGGCGGCTCCTGCTGACGGTTCCGGTCGATGCGCTGTGGGCGTTGCCGACGATCGGCTGGCTCCTTTTCTGGTCCGCATCTGCGCGCAGCAAGCCGTTCCTGTGGGCGGTCATCCTGCCGATCATCGTCGTCGCCGTGAACGGCTGGTTCGGCGTCCTCGGCCTGCCGCACGTCGGCGGCGAGATCGCGCTGAAGACCGTAGTCGGCCGCCTGCTGCTCAGCATCATGCCGGGCTCGTGGATCAACGCCGGCGGCAGCGGCTTCAACGGACGCCATTTCTCGTTCGGCGACGACGAGCACGTGCTGACGAGCTTCGACCCGAGCCACGTCTACGGACTGCTCGCGACACCGAACCTCTGGATCGGCGTCGTCGGCGGTGCTGCGCTGATCGCCGGCGCGATCTGGTACCGCCAGCGGCAGATCGAAACGTCGAGCTGATCGCGACGAAACGCGCGAAAAAAAAGGGCCGCTCGATGCGGCCCCTTTTTCGTCACGGCGCGCGAATCAGCGGATCGTGTCGCTGATCACCTTGAACTTGTTGGCACCGTCCTTCTGAAGTCCGGTCTGGCCGAGATCGAGCGTGCCGGTCAACCAGAAGCGCGACAGCGCCGCGCCCTCGCGCCGCACGACGACCGCGACGCCCTTGCCGACGTAGACGATATCGCCGACGCGAAGCTTTTCGACGGCGATCGTGCCGCCGATCGCGTGGCTGTCGTTGTAGTCGTGCTCGAACGTCGCCCGCACCGGCGAGTTGTCGGCCGGCACGGAAGCGACGAGTTCCTTCGCCTCTTCCGCGCGCTCGTCGCGCAGCGAATAGTTGCTGCCGCGGATCGCCTCGGTGACCTGATAGCGGTTCGGACCGAGCTCCTTCAGCTCGGTGCGGCGAAGGTCGAGCTCGCCTTCGAGCCAGAACATGCGCGGACGCAGGCTTTCGCGGCGCACGACCGCGCGCACCGGGCCGTCGACGAAGATGAAATCGCCGACCAGGAGATTCGACACCGACAGCGGGCCGTCGGCCTCGTGTCCGTTGTTGAGCGACTGCTCCATGCGCTTGCGGATCGCGGCTTCGTCGA
>DASZYR010000053.1:0-12093 GCA_035545255.1 Rhodanobacteraceae bacterium
CGGCAAGACGTGGTCCGGCAACATCTCGTTCGGCGGCAGCGGCGAGCGCTACGAGTTCTTCGCCGACATCAGCCACTTCGACCAGAACCGAATCAGCTCCGCCGACTGGGCGCAGTCGCGTTATGCGACTCCGGGCATCGGCGGCGCGCCGAATCCGGCGAGCTGGAGCTCGGGCACGCCGTTCACGCGCATCGATTTCTCGACGCCGGATGGCGGCACCTACGGCGGCCTCTGCCCGGACGGCGTCTGCGACATCACGGCGAACGGCGTCGCGCCGGGCGGCGGATTGCAGTCGTTCCCGGACGGCTTCCATCCGTTCGCGACGGCCGATCGCTTCAATTACGCGCCGTACAACCTCTTGCTGACGCCGTCCAAGCGCGATGCGATCTTCGCGCAGGGCACGTACCACATCACCGACAGCATCAACTGGTACGTCAAGGGTCTCTACAACCAGCGCGATTCGACGAACCAGGCCGCGCCCGAGCCGATCTTCCTCGGCCCCGGCGCCGGCACGGGCGGGCTCGCGGACACGGTCGGCGTCGACGTGTCGAATCCGTACAACCCGTTCGGCATCACGCTCGATCCGAACGATCCGAACATGTTCATCGGCCGGCGTCCGATCGAGGGCGGGCCGCGCGTGTTCAAGCAGTCGGTCGATACGCGCTACGTGGCGACGGGCCTCACCGGCGCATTCACGATCGGCGAGAACAACTTCAACTGGGACGTCAATTACGCCGACGCCGACAACAAGGCCGAGCAGACCGTCACCGGCACGTACAACATCCGCCACATCATGAACGCGCTCGGCCCGGTCGGCGCGTGCACCGCACCCTGCGTCCCGCTCAACATCTTCGGCGGTCCCGGCACGATCACGCAGGACATGCTGGATTACATCCTCTTCACCGAGAACGATCGCAGCGACCAGAAACTCGAGCTGTGGACCGCGAACATCTCGGGCGATCTCTTCAGGCTCCCGGCCGGCGAACTGACCGCCGCGGCGGGCTACGAGCACCGGCGCCTCAGCGGCTTCTACACGCCGGATTCGGTCGTGACGGCCGGCGACTCGAACGGCGTGCCGTCGACTCCGACGCGCGGCGATTACAGCGTCAACGAGTACTACGTCGAGATCAACGCGCCGCTGCTCGCGGACATCACGGCCGTCAAGGCGCTCGACCTCAGCTTCGCGTCGCGCTATTCGGACTATTCGACGTTCGGCTCGACGACGAACAACAAGGTGGGCCTGCGCTGGCAGGTCATCGACGACCTGACGCTCCGCGCGACGTGGGCCGAAGGTTTCCGCGCGCCGTCGATCGGCGAGCTGTTCGGATCGGTGTCGCGCTTCGACGCGACGATCCTCGATCCGTGCAGCGACGCGTCCGGCCAGCTCGCCGCGAACTGCGCCACGCTCGGCGTGCCTGCCGGCTTCACGCAGCGCAACCCGCAGATCTCGGTCGCGACCGGCGGCAACGCGAACCTCCAGCCCGAGACCTCGGACAGCTGGACCTGGGGCGCGATCTACAGCCCGAGCTTCGCCGAGAACACCGGCTGGTCGCAGCGGACCGATTTCGAGCTGACGTTCTACAAGATCAAGCTGCTCGACGCGATCCAGGCGCTCGATGCGCAGACGCAGCTTCGCCGCTGCGTCGAGACGCTCGATCCCGTGTTCTGCAACGGCATCACGCGCGCTGCGTCGGGCGACATCAACGGCTTCAACAACACGCTGCTGAATCTCGGCCGAATCGACACGCGCGGCTTCGACTTCGGCGTCAACTGGCTGAGCCCGGAATTCTCGTTCGGCCACCTCGGCGCGAACTGGCAGTCGACGTACACGTCGAAGTACGTCGCGGTCGCCAGCGGCACGGGCCTCGCGGAGCCGCGCACGGTGGGCATCGAAGTCACCGACAGCGCTATTCCGCGCATCCGCTCGACGCTGGCCTTGAGCTGGGGCGTTTCGAACTGGACTGCGAGCTGGACGATGCGCTATCTGTCCTCGCTGAAGGAAGATTGCGGATCGGGCGCCGGATTCCCGATCTGCGAATCGCCGGACGACACGCGCGCCGGCCGCACGAACGGCACGCATCAACTCGGCGCGACGACGTACCACGACCTGCGCGTCAGCTGGAAGGTGCCGACGAGTCTCGACTTCAGTATCTCGGGCGGCATCAACAACCTGTTCGCGAAGGATCCGCCGGTGTGCCTGTCGTGCTCGCTGAACGGCTACGACGCTTCGACGTACGATCTGCCGGGCCGCTTCACGTACATCGAAGCGAACGTGAAGTTCTGACCGAGGCCGGCCGCGACATCGATGCATGAAGAAGGGGCCGCACGCGCGGCCCCTTTTTTCATGCGCGCTTTGCCGGCGAGGATTCCGGACGCGCGGCGTCGTGCGTCTGCGGGCGTGCCGGTGCGCGCGCGGGGAGCCGGATCGTGGCAGCCACCGGCAGGTGATCGGACACCGGATGCGACAACGCCCAGCGCCGCTCGACCTCGATCGGCGCCGAAACGAGGATGTGGTCGATCGCGCGCGTCGGCCGCCAGCTCGGGAACGTCGCCGGCGATTCGTGCGGCGGCTCGAGTGCCGTCTTCGAATAGAGCATCTTGAGCTCCGCGCTCGACGGCGGCGTGTTGAGATCGCCCATCAGCACGACGTTCGGATGCTGTCCGATCAGCTCGGCGATGAAGCCGAGCTGGCGCATGTGCGCGGCGGGTCCGAGCGAGAGATGCGCGATGACGACGACGAGCGCGTCGTCGCCTTCGCCGAAGCGCGCCCACAGCGCGCCGCGGCCCGGAATGCGGCCTGGCAGCGGATAGTCGAGCACTTCGTCGGGCGGCATGCGCGCGAGGAGCCCGTTGCTCGACGTCGCGAGCCGCGAGACGCGCCGGTTCGGCTGATGGCTCCAGAACGGAAACCTTGCCACTTCGGCGAGATATTGCGTCTGGTTGAGGAAGCCGGAGCGCAGACTCCCGGCGTCGGCTTCCTGGAGGCCGACGAGATCGAACTCGCCGATCACGCGCGCGAGCACATCGAGATTCGCGCGCTTGCCGGTCGGCAGCACGTGCTTCCAGCTGTGCGTGACGTAATCGCGATAGCGCTGCACGCTACCGCCGGCGAGGATGTTGCAGGAAAGGAGCTGGAGGCGTCTCGGCTCGCCCGCCGGGCGCTCGGCGTCGGCAGGCGCGGATCGCTTCATGGCGGCGAGGCTAGCTGCGCGTTCCATGCGCTGCAAGCGATTTCCGGCAGTAGCATCGTCGGCCGCCGCGATCGTCCGGGCGGGCAAGGGATCGGGGCGAAGCCGCGCCTGCAAGCCAATCGGGTATCCAGCCGCCCGCGTTACTTGCTCTTTCCGGCCGGCTTCTTCGCGGCGAGCTCTTTCTTCGCGAGCCAGTCGACGAGCTCGATCAGCTGCGGATAGCCGCCGGCGGACTGGCCGGTCACGCGGTACTTGCCGTCGACGACGATGCTCGGCGTGCCGTCGACGCCGTCCTTCCGGACGATGTCGGCGGCGCGCGAGAGCTTGCTTTCGACCTCGAAGGACGCCGATGTCGCGAGGAACTTCGCGCGGTCGACGCCGTGCTGCGCGTAGAAGCCGGCGAGATCCTCGATCGTGCGCATCGGCAGGTGATCGCGGTGCAGCGCGTCGAACAGCGCCTGATGCGTCTCATCGACGACGCCGAGCGATTCGGCCGTATAGAAGGCCCGTGCAAAAGGTTCCCAGGATGCGTTGAACACGGCCGGCATGTAGCCGAACACGACGCCGGGCGGCAGGCTCTGCTTGAGCTGCTCGGCGTACGGCTGGAAGTGCGCGCAGTGCGGGCAGGCATAGGAGAAGACCTCGAGCACCTCGACGCGATCGCCGGTCGCGGTCGGCTGCGGCGGATCGATCACGAAATAGTTCTTGCCTTCTTCCCACTGCGTCGCCGGCGCGGGGGCGTCGGCCGCGAAGGCCGGCGCGGCAGCGATGAGACCCGCGAGCAGGATGCCGAGCCGCTTCAACATGGTGTTCTCCTTGCGATGATGAGCGCCGACGCGCAAGCGTCGCCTACTTGTGGCTTTCCTGCTCGATGAGGTACTTCACGAGCGCCGGAACCTTGTCCCAGCCGCCGGCCGAGACGCCGGTCAGGCGGTACTTGCCGTTGACGATGATCGTCGGCGTCGAATCGACGCCGTAAGCCTTTATCTGCGCATCGGCGCGCTTCATCTTCGTGTTGACGGCGAACGAGTTCGCGACGCCGACGAACTCGTCGGCCTTGACGCCGTAGTTCGCGTAGAACTTCGCGACGTCCTCGATCGTCGGCAGCGGATTGACGAGCCGGCGCGTGACCGGATCGTTGATCTTCAGCGAGCCGTCCTTCCAGACCGCGTCGAACATCGCGTCGTGCGTCTTGTCGACGAGCCCGAGCGACTGCGCGGCGAAGAACGCGCGCTGGAAGACGGGCCAGTCCTCGTCCGCGCGGAACGCCGCGGGCAGGTATCTCATCTCGGCGTTCGCCGGCAACGCGCTCTTGATCGCGTTGGCGAACGAGCGGAACGAGTTGCACGCGGGGCACGCGTACGAGAACACTTCGAGCACTTCGATCTTGTCGCCGGTCGTCGTCGGCTGCGGCGGCTCGACGAGGAAATACTGCTTGCCGGCTTCGAAGGTCGGTCGCGCGGCTGCCTGTTGCGCGTTGGCGGCCGGGAAAACGGCGAGGCCGATCAGCAATGCGGCGAGATGCTTCAGCATGGAACCTCCGTGGAAGGAACGTGCGGCTTCGCTTGGAGCGTGCCGGGCGCGGAGAGTTTCCGCGCCGCGCTCACGGCGAGCCGGCCGAGGCCGTCGCCGCGCCCGAGGCCGTGTGCAGGCCTTCGACGTACGAGGCGAGCGCCGCGATGTCCGCGTCGCCGAGACGACGGGCGATTTCCGGCATGATCTTCGCGTTCGCGTCGTCGCCCCAGGTCGTGCCGCTCTTCCAGTCCTTGAGCTTGGCCTGGACGTAGTCGGCCCACTGGCCCGCGAGCTGCGGATATCCCGCGCCGGCCATGCCGCGGCCGTCGGGACCGTGGCAGGCCATGCAGGCTGGAACGCCGAGCGCACCGTCGCCGCCGCGGTAGAGCGCCTGGCCGCGCTCGAGCAGCTTCTCGTCGGCGACGCCGGGCAGCGAGCTCTTGCTCGCGAAATACGCGCCGATGTCGTGCATGTCCTGCTCGCCGAGCGTCGCGGCGAAGCCCATCATGATCGCGTTCTGGCGCTTCTGCGACTGGAACAGCTTGATCTGGCGGGCGATGTAGGCCTCGTTCTGTCCCGCGAGCTTCGGGTACTGCTTGTCGGACGAATTGCCGTCCATGCCGTGGCAGGCGCCGCAGGCCGCGGCCTTGCCTTCTCCGGCCTTGGCGTCGCCGAGGAGCGGACCTGCGGCGTGGCTCGCTTCGGCCGATGCACTCGCCGGTGTCGTCGAGGAAGCGGGCGGCGAGGATTCCGGCGTCGTCGGGCTCTGCTGCGCGAACGCAGCGCCCGAGGCGATCAGCACCGACAGCGCAAAAACTCGCCGAAAGCTCATACACTCACTCCGGAAAACCCTGGGGAGGACCGGCCCGCCGCCGCGGAAAACGCGGCCCGGCGCGTGCCCGGACAACCATGGAATTATCCCCTGCGCGCCGGAAGGCGGTCAAACCGTGCGGCGCGCGATCGCCGGATCGCACCGGAGCTCCGATGCCCAAGAACCCGTTCCGCGCGGCGCGCTACCTCACGAGCGCCCACCGCCTCGACCAGCTGCCCGCCGACGCCGGCGCCGAAATCGCGTTCGCCGGACGCTCGAACGCCGGCAAGTCGAGCGCGCTGAACGCGATCTGCGATCACGAGGGCCTCGCGCGCACGTCGAAGACGCCGGGGCGCACGCAGCAGATCGTCGTGTTTCCGCTCGACGAGACGCATCGCCTGATCGATCTTCCGGGCTACGGCTACGCGAAGGTGCCCGATCGCCTGCGCGAGCACTGGCGCACGACGATCGACGCGTATCTGCGCACGCGCGCATCGCTTCGCGGCGTCGTCATCGTCATGGACGCGCGTCATCCGCTGCGCGAGTTCGACCGCGCGATGCTCGAATTCTCGCGTGCGACGGGCCGCGCGAGCCTCTGCCTCCTCAGCAAGGCCGACAAGCTCTCGCGCGGCGAGGGCGCGCGCGTGCTCGCGTCGGTGCGCAAGGAACTCGCGTCGTTCGCTCCGGCGGCCGACGCGCAGCTCTTCTCCTCGTCGACGAGCGCCGGCGTCGAGGAGGCCCGCGCGCGTCTCGCGCAATGGCTGTTCAGCGATTCAGGCTGAAACGGACCGCCGCGTGAACGCGCGGCGCTGCAATGCGCCTTCTGCATGGCGACGAGTCCGATCCGATGCTATAAACCGGCCAGGATGTGCGATGGGTTGCCTGCGCATCCAGGGGAACGCAGGTCGGTTGCTTCAAGGGCCGCTCGAGCCTGTCCATGTCCGCATTCGCTTGTGAAACTCGCCGGCCGCGCCGCGGCCGCCTCTGAGTCGAACATCGAGGAGGACTGGGGAAAATGAGCTCGAAAATCACTGCAGCACTTGCGGCGACGGCGCTGACCGCGCTGTTCGCGTCGGTTTCGCACGACGTTCCGGGACCCATCGGCGAGGCCGGGGCGCGCACGTCCGCCGATGCCCCGCGCATCGCCGCGGCGCCGCGACCGCATCGGCCGGGATTGCCGTTCGGAACCGGTTTCTTCGAAAACTGGGACAGCTACGCCGCCGGCTCGAACGTGCACGGCCAGGGCGGCTGGAAAGGCTGGGGCAACAACCCCGACGCCGGCGCGCTCGTCAGCGACGCGCAAAGCGTGAGCCCGGCCAATTCGATCGACATCGAAGGCCCGAGCGATCTGATCCACGAGTTCAGCGGATACACGAGCGGCGTCTGGGTCATCACGGCGCAGCAGTACATTCCGTCGGATTTCTCCGGCAACACGTATTTCATCTTCGAGAACGTCTATTCGGATACCGATACCAGCGTCATCAGCTGGTCGACGCAGGTCGTGTTCCACAGCGACACGGGCATGGTCGCCAACTACGACGGCTCGGCCAATCCCGGCAGCCTTCCGTTCGTGACCGATCAATGGGTCGAGCTGAAACTCGTCGTCGATCTCGACAACGATCTGCAGACGTTCTACTACGGCGGCACGGAGCTCTACAGCGGATCGTGGACCGCGCAATTTCCCGATCAATCCGTGCAGGGCATCCTCAACATCGCCTCGATCGATCTCTACGCCGAAAGCTCGACGACGGTCTACTACGACGACATCTCGATCGAGCCGATGGCGGCGCCGCCGTACGGCGCCGCGTTCGACGCCGACGGCTACGCGGAATCGGGCGGGCCCGGCACGACCGTGACGTACACGCTGACGCTCGGCAACACCGGCACCGAGAACGACACGTACGACATCGCCGCGACCAGCGCGAACGGATGGACCGTGACGCCGTCCGTCGCGAACGTCGCGATCGACGCCGGCGGCAGCGCGAGCATCGACGTCACGGTCGAGATTCCGGCGGACGCCGCCGTCGACTCGTCCGACGTCGAAACCGTCACCGCGACTTCCGAGGGCGATCCGGAGGTTTCGGCGACCGCGACGCTGACGACGACCGTCGTCAACGACGACACGATCTTCGCCGACGGATTCGATCCTGCGATCTGAGCCCTTGCCGGCATCCCGCCGCGGTGGTCCGGCGCGGCGGGGTGCCGGAGCGTTCGACGTCAAGACGCCGCGGGCCTTTCAACGCGGCGCCCGAGGCCCCATAGTCCGGTGCCCCACGTCGAGGCAGAGTCGTGTCCGGACCTTCCGCCGTCACCGAAACCCCGATCACCGGGCGCGCGCAGCTCGTCGACTACATCGCGGGCGGCGAGAAACCGAAGGACGCCTGGCGGATCGGCACCGAGCACGAGAAGTTCGGCTTTCGTCTCGACGATCTGCGCCCGCCGACGTACGAAGGCGAGCGCGGCATCGGCAAGCTGCTCGAAGGCATGACGCGCTTCGGCTGGCAGCGCGTGTTCGAAGGCGAAACGCTGATCGCGCTCGCGCGCAACGACGCGTCCGTCACGCTCGAACCCGCAGGACAGCTCGAGCTTTCCGGCGCGCCGCTCGAGACGATCCACGGCACCTGCTGCGAAGTGCAGAAGCACCTGACCGAAGTGAAGGCCGTCGCCGACGAGCTCGATCTCGGCTTTCTCGGCATGGGCTTCCAGCCGAAATGGCGCCGCGAGGACATGCCGTGGATGCCGAAAGGCCGCTACGCGATCATGCGCCGCTACATGCCGAAAGTCGGCTCGCTCGGCCTCGACATGATGACGCGCACGTGCACCGTGCAGGTCAATCTCGATTTCTCGAGCGAGGCCGACATGGTGAAGAAGTTCCGCGCCTCGCTCGCGCTGCAGCCGATCGCGACCGCTCTCTTCGCCGATTCGCCGTTCACCGAAGGCAGGCCGAACGGCTATCAGAGCTATCGCTCGCACATCTGGACCGACACCGATCCCGATCGCACCGGCATGCTCGATTTCGTGTTCGAGGACGGCTTCGGCTACGAGCGCTACGTCGACTACCTGCTCGACGTGCCGATGTATTTCAGCTATCGCGACGGCAGGTACATCGATCTTGCGGGCGAATCGTTCCGCGATTTTCTCGACGGGAATCTGCCTGCGCTGCCCGGAGCGAAACCGACGCTCAAGGACTGGGCCGACCACATGACGACCGCGTTTCCCGAAGTGCGGCTCAAGAAGTATCTCGAGATGCGCGGCGCGGACGGCGGTCCGTGGAATCGCCTCTGTGCCTTGCCGGCGTTCTGGGTTGGACTGCTCTACGATTCGACCGCGCTCGATGCGGCCTGGGATCTCGTCAAGGATTTCACGAACGCCGAGCGCCATGCGTTGCGCGACGGCGTGCCGAAGCATGCGTTGAAGCTGCCGTTCCGCGGCGGCACGGCTCGCGATCTCGCGATCGAAGCCGTGAAGATCGCCGCGCACGGCCTGAAGAGCCGCGCGAGGCTCAACAAGAGCGGCGTCGACGAGAGCCTCTTCATCGAGCCGCTCGTCGAGATCGTCGACGCGAACCAGACGCCGGCGGAACGCAAGCTCGAGCTGTTCCATGGCGAGTGGAAGGGCGACATCGATCGCGTGTTCCGCGAATTCGCATATTGAGCTTTCCCCTCTCCCGCTTGCGGGAGAGGGCAGGGTGAGGGCATTCGGAGTGAAGCACCTGATGATCCGATCGAGGCGCTGAATCAACTTGCCCTCACCCCAACCCTCTCCCGCAAAGCGGAAGAGGGGAACCCGAATTCACGCGCTGGCCGCTTTCCCGAGCAGCCGCATTGATCGAAGCTTCGCCGCGCCGCGATCGAACGTCGCCGTGTACGCGCAGCCGTCGCGCTCGTTGCCCAGCGCGATCATCGCATCCGGAAAATCCGCGCCGCTCCTGTACGCATCGAGCGCACGCCACGCGATCGCGGGCTCCTCGACGCGAAACCGCGCGATCTCGAGCAGCCGTTGCAGCGCCGCGACGATCGTCGTCCGCGCGTAGTCGTACGGGCCTTCGAGCACCCAGACCAGTTCGCACAACACGATCGACGCGATCCAGCCCGGCTCGTCGTCGTGGAGCGTCGTCTCGATGAGCTGCGTCGCGAGCGCCGACTGCTTCGCGTCGTCCTGCACGAGATAGCGCACCAGCACGTTCGTATCGAGGCCGATCATCGTCACTTTCCCGCGCGCTTGCGGATCGCGGCGTTCATCTCTTCGATCGTGACCGGCTTGGCCGGCTTGGGCAGGAAGCCCTTGAGGTCGGTGACGGGGCGCGTCGCGGGTTTCAGCAGCACGGTCTTGTCCTCGGTCAGCACGAATTCGATGCGGTCGCCCGGGCGCAGGTCAAGGTGGTCGCGCACGTCCTTCGGAATCGTCGTTTGTCCCTTGCTGGTCAGCATGGAGGTGCTCACAATGGTTCCTTACCGCGATGCGTAATCCTTACTTTATAGTAAGGAGGCGTCGGGTGCCACCTTTGCGCCATGACTTTCGGCGCACGCCGCGGTGACGCCACTGTGCAACAAGGCACGACTCGATCTCTGCCGGGAGACACCATGCACTCGCGTCCGATGCGATTCGCTCTTCTCGTAGGAACGCTGCTCGCGGCCCCGTCCGCGTTCGCGGGTACGAAGCTCCTGCGCTTCCCCGACGTCTGCGGCGACAAGCTCGTCTTCACCTACGCCGGCGACCTCTGGCTCGCCTCGACGCAAGGCGGCACCGCGACGCGCCTCACGGCCGGGCCCGGGCTCGAGCAGTCCGCGCGTTTCTCGCCCGATTGCAGCCGCGTCGCGTTCACGGGCGAATACGGCGGCGACGATCAGGTCTACGTCGTCGACGCGAAA
Organism: Rhodanobacteraceae bacterium; assembly: GCA_035545255.1. Taxonomy (GTDB): domain Bacteria; phylum Pseudomonadota; class Gammaproteobacteria; order Xanthomonadales; family Rhodanobacteraceae; genus Dokdonella_A. Next base: position 10,389 of record DASZYR010000053.1, read on the forward strand.
GGCGGCGAGCCGACGCAGCTCACGTTCTATCCGGCGCAGGGACCGATGCCGCAGCGCTGGGGTTTCGACAACCAGGTCTACGGCTGGACGCCGGACGGCAAGTCGATCCTGTTCCGCGGCTGGCGCGATTCGACCAGCATCTCGAATCCGCATCTCTACACCGTCAGCGCCGACGGCGGCCTGCCCGAGATGCTGCCGATGCCGACCGCCGGCGTCGGCCGCTATTCGCCGGACGGAAAGCAGATCGTCTATTCGCCGAAATACCGCGATTTCCGTACCTGGAACCGCTACGTCGGCGGCTGGGCGCAGGATCTCTTCATCTACGACTTCGCCGCGAAATCGGCGAAGAACATCACGAGCGATCCGAACACCGATCGCGATCCGGTCTGGATCGGCAGCGCGATCTACTTCATCGCCGACCGCGGCGAGCATCTCAACCTCTACCGCTACGACACCGCAAGCGGCGAGACGAAACAGCTGACCGACTACAAGGGCGCCGACGCGCGCTGGGCGAGCGGCGATTCGAAATCGCAGATCGCGTTCGAGGTCGACGGCGTGCTTCACGTCTACGACACGGCGAAGAACGAAGACCGCGCGCTCGACATCACGGTGCCGAGCGATCTCGTGCCGACGCGCGCCGAGGAGAAGAGCGTCAAGGACAAGATCGAGGATTTCGCGCTGTCGGCGAACGGCAAGCGCGCGCTCTTCACCGCGCGCGGCGACGTGTTCTCGGCGCCTCTCAAGGACGGCATCACGCAGGATCTCACCCACACGCCGGGCGCGCACGAGCGCGAGGCGCAGTGGTCGCCGGACGGCAAGCGCATCGCGTACGTCTCCGACGAGAGCGGCGAGGAAGCGATCTGGGTGCGCGACGCCGACGGCAACAACGCGCATCAGCTCACGAACGAGGTCTTCGGACGCCTGTACGCGCCGCGCTGGTCGCCGGACGGCCTGCGCATCGCATTCGTCGACAGCGAGAGCCGCATCCGCATCGTCGCGTCGGCCGGCGGCCCGGCGCCGGTGATCGCCGACGATCCCGGCGTCTCGCGCCGCGACTACGCGTGGTCGCCGGGCGGGCACTATCTTGCGTACTCGATCACCGACAAGGACACGCTGCTCGCACAGCTCTGGGTGCGCGATCTCGCGGCCGGAAAGAGCGTGCACGTCGGCGACGCGAAGTTCGATGCGTATGCGCCGGCGTTCTCGCCGGACGGCAAATATCTCTACTTCCTCGGCGATCGCGAGTGGACGCCGCAGATCTCGAACATCGAATGGAACTTCGCCGCGAACCGCGACGCGCAGATTCTCGCGCTGACGCTGCGCAAGGGCGTCGAGAATCCGTTCGCGCCGAAGAACGACAGCGCGTCGAAGGATGACGACAAGGGCGACGCCGACAAGGGCAAGAACGGCGACGACAAGAAGCAGAAGCCGAAACCCGCGAGCGAGATCGACGATCGCATCGACTTCGACGGCATCGGCGAGCGCATCGTGCGCGCGCCGGTCGATCCCGACAACGTGCAGTGGATCGGCGTCACCTCGAAGGCGCTCTATTACGTCGTCTCCGACGCGCAGTACTACGGACGCGACGGCGCGTTCAAGCCCAAGCTCAGGAAGTGGTCGTTCGAAGATCGCAAGAGCGACGACGTCTTCGAAGGCGTCGACGACATCTCGATCGCGGCCGACGTCAACACCGTTCTGATCCGTA
>DASZYR010000054.1:0-3150 GCA_035545255.1 Rhodanobacteraceae bacterium
GTCCTGGTTCGCATCCGATGCGCCGAGCGTGCCGGGCGTCAGCCCGTAGTCGTTGGCGATGCCGATGATGCGGTTGATGTCGTCCTGGCTGATGTTGACGATGTTCGACGCGCCCGAGCCGATCGGACCGAACGCGGGGCCCGGCGCGAGCGTCTTCGATTCCTCGTAGGAGAGGAAGAAGAAGAGCTTGTCCTGGATGATCGGGCCGCCGAGCGTCGCGCCATAGGTCTTCTTCGCGCTGTAGCCCTTGAAGTCGCTCGGCTCGTCGCTCGTGAGATCGTCGGCGTTCGTGTACGCGTAGTACGCGTCGCCGTGGAATTCGTTCGTGCCGGATTTCGTGACGATGTTGACGTTGGCGCCGACCGAGCGCTTGTTCGACACGTCGTAGTTCATCGTCGAGATGTTGTATTCCTCGATCGCGTCGAACGACAGCGGCTGGTTCAGGGCCGGCAGGCCGTTCGCTTCGAGGCCGAACGAATCGTTCGTCGGCACCGCGTCGATCGTGATGTTGTTGTAGCGGCTGTTCTGACCGAGCGCCGAGATCTCGCCGCGGCCGACATTCGTCAGCACGATGTGCGGATCGGTGCGCGCGATATCCTGGATCGAGCGGTTCGGATTCGGGATGACCTTGAGCTCGCGCTGCGAGACGTTCGACGAAAGCCCCTTGTTGTCGGCCTGGAACGTCGCGCCCGGCGCGGCGGCCGTGACGGTCACGCCCTCGAGCTCGGTGGCTCCGCCGCCCGCGACGATGAGGTTCAGCGTCGTTTCCTCGGCGAGCTGAAGGTAGACGTCGTCCTGCTCGACCTTCTCGCCGTGATCGCCCGATGCCTTCACGTCGTACGGACCGCCGACGCGAAGACCCTGCGCGACATAGCGACCCTGCGCGTCGGTGACGACGGTGCGCGAGGTGTTGGACGGAACGTGCACGATCTCGACGGTGGCGCCGGCAACCGGACTGCCGGCGGCATCGACGATTCGCCCGCTGAGCGACGACGACGTGTTCTGCGCGAACGCAGCCGACGCCGCGAACAGCGATCCGACGATCCACGGCAAGAGCCGCATCCGCAATGAACTCTTCATGCCCAAGACCTCTTCGATGGAATCCGGAAAACGCAAAGCCGGCACGCGCCGATCCCTTCGCGATCGCGCATGCTCGTGATCTCTACCGAGGCCTCGGCGGATGCGGCGCCCGTGTTTGCCCCGCGCCTTTTCCGCCAGAACCTTAACTTTAGTTTAACAGCGGCCGATGACGATTTCGTAACAGCGGATGCCTGCGACGATTTTTTGCCGTTTTCAGGATCGTCCGGAAGCCGCCTTCGCACCGAGATAGCGCGCTCGCTTCGCCGCGCGCAGATACCCGAGATCGAGCCGGACGAGCCCGTCGACGCAGCCGCCGAACGACGGATCGACGCCGAAATCCAGGAAACGCACGCCCTTGGGCTCGCAAAGATCGACATATTGCCGATACAGCGTCGGCAGCTGCGCTTCGAGCGACGCCAGCTGCTCGCGAAGGCGCACGAGACCTTCGGCCGGCGCCCGCCCCGCCCACTCGGCCTCGGCCGCGCGCGCGACCTCGCGCGAGATGACAAACGGATTACGCGCGCGGACGAGCGTGTCCGCCTCGCCGAAATAATGACGGTGGAAATGCGCGATCCACTCGCGCGCCGGACCCGGCAGCGCGGCCGTCAGGCTGACCGGACCGAAGAGATAGCGGACATCGGGCCGGGCACGAAGATACGCGCCGATGCCCTGCCAGAGCGCATCGAGGCTGCGCGATCCCCAATAAGCCGGCTGGACGAAGCTGCGCCCGAGCTCGACCGCATTCGAAAGGAATTCCGGCGGCGGCGTCGGATATTCGAACAGCGTCGACGAATAGAGGCCCTCGGCACCGCGCCCGGCAAGGATCGTCGCCGCCTCGCCGAGGCGGTAAGCACCGACGATCGCGAGCGCGTTCCGATCCCACAACACGAGATGGCGGTAATAGGCATCGAAGCGGTCGAGATCGCGCCGCGCGCCGGTCCCTTCGCCGACTCGGCGGAACGCGAGCTCGCGAAGTCGCCCGATCTCGCGGATTGCCGCGCAGTCCTGCTCGGCGTCGAGCAGCAGGATCTCCTTGCCGTCGTGCGTCTCGCCGAGCCGATCGGCACGGCGAAGCGCCGCGCGGATCGCAAGCGGCGATTCCGGATGCGCGATCGCGACAGATGTCGGGAACACGGCCGGCCGCCGCCGCGCGAGACGGTAGACGTGGCGGCGCATCTGCGTCGCGATCGCCGGCGGCCGCAGATCGCTTTCGGCGAGCGCCTTGCACGGCACGAGCTCGCCGACGTTGAAGCCGATGCGCGCGTTCGCCGCGCCGAACATCTCACGCGCCAGCAGCAGCGCCGCAAGCGGCTTGGCCAGCATCGAGACGCCGTAGAAGACCGGCGAATTCTGCGCCGCGATGTGTACCGGCAGCACCGGCGCCGCGGTCTTCATCGCAAGCCGCGCGAAGCCGGGAGACCATCCGGCGTCGCGCACGCCGAGCGGACGCATGCGCGAGACTTCGCCTGACGGAAAGACGATCAGCGCCATCTCGCGCTCGAGCGCGCGATACGCCTCGCGCGCACCGCCGAGTGCGCTGCCGGCGCCGAATACCGGCAACGGCAGCAGCAATGGAGCGAGCGGAGCAAGCTGCATCAGCACGTCGTTCGCGAGCACCTTGACGTCGCGCCGTACCGAACCGACGAGATGGATCAGCGCCAGCGCATCGAGCGCACCGAGCGGATGATTCGCGACGATGACGACACGGCCGTCGACCGGGATGTTCTCGCGGTCGGTGTTCGCGAGGTAATAGCTGACGCGGAACCGATCGAGCGCGCGCTCGACGAAATCGAATCCCGTGCAGGGCGCGAGCGAGGCAAGCGTCGCGTTGATGCGCTCCTCGCACGCGACGCGGCGCAGAAGGTCGACGACCGGCTGCGCGAAGCTTCGCGCGCGGCCGGCCGCGAATTGCGGGAATTTCTCGTAGAAGCTGCGCTCGACGCTGATCACGGGTGTCTCCGCGAATGGCGCGGAGACGCTAGCGTGCGTGTGTTACAGCGTCATGAGTGCGGTTTTCCTTGCACCGTCATCCCGGCGAAAGCCGGGATCCATTTTGATCTTCGTGCGAAA
>DASZYR010000055.1:0-13628 GCA_035545255.1 Rhodanobacteraceae bacterium
GGCAGCGGACTCTTCGACATGCGCGCGTTCGCGCGCGACTTCGCGGCGTTGCTCTGGCGGATCGCGGACCGCCATCGTCGTGGTCTCGCGCCGTCCGACATGACGTGACGGCGCCGGCTTCCCGTGCGACGACGCCCGCGCTACGCTCGCGAACATGACCGCACAGGACGAATTCGCGCCGCTCGAGCTTTGCGTGCTGACGATCTCCGACACGCGCACGCCCGACAACGACACGTCCGGCGACTATCTCGCGCTTTCGCTCGGGCAGGCCGGACATCGCCTGCACGACCGGCGCATCGTCAGGGACGACCGGTACCGGATCCGCGCGATCGTCTCCGAATGGATCGCGGACGAGAACGTGCACGGCATCCTCGTCACCGGCGGCACCGGATTCACGGGACGCGATTCGACGCCCGAAGCGATCCGTCCGCTGCTCGACAAGGAAATGCCGGGCTTCGGCGAGATGTTCCGCGTATTGAGCTTCGAGGAGATCGGCACGTCGACGCTGCAATCGCGCGCGTTCGCCGGCCTTGCGAACGAGACGTTCGTGTTCTGCCTGCCGGGCTCGACGTCGGCCTGCCGCACGGCGTGGGAGAAGCTGATCTCGGCGCAGCTCGATGCGCGCACGCGGCCTTGCAATCTCGCGGGATTGCGATCGCGATTGAAAGAGTGATCGCATCGCCGTTGCCATCGCCAAAATCACGATAACCGTGGTCCCCTCTCCCGCTTGCGGGAGAGGGTAGGGTGAGGGCAAGCGTGGTTCACGCGAGCGGATCACCTGGAGCGCTTTCACTCCGGTTTCCCTCACCCGCGCCTTTCGGCGCGACCTCTCCCGCAAGCGGGAGAGGTGAAAGCTGCGATTCGAAGAACGACGATCGGAATCTACGGATCGCGCTCGCCCGCCGATGCCGCTTCGCTCTCGAAGAGCCGCGTCGCCGCCTGAAGCAGATCGGCGTCGCCGCGCAGCGCCGCCGCGCGAAGGTTCGCGCTCGGTGCGTGCAACAGCTTGTTCGTCAGCGTGTTCGCGAGAAACGCGAGCACTTCGTCGGCCGGCCGCCCGCGAGCGAGCATCGCCTGCGCCTTCGCGAGCACTTCGTCGCGGCTCGCCTCGGCGGAGCGGCGGAGCTCGCCGATCGGATTCTGGAGATCGAGCGCGCGCCACCAGCCCATGAAGTGCTCTACCGAGAGCTCGATCATCGCCTCGGCTTCGAGCGCAGCTTCACGCCGGCCGCGCAGGTTCTCGTCGATGACCTCGCGCAGATCGTCGATCGTGTAGAGGAACACGTCCTCGATCGCCGCGACCGCAGGATCGATGTCGCGCGGCACCGCGATGTCGACGAGGAACATCGGCTTGCGCCGCCGCTCGGCGATCGCGCTCGCGACGGTGGCGCGGTCGAGCACCGGCTCGCGGCTCGCGGTCGATGCGATCACGATGTCGGCTTCGGCGAGATGCCTCGAGAGGTCGCCGAGCGCGATCGCATAGCCGCCGAAGCGGCCCGCGAGCGATTGCGCGTTCTCGAGCGTCCGGTTCGCGACGATGAGCCGGCGCACCCGCGCTTCGGTCAGATGCCGCGCTGCAAGCTCTATCGTCTCGCCGGCGCCGATCAGGAGCACGCAGGCGTCGGCGAGATCGGCGAACACGCGCTCGGCGAGCCTGACGGCCGTGAACGCGATCGACACGGGATTCGCGCCGATGCGCGTGTCCGAGCGCACGCGCTTGGCGACCGCAAACGTGTTCTGGAACAGCCGCTCGAGCGGCGCGTTCAGCGTCTGCGCGCCGCGCGCGAGCGCGTAGGCGTCCTTGACCTGGCCGAGGATCTGCGGCTCGCCAAGCACCATCGACTCGAGTCCCGTCGCGACGCGGAAGAGATGCCGCACCGCGTCCGCGCCGGCATGGCGGTAAAGGAACTCGTCGATCCGCTCGCGGGTCAACGCATGGTGGCGCCGCAACCACGCCGCCGGCGCGCCTTCGCTGCCGCTCTCGACGTTGCAATAGAGCTCGGTCCGGTTGCAGGTCGAGAGGATCGCCGCCTCGCGCACGCCGGGTTCGGACGTCAGAGCAGCCAGCGCCGAGGGGGTGTCCTCCGGCGCGAACGCGACCTTCTCGCGAAACGCGAGCGGCGCGGTCAGATGGTTGAGGCCGACGGTGATCAGCGCCATGGACGATGAAACCGGCGATCGGGATGCCGCATCGGTCGGCGGGCGTGAGCGGGACGAGGGACGTTCATCGAAGCAATCGGCTAAGCTAGTCGCGGCGCGCATGCCGAGCGGCCGGCGCGCGATCCCCGCCGCAATGCCGCGAATTCTGCGGGCGCGTACGTGCAATATCAAGCAAGCGCAAACTCAGGCAAGACAATGTGTTGCATGGGATTCCGGCCGGCCCTGCGCCGCGTTCTCCGAGGTTTCGGCGCCATCGCCGCGATCGTCTCGATGGCGCTCCTCGCAGCGTGCGCGACGGCACCGTCGACGCGATCGCCCGCGCCTTCGCTCGCGGCACCCGCGGCGAAGCCGGTCCCGGCCGATGCCGACGTGCTCGCCAAGCTGCTCGCCGCGCAGTTCGCGTTGCAGGACAACGATCTTGGCGCGGGCGCGCACGGTTTCGCCGAGGCGGCGCTCCTTTCGGGTGATCCCGGCATCGCCGAAGAAGCGACGCGGCTCGCGTTGACGACGAAGGACTGGCCTCTCGCGCGCGAATCGCTCGCGCGCTGGCAAGCGCTCGCGCCGCGCGATCCGGGAGTCCCGCAGGCGCGCGCGTGGATCGCGCTCGGCGAAGGCAAGCCGGACGACGCGCTGACCGATCTCGATGCGCTGGCCGCGCAGCACGACGAGCAGGGCTGGCGGCTCGTCGCGCAGACGCTGCTCGCGGCCGAAGACAAGGCCGCGGCCGCGCGCCTCCTCGAGCGGATCGCGACGCCGGCGCATCTCGCCGACAGCGAAGCCAGCTGGGTCGCCGTCAGCCAGCTCGCTTTCAAGCTGGGTGACAAGGCTTCCGCGCAGCGCATCGCCGACGGCGCAATCACGCGCTTCCACGGCGGCGACGCCTATGCGTGGAGCGCGCGGCTGGCGATCGATCGCGGCGACAAGGCCGCCGCTCGCGCGCTGTACGGCGAAGCGCTCAAGCGCCATCCGGACAGCTCGCGGCTGCGCGGCGGCTATGCCGCGCTGCTGGCCGATGCCGGCGACGACGCGGCGGCGGCGCGCGCGCTCGCGCAAGGTCCGCAAGACGACACGACCTATGCGGCCCGGGCTGCCTACGCGGCGCGGGCGAACGACAAGCCGGCGTTGTCCGCGCTGTATCGCGAGCTCGACGGGGACAAGAACGCGCGTACCGGCAGCCGCCTGTTCCTGCTGGGCCAGGTCGCCGAGCTGATCGACAAGCGCGAGGATGCGCTCGCGTGGTATCGCGAGGTCGCCGAGGACGACGAGCACTGGTTCGACGCGCAGACGCGCGAAGCCGTCGTGCTCGATCAGCTCGGGCGCACCGAGCAGGCGCTCGCGTTCCTTCATCAGCTGCAGGCGCAGACCGGCGAGGATTCCGATCAGCTCGGCGACGCGTATCTGCTCGAGGCCGATCTTCTCGCGCGCAAGGGCCGCGCCGCGGAGGCGCGTGCCGCCTACGCGCGCGGCCTGGAGACGCTGCCGGATGATCCGCGCCTACTCTACGCGCGCGCGCTGCTGGCGGCCGAAGAGGGCGACGTCGCGTCGGCCGAGCGCGACCTGCGTCAGGTGATCGCGCTGAAGCCCGACGACGCGGAAGCGCTGAATGCGCTCGGCTATACGCTCGCCGACCGCACCGATCGGCACGCCGAGGCGCTCACGCTGATCGAGCGCGCGATCAAGCTGAAACCGGACGAGCCCGCGATCATCGACAGCCTCGGCTGGATCCGCTATCGCATGGGCGATCTCGACGGCTCGCTCGAAGAGCTGCGCCGCGCCTACGCCAAGCAGGCCGATCCCGAGATCGCCGCGCATCTCGGCGAAGTGCTCTGGGTCAAGGGCGAGCGCGACGAAGCGCGTCGCGTCTGGGAGCAGGGCCGCAAGAAGGACGCCAGGAACAAGGCGCTGCTCGAAACGATCCGGCGGTTGACGACGTGAGCGCTCCGGCGGCGTTCCGCGCGCGCCGGCGGCGCATCTCCGGCGTGCGGCTGTCGTGTGCAGCGGCCGTCGCGATCATGCTGGCCGGCTGCGCCGCGCCGCGCGTGAAGCCCGATGCAAGTCTTCTCGCCCGTCAGCACGAGCGCGAAGTCGCGCTCGCGGCGCAATCAAGCTGGGAGCTTGCCGGCCGGCTCGGCGTCTCGAACGGCAAGGACGGCGCAAGCGGATCGCTCGACTGGCATCAGGACGCGGATGCGTACCGCTTCAGCGTGCACGCGCCCGTGACCGGCAAGACCTGGGTGCTCCGCGGGGACGCGCATCGCGCCGTACTGGAAGGCCTGCGCGATCAGCCGGTCGAAGGCGGCGACGCGGCCGCGCTGCTCCTGCGCGAGCTCGGCTGGCACGTCCCCATCGCAAAGCTGACCGACTGGGTTCGCGCGGCGCGCGCGAGCGGCGAGGCGGCCATCGAGTTCCGCGGCGACGGATTGCCGGCGTCGATCCGCCAGGATGGATGGACGATCGAATACCCCGATTACGACACGACGCACGCGCCACCGCTGCCGCGCAGGATTTTCGCGAGCCGCGGCGACTATCGCGTGCGCCTCTCGGTCAGCGAGTGGCGATGAAGTGACGACGATCGCGCCTGCAGCGACAGCGGCCGGGCCCGCTGCATCCATGTTGCACAGCTGGGAGCGCAATGCTCGTGCGTGGACCGATGCGGTCCGCGAGCGGCGCATCGCGAGCCGGCTCGCGGGCACCGACGCCGCCGTCGTGGAAGCCGTTCTCGGCACGCATCCGGCGAGCGTGCTCGACGTCGGGTGCGGCGAAGGCTGGCTCGCGCGGGTCTTGTCGGCGCAGGGTTGCCGCGTCACCGGCATCGACGCGAGCGCGGCATTGATCGATGCGGCGCGACGGCTCGGCTGCGCGACGTTCGCGGCGATGAGCTATGCGGACATCGCAACGCATCACGCGACGATCGGCGCGCCGTTCGATGTCGCGGTCTGCAATTTCTCGCTGCTCGAAGCGGATCTCGCGCCGGTCCTTCGCGCGCTGCGCGATGTCCTCGCGCCGCACGGAAGGCTCATCGTCCAGACCGTGCATCCGTGGATCGCCACCGGCGAGCACGCCTATGCCGACGGCTGGCGCACGGAGACGTTCGCGGGCTTCGGCGAAGGTTTCGTCGAGCCGATGCCCTGGTATTTCCGCACGCTTTCATCGTGGCTGTCGGCAATCGGCGAGTCCGGGTTCTCCATCGAGCGCGTGCGCGAACCGTTCGACGCGCAGGCGCGCCGTCCGCTCTCGCTGCTGATCGTCGCGATGTCCGATCGCGTCGCCGCGATCTGACGATGGAGCACGGTTGCGCCGTTCCGCCGTCTTCCGCGGACACCGGGCCGGGCTGGACCGCGTGGCCGGCGCCGGCGAAGCTGAATCTGTTCCTGCATGTCGTCGGCCGCCGTGCGGACGGATATCACCTGCTTCAGACCGCATTCCACCTGCTCGACTGGGGCGACGAGGTTCGCCTGCGCGTGCGCGGGGACGGCGAGCTCCGGCGCGTCGATCCGCTGCCGGGCATCGATGAGGCGGCCGATCTCGGCATCCGCGCGGCGCGCGCGCTGAAGGAGGCGACGGATTGCCGGCTCGGCGCCGACATCCGGATCGACAAGCGGATTCCGATCGGCGGCGGGCTCGGCGGCGGCAGCTCGGACGCGGCCACGGTGCTGGTCGCGCTGAATGCGCTCTGGGATACCGGGCTCGACGAGGACGCGCTCGCCGAAGTCGGTGCGGCGCTCGGCGCCGACGTTCCGGTTTTCGTGCGCGGCCGGAGCGCCTTTGCCGAAGGCGTCGGCGAGCAGCTGACGCCGCTGGCGCTTCCGGATCGCTGGTACGTGATCGCCGACCCCGGCGTCGGCGTTCCGACGGGAGCGATGTTCCAAGTGCCGGAATTGACACGAAACTCCCCGCAGCTGACAATTCCGCTCTTTGTTTCAGGCGTCGCGACCGGCAATGTGTTCGAGCCGGTCGTGCGTGCGCGCTTTCCCTCGGTGGCCGCGGCGTTCGAAGGGCTCGGGCGGCACGGCGAAGCGAGGCTCAGCGGTTCCGGCGGCTGCGTGTTCGCGGCGGTCGGATCGCGCGAGGCGGGCGAGGCGGCGCTGGCGGATCGTCCTTCGGAGCTGCGGGCGTGGATCGCGCGCGGCGTCGTCGAATCGCCTTTGCGCCGGCAGGTCGGACGATGGCGCGGCGAGGACATCGAGCACGAGCCGGCCTGACAGTTTCGTTTCGGTTGGGGCGTCGCCAAGTTGGTAAGGCACGGGATTTTGATTCCCGCATTCGCAGGTTCGAGTCCTGCCGCCCCAGCCAATGCGATGCCCGCTGCGCGGGCGTCGCATTGCTGGGTTAGCACCCACAACCCCGCCGATCGCGCGCTGCTGCGCACGCTCGGTACCCCTTGACTCAAGGGGTGTTTGAAAGACGTTTCATGTATCTCGATCGCTGCGGCTCGTTGTGACGAGGTGATGTTGTGAACACCAACGCGAACGCGGCAGGTCTGCTCGTCTTCGCCGGCAACGCGAACCGGCCGCTCGCGAGCGCGATCTGCGCCGAGCTCAACGTGCCGATGGGCAAGGCGATGGTCGGCCGCTTCTCGGACGGCGAAGTGCAGGTCGAGATCGAGGAGAACGTCAGGCGCCAGGAAGTGTTCGTCGTGCAGCCCACGTGCGCGCCGACGGCCGACAACTTCATGGAGCTGCTCGCGCTCGTCGATGCGCTCAAGCGCGCGTCGGCGGCGAGCGTGACCGCGGTGATTCCGTACCTCGGCTACGCGCGCCAGGATCGTCGTCCGCGCTCGGCACGCGTGCCGATCACGGCGAAGGTCGCGGCGAAGATGATCGGCTCGGTCGGCACCGATCGCGTGCTGACGGTCGATCTGCACGCGGACCAGATCCAGGGTTTTTTCGACATCCCGCTCGACAACGTGTACGCATCGCCAGTGCTGCTCGCGGACATCTGGCGCGATTACGGCAACGACGACCTGATCGTCGTCTCGCCGGACGTCGGCGGCGTCGTGCGGGCGAGGGCGCTGGCCAAACGCCTCGACGACGCGGATCTCGCGATCATCGACAAGCGTCGTCCGCGCGCGAACGAGGCGACGGTGATGAACATCATCGGCGAGGTGCGCGACAAGGTCTGCGTGCTCGTCGACGACATCGTGGATACCGCGGGCACGCTCTGCGCGGCCGCGGCGGCATTGAAGAAGAACGGCGCGCGCAAGGTCGTCGCGTACTGCACGCATCCGGTGCTGTCCGGGCCGGCGATCCAGAATCTCAATGGATCGGCGATGGACGAGCTTGTGGTGACGGACACGATTCCGTTGTCCGAGACGGCGCGGAATTGCGCGAAGATCCGGCAACTTTCGGTCGCCGAGCTGCTGGCGGAGACGATTCGGAGGATTGCGTTCGGCGAGTCGGTGAGTTCGCTGTATGTGGATTGAGAATAGGGAATAGGGAATAGGGAATCACGCTTTTTCAATTCCCCATTCCCCATTCCCCATTCCCCTCTTAAAAAAAACCGACTCTCCTGGTCGCGGGAGAGCCCACGCCATCGCGAGATGGCCAACTGCAAACCAAGGCAACAACACAATGGCAACCACACACAACATCAACGTTCAGAAGCGCGATGACGAGGGCAAGGGTGCGAGCCGCCGCCTGCGTCGTGCGGGCAAGGTTCCGGCGGTCGTCTACGGCGGCGAGCTGAAGCCGGTCTCGATCCAGATCGAGCACAAGGATGTCTGGCTCGCGAGCCAGAACGAGTGGTTCTACTCGTCGATCCTCGATCTCGATCTCGGCGGCGACGTGCAGAAGGTGCTTCTGCGCGACATGCAGCGTCATCCGTTCAAGCAGATCGTGCTGCACCTCGATTTCCAGCGCGTCAACGAGAACGAGGCGATCCACATCCGCGTGCCGCTGCACTTCCTCAACCAGGAGAAGTCGCCGGCCGGCAAGAAGTCGGGCATCGTCATCACGCACGAGCTCAACGACGTGGAGATTTCGTGCCTGCCGAAGGATCTGCCCGAGTATCTCGAGGTCGATCTCGGCAATATCGATGTCGGCGACATCGTTCACCTGTCGGACGTGAAGCTGCCGGCCGGCGTCGAGATTCCCGAGCTTCGTTTCGGCAAGGAGCACGATCACGCCGTCGCGGTCGCGAAGGAGATCAAGGAAGAGGTCGAGGAAGCACCGGTTGCCGCCGAAGGCGAGGCTGCCGCAGCTCCCGCGGCGGGCGCTGCCGGAGCGGCTCCGGCCGCTGCCGCGCCCGCGGCGAAGAAGGAAGAGAAGAAGTAGGCCGCGCTTCCATGAAGTGACACGGTTGCGCGGAGCGCAACACCGAACCCTCCCCTCTCCTGTCGGGCGGGGGAGGGTGGCGAGCGCAAGCCCGCATCGACCGTCCACGACTTCGCATGAGCGGCCTTCGCCTCATCGTCGGCCTCGGCAATCCCGGCGCCGAACACCTCCGGACCCGGCACAACGCCGGGTTCTGGTTCGTCGACGCGCTTGCGCGGCAGACGGACGGGCGCTTCGGCAACGAATCGAAGCTGCATGGCGAGACGGCGAAGATCCACTACGCGAACCGAGCGCTGTGGCTCCTGAAGCCGACGACGTACATGAATGCGAGCGGCCGCTCGATCGCGGCGGCGCTTCGCTACTGGAAGATCGAGCCGGACGAGATGCTCGTCGTCCACGACGATCTCGATCTCCCGCCGGGCACGGTGCGCCTCAAGTTCGACGGCGGACACGGCGGGCAGAACGGGCTTCGCGACATCTTCCAGCATGTCGGGCACGGCGGGTTTCATCGCCTCAGGATCGGCATCGGGCATCCCGGCCCCGGCAACCGGGATCGCGTGACGCCGTGGGTGCTCGGACGGCCTTCCGCGGCGGACGAGAATGCGATGCTCGAAGCGATCGGCAGGGCGTTCGAGGTGTTGCCGCTGGCGGTGGATGGCGAGTTCGAGCAAGCGATGTTGCAATTGCATACGACGGGGAATCGGGAATAGGGAATTGGGAATGGAGGACGCGCCTCCACTCTTCGATTCCCCATTCCCCATTCTCCATTCCCGGATTCATTCATGGGCATCAAATGCGGCATCGTCGGCCTTCCGAACGTCGGCAAGTCGACGCTTTTCAACGCGCTGACGAAAGCGGGCATCGCGGCGGCGAATTTCCCTTTCTGCACGATCGACCCGAACGTCGGTGTGGTGCCGGTACCCGATCCGCGGCTCGCGGCGCTGGCGGGCATCGCCAAGCCTCTCAAGATCGTTCCGACCTCGATCGAGTTCGTCGACATCGCGGGCCTCGTCGCCGGCGCGTCGAAAGGCGAAGGGCTCGGCAACAAGTTCCTGGCGCACATCCGCGAGGTCGACGCGATCGCGCACGTCGTGCGCTGCTTCGAGCATCCGGACATCGTGCACGTCGCGGGCAGGATCGATCCGGTCTCGGACATCGAGACGATCGACACCGAGCTTGCGCTCGCCGATCTCGAATCGGTCGAAAAAGCGCTGAACCGCGTCGAGCGGGCCGCGAAGGCCAACGACAAGGAAGCGCTCGCGCGGCGTCCCGTGCTTCAGAAGGTGCAGGCCGTGCTCGACGAAGGCAGGCCCGCTCGTTCGGCCGGGCTCGACGATGAAGAAAAGGCGCTGCTGCGCGATCTCTTCCTGCTGACGCTGAAACCGCTCATGTACATCGCGAACGTCAAGGAAGACGGCTTCACGAACAATCCGCATCTCGACAAGGTGCGCGAGCGCGCGGCCGCCGAAAACGCGGAGGTCGTGCCGGTCTGCGCCGCGATCGAGGAAGAGCTGGCGCAGCTCGACGACGCCGACAAGGTCGCGTTTCTCGCCGACATGGGTCTCGAAGAGCCGGGGCTCGACCGCGTGATCGGCGCCGGCTACAAGCTGCTCGGCTTGCAGACGTATTTCACGGCGGGCGAGAAAGAGGTGCGCGCGTGGACCGTCAGGCGCGGCTCGACCGCGCCGCAGGCGGCCGGCGTGATCCACACCGATTTCGAGCGCGGCTTCATCCGCGCCGAAACGATCGCCTACGACGATTACATCAGGTACAAGGGCGAGGCCGGCGCGCGCGATGCGGGCCGGCTGCGCCTCGAAGGCAAGGAATACGTCGTGCAGGAAGGCGACGTGCTGCACTTCCGTTTCAACGTCTAGGCAGGCATCGGACTCGCTTCGGCGCGGGCGTCGCATTGCCGCGTCAGGTTTCGCGCCGTTTCTCCGTAATGGAATCTCCGGCATCGCAAGCCGCGGTGCCGCTTGCCCGGCTCCGGGCGAACCCGAAGGAGATCCCATGCGCAACCTGCTGTTCTGCATCCTCTGCCTGATTTCGGCTGCGGCCGGCTCGAAGGAACCCTCGACGACGCCCGCGACGCCTTCGCCGTCCGCCGCGGATGCGCTTGCGGCGGCGCGCTCCGAAGCGCTCGCGATCCTGAAGCTCGAAGAGGGCGTATGGGATGCGGCGATCGAGTTCCCACCCGAGAATCCCGGCGATGCGCCGAAGACCGCGCGCGGGGTCCAGACCAATACGTTCGTGACCGGCAACGGCTGGATCAAGAACGATTTCACCGTCGACGAGAAATACGGCGGGCACGGAACCTGGGGCTACGATCCGAAGAAGGGCCGTTACGTCGGCATCTGGGTCGACAGCAACCAGGATTACATCCGTCTCGACGAGGGCACGTTCGACTCGAAGACGCAGACGATGACGTGGACTTCCGAGCTTCGTCAGCCCGATCCGTATCCGCCCGCGAAATACCGCATGACCGAGGAGTTCAAGGGCGAGAAGCGCGTGTTGACGATGACCGCGATCGGCGCCAAGAGCGGACGCGAGATTCCGCTCGGAACGATCGTCTTCACGCGGCGGCATTGAGTCCCACCGCATCCACGCGGGCAAAGGAAGGCGTTCGCGCCCCGGCGTGTTGACCCCGTCCTCGCTGGGAGCAAGACTCGCTGTTGCCGCGCGCAACGCGGCGATCCGGCGATCGAGGCGCAATCCGATGGCGATCCGCAAGCGGAGCACGAAGGCGAAACCGGCCGCGAAGCCAGCGCGCAAGCGCGCCGCTCCGGCGCGCAAGGCGACGAAGAAGGCCGCGAATGCCGGCGCGAAGCATCCGCGCGCGGCGGCGGCGAAAAAGGTTCCTGCTCGCAAGGCGACGTCCACGGGCCGCGATCGTGCGAAGAACTCGCCGGCGCGATCGAAACCTCGCCGGCAGGCCGCGCCACGCCGCGCATCGGCACGGCGCTCGCCGCGTGCGCGACGCGCGCCAGCGTCCGACGTCTTCGACTCTGCGCTGCTGCCTTGCGGCGACGAGGCACTGCGCGCCGCGACCGGAAAGGACTGGGGCGAGTGGTTCGCGCTGCTCGACGCCGCTGGCGCGGCGGCGCGATCGCTCGATCACGCGAAGATCTGGGATCTCGCGATGCAGGCGCTGCCTGCGTCCGCGGGCTGGTGGGGACAGATGGTCAGCGTCGGCTACGAGCGCGCGCGCGGTCTGCGCGCGAAGCACGAGACGAGCAGCGGCGATTTCCAGGCGACGTTCTCGCGCACGCTGCCGGTACCTCTGTTCGCAGCGTTCGCGGCTTGGGCCGACGAGGCCCTGCGCGGAAACTGGCTCGACGCGCCGGGGCTCGACGTCACGAAGATCAATGCCGGCAGGAACATCCGCGCACGCTGGCCGGACGGGCGCCTGCTCGACATCCGGTTCGAAGCGAGCGGCCCGGATGCGTGCCGGATCGTCGTCGATACGATGAAACTCGCCGACGCCGGGGCCGTGCAGGAAGCCAAGGTGTTCTGGCAGGGACAGCTCGACCGCCTGCGCTCGTTCCTGCAGATTTGAGGAATCGCCTGCGGGTTTGCGGGTGCCGGCATCGGACCGGCCGGATCGCTGGGCGATTCCGTGAGGGCCTGGGTGCCGTTGCGCTCCCGATGCGGCTCGTCCCTTTCCGCCACGCCGCGGCCCGGCCGGATCGGCCGCCTCGCGGCATAATGGCGGCTTCTCCCTGATCGGAACGACGATGCCCGGCGTCCAGCGCGAGATGACGTTCCGCTTCCTCGCCGAGCCGACCGACGTCAATTTCGGCGGCAAGGTGCACGGCGGCATGGTCATGAAATGGATCGACCAGGCCGGCTACGCGTGCGCGGTCGCCTGGAGCGGCCAGTATTGCGTGACCGTGGCGATCGGCGGCATCCAGTTCGTTCAGCCGATCCTGATCGGCGATCTCGTGACCGTCCGCGGCAAGCTGATCCGTACCGGCACTTCGAGCATGCATTTCGCAGTCGACGTGCTGGCGTGCGATCTCAGGGACCGGCGCGAACGGCTGGCCACGAGCTGCGTCATCGTCTTCGTCGCGCTCGACTCGCCGGATGGCAAGCCGACGCCCGTGCAGCCGTGGCAGCCGCAGACCGGGGAAGACCGCCGCCTGGCCGCTTACGCCCAGCGCATGACCGCGCTTTCGAAAGCCATGGAGGCAGAGGTCGCCGAGTTCCGGGGCACCGCCCCGGCGGCGTAGGTCATCCGGCTGCGCAGGGCACTGTTTTTTCGGGTTTTCCCGCCTTGACAGTCCGATGCCGCGAGCACGACAATACGCGGCTCCGTTTTCGAGGGACAAAAGCGGTCGACGCGACGCTTGCGCGGCGCGCACCGAAGCATCCGGACAATTCGGAGGGATACCCAAGCGGCCAACGGGGGCAGACTGTAAATCTGCTGGCTTACGCCTTCGGTGGTTCGAATCCACCTCCCTCCACCAGTTTCAGGAAACACGAACCGCGTCGGGAGGTGGATTCGAAACACCGAACAAATACGCAGGTTCGACAAATCCGCGGAAGCGGATTTGAACAGCCCGAAGGGCTGGCCCCGGAGGGGCGGAGGGCAGGATGCCCGGAGTAATCCACCTCCCTCCACCAGATTCTTCAAACCGACGACGCGGTTCCGGTCTTCGGCGCTTCACCCAAGCAGGTCATCCAGCGCGGGAGTAGTTCAATGGTAGAACCTCAGCCTTCCAAGCTGATTGTGCGGGTTCGATTCCCGTCTCCCGCTCCATAGAGCTACAGCGAAGCATTTAAGCGATTGTTGAAGTCTTTGAGCTGTCTGGAGAGTCCCGGCACGGATGCCGGTCTGTTCTTCGCCATCAGGGAAGACGACACAGATACACCCACGCTCACGTAGCTCAGTCGGTAGAGCACCTCCTTGGTAAGGAGGAGGTCGGTGGTTCGATTCCACTCGTGAGCACCACGTTGGTCCGGCGTCACCGCGGCATCGATTTTCGGCAGGTCGTCCCCATCTGTCCGGGTTCTTCGACAACCTTCAATCACAACCTAGCTATTCGGGATTTCAAACATGGCCAAGGGCAAATTCGAACGGACCAAGCCGCACGTGAACGTGGGAACGATCGGGCACGTGGATCACGGGAAGACGACGCTGACGGCGGCGCTGACGAAGGTGGGCGCGGAGCGTTTCGGCGGGGAGTTCAAGGCATA
>DASZYR010000056.1:0-7063 GCA_035545255.1 Rhodanobacteraceae bacterium
CTCCTTCGGATCGAGCGGCTTGTCCGACGAGCCGAAGATCACCGTGCCGGCCTTGATCTGCGCGATGCCGCCGCCGGAACCGATCGACTGGTAGTTGATCTTGTTGCCGGTCTTGTTGTTGTACGTGTCCGACCACTTCGAAAGGATCGGGTAGATGAACGTCGCGCCGGCGCCGGTGATGTCGGCAGCCTGCACGGACGAGACCGAGCCGATGCCGGCCGCCGCAACGAGGCCGAACGCCATGAGACGGGATTTCATCGAGATGAGCACGCGGAGAACTCCTCAGACGTGGAAAAAGGCGGGGCGACGAGGGACGCCGCACGGGCCGCCTTTGTAGGCCCGGGAGATTGCAGAACGATGAGCGATTTGTTGCGCGCGTGTTACATCCGCGCGATGCCGCGGCAGCGATCGGAAGTCTTCGTCGAAGAATCAGCGACCTGGCGTCGCCGGTTCATGCATCGCGACATGACGGTCCGCGCATCCCGGAAGAGGATCGCGAATGATCGAAGATGCCGGATCAGCCGTCGCTGATCGTCGGCGGGCCCTTGCCGGCCGTCTTCTCGTACTTGCCCTTGCCGACCTTGCGGTACTGCGTGAACCCGTGTTTCGCGAGATGTTTTTCGCCGAGCACGTGCGACTGGCCGGCGACGACCTGAGGCGCACCGATCACGCGCATGAGCGGCGCGCCGCACGCGGGACAGGCCGCGAGCGGCGGGTCGGACAGCCGCTGCAGCCGCTCGATGCCGTTGCGGCAGCTCTCGCAGCCCGTGGCGGTCGGGACATATTCGTAGATCGGCATCCCGGCAAGATGCGCCCGATGCGCCGAGGGATCAAGTCGCCGACGGCGCCAGCGCCATGCCGACGTGACGGCGCCAGACGTCTTCCATCTGTTTCCAGCGGTTGACGACGTTGCAGAAGAGCTCGGCCGTGCGTTCGGCATCGTAGATCGCGGCATGCGCCTCGCGCGAGTCCCACGATCGGCCCGAGGCTTCTACCGCGCGGCTCAGGACCGTTTGTCCGTAGGCGAGGCCGCCGAGGGTCACGGTATCGAAGCAGCTGAACGGATGGAACGGACTCTTCTTGTGCTGCGTGCGCCGGATCGCCGCGTTCAGCACCGCGATGTCGAAAGCGGCATTGTGGCCGACGAGGATCGCGCGCTGGCAACCGGCGTCGCGCACGGCCTGCCGTACCGGCTTGAAGACGTGATCGAGTGCGGCGCGTTCGGGCAAGGCCGCGCGGAACGGATGGCCGGGATCGATACCGGTGATCTCGAGCGAGCGGGGATCGAGCAGCGAGCCCTCGAACGGCTCGACGTGCGTCGAGACGACGGGTTCGGGATGCACGAAGCCGTCCGGGTCCATGCGCACGGCGACGGCGGCGATCTCGAGCAGCGCGTGACGTTCGGGATCGAATCCGCCGGTCTCGACGTCGACGACGACCGGCAGGAACCCGCGAAAGCGCTCGGCCATGCGGAAGGGAGTCGCATTCATGTGCCGAGCATAGCAAGGTGGCGCGACTCGGACGCGCCGCTTGCGCCTCGGCCGTTTCGCGTTTTCGTGCTGCCGACAAAAGACGATTGTCCCAAAGCCGGCGACGGGGCGCGAAGCAGGCTTCCCTTCCTGCGGCCGGCGCAGGATGAAACCCGTCCACGGACGATCAGGCGTTGCCGTTTCGACGAGCGAGCAGTGCCAGCACGATCGCGACGATCATCAGCGCGGCTCCGAATGTCGGAACCAGCATCAGGAAAGGAATCGCGAACACCGCCGCGCCGACGGACGCGGTCGCGAGGCCGTGCCGAGGCGCCGACGCGCCGAAGCCCGCGCCGCGCGACAGCCAGTGATCGAGGCTCCAGCGCCCGCCGCCGCCGAAGATCAGCGGCAGCAGCATGACCGCGAACAAGAGCGGCAGCTTGAAGTTGCCGTGTCCCATGTCGGTGATCGCATAGCCTTTTGCGAGATCGCTCCACATCATCCACATGGTCGGCCAATGCACGGCTGCCGTTGCGACGAACGTGAGAAACAGCAGCACGAACGCCGCAAGGCGCGTGCCGAGACCGATCCAGAGCAGCACGGCGCCGCCGAGCTCGAACCAGGTCGCGATCGACCAGCTGATGGCAGGCGGAATCACGTCGAACGGAAATGGAAACCGCGACTGGATGTCGGCGAACCAGTTCTCGCCGTTGAATTTCTCGAGACCCGATTCCCAGAACTCCCAGCCCATGATCAGGCGCAGGATCAGCGGCGGGATCGTCTCGTTCGCGCCGTCGAGATGCGAGGTCAGTGCGCTCCAGAAACGGCGGAAGGCGTTCGTCTGCATGTCGGGTTCCCCGTGATCGGTCGGGTCGTAAAGACCGTCGGTGATCGTTCCGCATTGCACCCCGCGCAGGCGGGCGCAGGATTCCGTTTCCCGTTTCGCGCGAAGGGGCGCTGGCCGTCGCGACCCCACTTTGTCGCGACCCACTTTGCGGAAGCGTACCACTCGAGCTTTCCTCTCTCCCGTTTGCGGGAGAGGGCAGGGTGAGGGCACGCAGGTTCGACGCACGGACGCCCGCGGAACGCGCCGGTCAGTCGCGTCGCGTTCCGAGCAGCGCGTCGCGCGCGCGCAGATGCGCGAGGATCGCGAGGCCCGATTCGCGCACGGAAGCTTCGTTCCGGCCGAGCTCGGCGAGCAATGCGTCGAGGCAGGCGCGCCCGCTCGCTTCGGCGTTGGCTTGCAGGCGCTCGAAGAGAAGCGCCGTCAGCGCGTCGATCTCGATGAAATGCAGATCGTCCGCGCGATCGCGCACGAGCAGGATCAACGTCGGCTGAGCCGGCGCTTCGGACGGCTGGAAATCCACACGGATCCGGTGCACCGGAAACCGGTAGGCAAGCACGCGCGCGAGCGGCGAGACGACCGGAATGCCGTCGACGACGTCGCCTTCGGGATCGTGCGCGATCGCCGCGATGTCGCTCTCGTCGAGCGATAGCGCGAGCTCGCTCCACTCGTAGTGCGCAAGCTCGGTGAGGAACGGTGCGTCGCCGGGCTCGGCGCCGCGATCTTCGAGATAGCGGATGAACTCGCGCGCGATGTCGGTGAAGAGCGGCGTATGGCAGCGATGGTCCCGATAGAACGCGCGCACGAGCGCATGCCAGGCGCCGTCGTCGTGCAGCGAGCGGATGACCGGAAAGTTCGCGGCGAGAAGACCCGCGACGTTGTTGAAAAAGAGATCCGCATAGACGGCCATTCGTCGCGGCTCGACGTCGGCCGGAGCCGGCGCGCGATCAGGATCGCGCAGATGCGCGGCGAACGCGTGCTGCAGAATCGCGGTCGAAGAGCGCTCAGGCGCTTCGCGCATCGAGCGCTCCGATCGCATGCGCGTCCTGCAGCCGGCGCGCGTGCGCGACTTCGCCGATCAGCTCGGCGAGCGGAGGGAAATTGAAATCGCGCTCGATCAGCGTCGGTCGCACGCCGAAGCGTGCATAGGCGCGTTCGAGCAGGCGCCACACCGGATCGATGACCGCCGCGCCGTGCGTGTCGATCTTGAGATCGGGCGCCTCGTCGTAATGACCGGCGACATGGACGTACGCGACGCGCTCGCCGGGCAGCGCGTCGAGGAATGCGCCGGCGTCGTAACCGTGGTTGATGCTGTTGACATGAATATTGTTGACGTCGAGCAGGAGATCGCAGTCCGCTTCGTCGAGCACGGCGGTGATGAAATCGATCTCGCGCATCGCCTGGCCCGGTGCCGCGTAATACGAGACGTTCTCGACCGCGATGCGCTGGCCGAGGACATCCTGCGTCTGCCGGATCCGCGCCGCGACGTGCCGCACGGCCTCCTCGGTGAACGGAATCGGCATCAGGTCGTAAAGATGTCCCTCGTCGGCGCAGTACGAGAGATGCTCGGAATAGATCGCGATGCCGTGTGCATCGAGCAGGCGTCGGATGCGCGCTAGCAATGTCTCGTCGAGCGGATCCCGTCCGCCGAGCGAGAGCGAAAGCCCGTGGCAGGCGAACGCGTGCCGCTCGGTGAGCGCGCGCAGCGTTCGGCCGAGCTTGCCGCCGACGCCGATCCAGTTCTCCGGGGCGATCTCGAAGAAGTCGATCGGCGCGCGGGGCTGCTCCTGCAGCGGGCCGATGAGGGCCCGCCGCAGGCCGAGTCCGGCTCCGTGGATGCGCGGACTCATCGCAAGCGACTAGATCGAACCGCCGCAGCTGCCCTCGGCGCCTTTCTTGTCGTCTTTCATGTCGCCGCCGCAGGAGCCTTCGGCGCCTTTCTTCATGGCCTTGCCGTCCATGACCGCGTGCATGGCCTTCAGCTCGTTCGCCTCGAGCGAGCCGTCGCCGTTCTTGTCCCAGGCCTTGACCTGGCTCTCGCTGAAGCCGCCGGCTGTCGCTTCGGCCATCTCGACCTTGCCGTCCTTGTTGGTGTCCATCTTCGCGACGCCGCACTTGCCTTCGCCGCATTTGCCCTCGCCGGCGGCGGCGAGCATGTAGCCCGCGGCGAGATCGCTCGCCTGGAACACCGGGCTCGCCGCGGCGAGCTGGCTCAACGACAGCGAACCGATGACGGCGGCGCCGATGGCGACGCTGAGGGTATTGCCGATCTTGCTGGACATGCGAGTGATCTCCGTAAGTGTGGACCGCGAGCGGGATGCGCCGCGGGCATTCCGCCGGATGGCCGGCGTGCCTGTCAGCCCGCGCACCTTAAAGACGGCTGACTGAATTGCGCGTTATTCGAACAGCCGCCGGGCTGTCCGTTCGATCGTTCCGGCGTGCGTCGCTGTCGTTCTGACTTTGTTGCAGCGCAGCGCGCCGAACGTCGTTGAGGACCGCGCCGGCGGGCGAAACCTTTCAGGGAAAAGCGGCGAGCGGGTTCGGCCCCGCCGGGCAGTCGGCGGATGGAGAAACGCGTGGGCGCAAACGCGCGGCTCCCGGACGAAGGAAAAAAAAGGGACGCCATGAAGACGTCCCTCGGAGAGTGCAACACCGCACCGAGGAACTCGCAATCATTGCGGGCCCCGCCTCGGTGCGGCAGCGGGCGCGATCGTGGGGCCGCGATGTTGCGCGCGTTTGACAGCGGGTCGATCCGTCGGCGCTTCCGGCCAGTTCGCATTCGCGCGCGGCCTCGCTGTCGCAGGGCCGGCTTCCCGTTGCTGACTTTTTTCTGTCATCCGCAATCAACCAGACCGTCATGATCGACTCTCATGCTGCGCTCCCGTCGCGCGCCCGAACGAATTTTTATCGGATGGCGTGCGGAGAAGGACCGGCCGCGCGAGCTGCCTTCCGCGAAGAATCCAACACCTGCTCATGGGAGCACTCGACATGCGTCAACAACTGGTTGCCGCGGCGATCGCCGCGGCGCTTGGTCTCGTTGCACAAGCCGCCGTCGCGGACGACGCGACCACCGTAGGCGGCAGGATGTACGCCGATTTCTCGAACTTGAGCCAGGACAAGAACGGCAACACGACCGATGCCGACGGCACCGGCTTCGACGTCAAGCGGTTCTATCTCATCATCGACCACAAGTTCGACGATATCTGGTCGGCGAACCTGACGACCGACTTCAACTACGTCGCAAACGACGGCGAGACGAACGTCTTCGTCAAGAAAGCCTATGTGCAGGCCAAGCTCGACGACTACTTCACGGTGCGCGGCGGCTCGGCCGACATGCCGTGGATCCCGTTCGTCGAAAGCTGGTACGGCTACCGCTACATCGACCCGACCGTGACCGATCGCCTGAAGTTCGCCAACTCGGCCGACTGGGGTATCCACGCGCTGTCGGCGACGAACGGCATGTTCAACTACGCCGTGTCGGTCGTGAACGGCGGCGGCTACAAGAATCCGTCGCGCAGCTCCGGCATGGATTTCGAAGGCCGCGTCGGCTTCCAGCCGATCCAGGGTCTCATGATCGCTGGCGGCGCCTATTCGGGCGATCGCGGCTCGGACATCGAATCCGCTCCGACGAAGCACACGGCTTCGCGCTGGGACGCGATGATCGCGTGGAAGGGCGGCCCGTTCCGCGTCGGCGCCGAGTACTTCAGTTCGGACGACTGGAACCAGATCACGAAGACGCCGACCGACTCCTCGGATGGCTGGTCGGTCTGGGCGAGCTGGGCGTTCACGCCGGAATGGGGCGTGTTCGGCCGCTACGACCGCGCGAGCCTCAGCAAGGATCTCGATCCGACCGCGAAGGACACGTACTACAACGCCGGCGTCGAATGGAACGTCCGCAAGGGCATCCGCCTGGCCGGCGTCTGGAAGCACGAGGACGCGAAGTCGAGCCCGCTGAACGCGGACGGCCTCGCGGTATTCCAGAAGATCGACACCGACGAGATCGGCATCTACACCGAAATCAATTTCTGACGACGTACCTGCGGCCTTGCTTTGCGGACGGCCGACCCTCGCGGGTCGGCCGTTTTCGTTTTTCGCGATCGTGCACGACGTCGTGCCGCCCCGGAGACAAGACGCCGGGCGTCCGCGTCATTACTTCCCGGCCGGGATCACGTGCGCGATTTCCTCGTGACCCTCGACCGACAGGCGCCAGCCGCCGATCAGGCCTTTCTCGATCGTCACGGCCGGCGCGTTCTCGCGCGAGGCGATCAGCGGCTCGTCGTCGCGCACTTCCCAGGCTTCGCCGTTCGCGAGCTTGAGCACGGTGCCCTTCTCCCAGCCGACGAAGTCGCCGGCGATGCGGCTGACGATGCGATCCGCGGTCGCCGCAGTCGCCGTCGTGCCATTCGGCGCCGCGGCGGCAGCCGGCGTGCAGAACGCGCCGCTCGCGTTCGTCCGCACCCATTCGTTGAGGCCGCGCAGCTGTTCCGGCGACAGCTTGTCGAGACCGAGGCGCGTGAAGTCCTTGTACGACATGCGTTCTTCGAGTGTGGAATGGTCGTCGGCGTGCGCCGACGTCATCGCGCACGCGGCAAGCGCCGCGGTCAGAACGAGAGCCCGGGTCGAACCACGCATCGAAATGCCTCCTCGGTACGCCGCACGGCGGCGTGCGGCCAATCGAACAGGCTAGGCGGCCGAGTTGACGGATTCGTGACAGCCGGCGGACTCGGTTGCCGCCGTAGGAGCGGCTTCA
>DASZYR010000057.1:0-4015 GCA_035545255.1 Rhodanobacteraceae bacterium
CGACGACGAGGCCGAGGATCTCGGCGCACGCATCCTCGGTCAGCTGCGCGCGCGATGCGACGTGCAGCCAGCCGACGACGCGCCCTTCTGCATCCTCGGCGACCAGCACGCGCCCGGACGGCCCGGACTCGATGCCCGCGAGCCGTGTCGCGATCTGCTGGCGGCTCGCGGGATAGCCGAGTTGGCCCACCAGCCCGGCGATCGCCGTGGCGTCATAGGAACGTGCGGCTCGGATCGTCGTCATGCGTCGGCTCCGAAAAACGGCATCGAGCCTCGCATCGCGGTCGGCCCGATTTCTGGCTCGGCGGGGGCCGTCGCGTGACGGCGGCGCTTCAGCAGCAGCCGTCGCCGCCCTTGACGCTGTGCGCGTCGGTCGCCGCGACGCCGCGCGTCAGTCCTTCCTGCGAGGCGCGACAATGGTCGGCGACGACGCGCGCGACGCACATCGACATGCGCTTGCCGGTCGGGATGTGCAGGAACTCGTTCGGCCCGTGCGCGTTCGAGTGCGGCCCGAGCACGCCCGTGATCAGGAACTGCGCGCCTGGGAACTTCTCGCCAAGCATGCCCATGAACGGGATCGAGCCGCCTTCTCCGTTGTAGGCGACCGGCGCGCCGAAGAATGCCTTCGAGGCGGCATCGACCGACTGCTCCAGCCACGGCGCGAGTTCCGGCGCGTTCCAGCCGCTGCCGGCCTTCTCGAGATCGAATGTGACCTTCGCGCCATACGGCGGATCGCTTTCGAGCAGCTTCTTGACGAACTCGCCGCCCTTGACCGCATCGAGCGTCGGCGGCACGCGCAGCGAGAGCTTCACGGCCGTGTACGGACGCAGCACGTTGCCGGCCGAATCGAGCGCCGGCAAGCCGCCGACGCCGGTGATCGAGAGCGCCGGACGCCAGGTGCGGTTCAGCACGAGCTCGGAAAGATCGCTCGCCATCGGCTTCATGCCGTCGACGAGCGGGAATTTCGCGTAGACCGCATCGCCGAGGATCTCTGCCGTGCGCTTCGCCTGCGCCGCGCGCTGCGCCGGAATCTCGACGTGCAGCTCGCGCGGCTTGATCTCGCCGGTGATCTCGTCTTCGAGCCGCGACAGCACGCGGCGCAGGATGCGAAAGCTCGACGCGACGACGCCGGACGCGTCGCCCGAATGCACGCCTTCCTCGAGCACCTTGACGACGAGGTTGCCGCCGGTCATGCCGCGCAACGAAGTCGTGAGCCAGAGCTGATCGTAGTTTCCGCAGCCGGAATCGAGGCAGACGATCAGCGAGGGCCTGCCGATGCGCGGCGCGAGGTGATCGACGTAGTACGGAAGATCGTAGCTGCCCGATTCCTCGCAGGCCTCGATCATGACGACGCAGCGCGCATGCGGAATGCCTTGCGTCTCGAGCGCCATGATCGCGGCGAGCGAGCCGAAGATCGCGTAGCCGTCGTCGGCGCCGCCGCGCCCGTAGAGCTTGTCGCCCTCGATCACGGGCGTCCACGGGCCGAGATGATCGGACCAGCCCGTCATCTCCGGCTGCTTGTCGAGATGGCCGTAGAGCAGCACGGTATCTTCGCTGGACCCCGGGATTTCGGCGCCCGCGCCACGTCCGGTGGCGGGGATTTCGATGAAGATCAGGGGCGTGCGGCCCGGCAGGCGCACGACCTCGAGCCGCATGCCCGGAATCGGCTGCGAGCGCGCCCAGGCTTCCATCAGCGCGACCGCGCGGTCCATGTGGCCGTGCGCAGCCCATTCCGCGTCGAACATCGGCGATTTGTTCGGAATGCGGATGTATTCGGTCAGCTGCGGGACGATCTCGGCGTCCCAGAGGCTGCCGACGAAACCGCTGAGCGCAGTCGAATCCACGGCGTCGAGCTCCCGAATCGAAGACAGGCCGGGAAGTCTACTCCGCGAGCGCGGCCGGCACCCCTGTAGGAAGTTTCCTACGCCGCGCATCGACGAACGCGGACCCGAGCCTTCGCGATGTCGCCCTGACGCCGCGATGCGCCGCTGCGTACCCTGCCGTCATCCGCACGTCCGTGCCCCGCGAAGTCCGAAGACCGTTTCCGAAATGAAGTTCGCCGTTCCTTTCATTGCCCTCATCGCGCTCGCCCTCGCCGCGCCGGCATTCGCCGCGACGCAGGTCGACATCAACAGCGCCGACGCCCGCACGATCGCGCAATCGCTCGACGGCGTCGGTCTTACCAGAGCCGAGGCGATCGTCGCCTATCGCAAGTACCACGGCCCGTTCAGGACGCTCGAGGACCTCGCCAGGGTCGACGGCATCGGCCCGCGCATCATCGAGGAGAATCGCAGCAGCATCGTCTTCGGCAACGTGCCCGTGCGGCGCGGCGGCGCGACGACGAACTCGATGGCGAATCCCTAGCGCCCGGCGATCCGCCGGCGGCAGCCGGACGCGATCCCCGATCTGCTAGACTGCGCGCCCGCCGGAGCGGCGGTGCGCTGATGATCATTCCCCGTTACCACATCGGCCCGTCGAAGATCGCGGGCGCAGGGAAAGGCTTGTTCCTCGATGAGCCGGTCGCGCGCGGCCGCGTGATCGTCGCGCCCGACGCGATCCCGCGCGTGCATGCGTTCGACGCGATCGCCGCGATGCCGGACGCCGCCACGCTTCTGCCCGCCACCGTGCGCTGGTTCGAGGACGCCTACACGGTCACGCCCGAATGGCCGGACGAGTGCTACGTCAACCACGCATTCGCGCCGAGCGGGCTCTGGCATCTCGGCTTCGTGTTCGCGACGGGCGATCTCGATCCCGGCACCGAAATCACGGTCGACTACCGTCACCTGCTCGCGCCGGGGCAGGAAGAGGATTTCCGCGACGCAGCGAGCGGCGAGCGCATTGTCGGCTTCAGCTGGGAAGAGAGCCTGCGCGCGTCGACGCGCACGCTCGCCGAGCTGATCTGAGCGCCGCGATGGAGATTCCCGTCATCGAAACCGAGAGGTTGCGCCTGGTCGCGTTCGGCGAGCGGCATTTCGAGGCCTACGCCTCGATGCTCGCCGATCCGGACAGCACCCGCTTCGTCGGCGACGGTCAGCCGCTCGATCGCATGAACGCGTGGCGATCGATGGCGATGCTGCTCGGCCACTGGATGCTGCGCGGTTACGGCATGTGGGCGATCGAGCGCAAGGACACGGGCCGCTTCATCGGCCGCGTCGGTCTGCACCGGCCCGAAGGCTGGCCCGACCTCGAGCTCGGCTGGATGCTGATGGCAAGCGAGCGCCGTCGGGGCTTCGCGACCGAAGGCGCGCGCGCCGCGCTCGACTTCGCGTTCCGGAAAGTCGATGCGCAGCGCGTCGTCAGCCTGATCCGCATCGACAACGGCGCGTCCGAGCGCGTCGCGCGCCGGCTCGGCGGCCGTCAGGCGACGACGATCGATTTCCTCGGCGGCGCGACGCTCGTCTACGTCTATCATCCGCCCGAAGCCGACGGCTGAGCGGCATCCGCGCCGCATCGCGGCCCGCAACGATGACGACGACGACACTCCTGAAGGCCGCCGGCTGCCGGCGCATGCGCTGGAAGAACGACGGCGGCTGGACGACCGAGATCGCGCGCGATCCCGCCGGCGAGGCGACGGACTTCCGCTGGCGCGTCAGCATCGCCGACATCGAGCGCGACGGACCGTTCTCGCCGTTTCCCGGCATCGATCGCGAGCTGATGCTGCTCGCCGGCAACGGCGTCGAGCTCGACATCGGCGGCAGCCCGACGCTGCGGCTCGTCGAGCGCTTCCAGCGCGTGCGTTTCGACGGCGAGGCGCGCGTGGATTGCCGGCTCGTCGCGGGGCCGACGCGGGATTTCAACGTGATGGCGCGCCGCGACGCCGTGCGCGCCGAGCTGATGGCGCGTCCGCTGGTCGGGCCGATGGTGCTGTTCGCGGAGCCCGGCGTCGCCTGGCTCGCGCATCTTTTCTCCGGCAATGCGAAAGCAGACGCCCATTCTTCGCGGATTCCGCTCGAAGCCGGCGACACGCTGCGCATCGACTTCAATGGCGGCGATGCGAGCCGGGTCGTCATCGACG
>DASZYR010000058.1:0-12458 GCA_035545255.1 Rhodanobacteraceae bacterium
CGCGATTTCCGCCGCGTGCTCGGCGTCTGGCAGCTCACCGCGATCGGCATCGGCGGCATCATCGGCGTCGGCGTGTTCGTGCTTGCGGGGCAGCAGGCCGCGGTCAACGCGGGTCCGGCCGTCATGATCTCGTTCCTGATCGCCGGCATCGCGAGCGCGGCGGCGGCGCTCTGCTACGCCGAATTCGCCGGCCTCATTCCGGTCACCGGCAGCGCGTACACGTACGGCTACGCGGTGCTCGGCGAGTTCGTCGCGTGGCTGATCGGCTGGGATCTCCTGCTCGAATACGCGCTGATCGTCGCCGTCGTCGCGATCGGCTGGGCCGGCTACGTGCAATCGCTGCTCGACGCCGTCGGCATCCATCTGCCGGACTGGGCGCGCGGCGCGATCGGCACCGGCGAGGGACGCGTCTTCAACGTGATCGCCGCGGCGGTCACGCTCGGGGTCGCGGCGCTGCTCGTCATGCGCACCGAATGGGGTGCGCGCTTCAACACGGTGATCGTCGCGATCAAGGTGCTCGCGATCGTGCTGGTGATCGGCGTCGGCATCTTCTTCGTCGATCCCGCCAACTGGCATCCGTTCATTCCCGAGCGCGTGGTCGGTCCCGACGGCGTCGGCCACTACGGCTTCAAGGGCGTCGCGACGGCGGCCGCGGTCGTGTTCTTCGCGGTGTTCGGCTACGACACCCTGACGACGGCGGCCGAAGAATCGAAGAATCCGCAACACGATCTGCCGCGCGCGGTGCTGCTCTCGCTCGGCATCTCGATGGCGTTCTATCTCGCCGTTTCGCTGATCCTGACCGGGATGGTGCACTACGAGAGCCTCAACACCGACGCGCCGGTCGCGGATGCCTTCAAGGCGCGCGGGCTCGGCTGGATCGCGGCCGTGATCTCGGCCTCGGCCGTCGTCGGCATCGCGAGCGTCCTCTTCGCGTTCATGCTCGGCGCGGCGCGCATCTGGTTCGCTCTCGCGCGCGACCGGCTGCTGCCCGGCTGGTTCGCGAAGGTGCATCCGACTTACGGCACGCCGCACCGGCCGACGATCGCGCTCGGCGTGTTCACGGCGCTGGTCGCCGGATTCTTCCCGTTGGGCGAGGTCGCCAAGCTCGTCAACATCGGCGTGCTTTCCGCGTTCATCGTGATCTGCAGCTCGGTGATCCTCCTGCGCGTTCGCAAGCCCGATCTGCCGCGCGCGTTCAAGACGCCGTGGGTTCCGTTCGTGCCGCTCGTCGGCATCGCGTTCTCGATCTGGCTCCTCTCCGAGCTCGCGTGGGTGACGTGGACGGTGTTCCTCATCTGGCTCGCCGTCGGGCTCCTGATCTACTTCGGATACGGGATTCGCCACAGCCGACTTGCCGGCGCCGATTGAGCGGGCGAGGGCCGCGGCGCGACGTCCGGGCGCGATCCGTGCGAAAATCCGCGTCACGCGCTCGTAGCTCAGCTGGATAGAGTACAGCCCTCCGAAGGCTGGGGTCGTGGGTTCGAATCCCGCCGAGCGCGCCATCTTCGTATAATTACGAATTCCCTTGAGCGACCGGCTGGGCCGGTGGATCGCAGAGGTATTTCTCGTGAGCAGCCCCGTCACTTCGACCGACCGCGCCTTCCTCAAGCATTTCGCGATGCTGATCGGCTTTCTCGCCGTCGTCGCGATCCTGCTGATGGCGCTCGGCGCGCATATCTATTCGAGCCATCCACCGGAGCAGAGTCCGAAGGCGGCCGAAACCGTCACGAAGCGCATCGAGCCGGTCGGCGCCGTCTACGCCGGCGATACCGGACGCGCCGCGATGCAGGCGGCGCAGGAAGCGGCGAAGGCCGCGGCGGCCTCGCAGGTCGCCTACGGCGGCACGACCGACGGCAAGACGATCTTCGGCAACCTCTGCCACAGCTGCCACGAGACCGGCGCCGGCGGCGCACCGAAGATCAGCGACAAGGCCGCATGGGCGCCGCGCGTCGCCGAGGGGCTCGACACGCTGATCAAGCACGCGACCGAGGGATACACAGGCAAGAGCGGCATCATGCCGCCGAAGGGCGGCAACCCCGCGCTGACCGACGAGCAGATCAAGGCGACCGTCAGCTGGATGCTCGACCAGGTGAAGTGACACGCTCGCGCGCCGATTCCGGAACGCCGCCTTCGGGCGGCGTTCGCGTTTCGGGCTCGGTTGGGCTCGCGCCCTCGTCGCGCAGGAGTTCCGCTCGCCGGGCATCGGCGAACGCGCGCAGCTCCGGAAAGAACGCGTCGAATCGCCGCTGCAGCGGTGCGTGCCGTGCGACCAGCATCGTCAGCGCGTCGTCGAGCGGATTCGCGCGCGATAGCCGGTGCGACATGCCGCGCAGCGCGTCGCCGATCACGGCCGTCTCGCGGTACGCGGCCGGAAGATCGTGCGCCTCGAGATAGGCGACGAATCCTCGCATGCGCTCGGGCACGATCGCGGTGTTCGCGGAAAGCAGCAGGCGGACGCGCCGCGAGAACGCGTCGAGCTCGCCTTCGCCATGCTCCGCCCATTGCCGCGCGAGCAGATGATCGAACCAGACATCGATCAGGATGCCCGCATAGCGGCGAAACGGCGGGTCGAACAGCGCCCGTGCGGCCGCAACCTCGCGATGCGCATCGGTGAAGCTGTCGACGGAGCGATGCAGCACGACGCCGGCACGCACGCGCGGCGGCAGATCGGGATCGATCGCTCCGCGCACGAAATCGCCGATCGCGCTGCCGAGCATCAGGCCGGAATCCGGAGCGGCGAGCAGCGCATGCGCGAGGAGATTCATCGAGGAGCACGTCGGGAGCGCGGGCGTCCACGCTATCATTGACGCGATGAAGCCGCGCGCTGCCGATGCCGAGCCGCCGTTTCCGGCGGCCGCGGCCAGCTTGCTGTTGCCGGGGCCGGCCGGCGCGATCGAGCTCGCCTGCGCGCTGCCCGAGCGCGAACCGCGCAACGGCGTCGCGATCATCTGCCATCCGCATCCGCTGCAAGGCGGCACGATGTTCAACAAGGTCGTGACGACGCTCGACCGCGCACTCGGCGAGCTCGGCCTTGCGACCGTCCGCTTCAATTTCCGCGGTGTCGGACGCTCGCAAGGCGAGCACGACGAAGGCCGCGGCGAGAGCGACGATCTCGCCGCCGTCGCCGCGTGGGTGCGCCGCGAGAAACCCGGAGCCGCGCTCTGGCTCGCCGGATTCTCGTTCGGCAGCTACGTCGTCCTGCGCAGAGCGCCGGCGCTCGCGCCATCGCAAGTGATCCTGATCGCACCGCCGGTGGGGCGCTGGGATTTCTCGGCGATCGAATGGCCGGCGTGTCCGGTCCTGATCGTGCAAGGCGACGAGGACGACATCGTCGATCCGCAGGCAGTGCGCGACTGGGCGACGCGACAGCAGCCGCCGCCGACGTTCGTGCGCATGCCCGAGACAGGGCATTTCTTCCATCGGCGCCTGATCGACCTCCGCGGCGCGGTGCGCAATGCCGTGCGCGACCACCTTCCGCCGATCGTCTCGTGAGCGGCAGCGATGAAGCCATGCGCTCGCCCGGCGAGCGTTACCTGGCCGGCGTGGCCGCCGGCGAATGGCAGGACGATCCCGCGCAGCGCGCCGCGCTCGTCGAGCTCGACCGGCTCTGGCGCGAGCTCGGCGCGGCGTCGTCTCCGTCGCTCTGGCAACGCCTGCGCGGCCGCGCTTCGTCGCCGCGCGGCGTCTATCTCTTCGGACCGGTCGGACGCGGCAAGACGTTCCTCTGCGATCTCTTCCTCGACGCGCTGCGTTCGCGCCGGGTCGGCGAAAGCGGCGGTCACGCGGGCGGATACGCCACTCGCCACGTGCATTTCCACCGCTTCATGCAGGACGTCCACGCATCGCTGCGCTCTCTCGAAGGCCGCGCGAATCCGCTCGAAGAAGTCGCGGCGCGCATCGCGGATGCATCGCGCGTGCTCGTGCTCGACGAGTTCATCGTCGGCGACATCGGCGATGCGATGATCCTCGGCAACCTGCTTCGCGCGCTCTTCTCGCGCGGCGTCGTGCTCGTGACGACGTCGAACACGGCACCCGCGGATCTCTACAAGGACGGCTTGCAGCGCGAGCGCTTCCTGCCGGCTATCGCGCTGATCGAGCGGCGCTGCGCGCTCGTCCCGCTCGTCTCGCCGCACGACTGGCGCCTGCGCGCGCTGAAACGCGCGCCGATGTACTACACGCCGCCGGGCGGCGATGCCGAACGCGCGATGCGCGCGATCTTCCAGCGCGTTTCGCACGCCGCGCCGCGGCACGACGTCGCGCTCGTCGTCGAGGATCGCCCGATTCCCGCGCGCCTGGAAGCCGACGGCGCGGTCTGGTTCGATTTCGCCGCGCTCTGCGAAGGGCCGCGCGGCGTCGCCGACTACATCGACCTCGCGCGCTCGTACCACACGATCTTCGTGTCGAACGTCCCGCAATTCACGCCGCTGACCGAAGACGCGGCAAGGCGTTTCGTGGAACTCGTCGACGAGCTTTACGATCGCGGCGTCAATCTCGTGTTGTCCGCCGCGGCGCCGATCGTCGATCTCTACGACGGCGAGCGCCTGCGTGCATCGTTCGCGCGCACGGAATCGCGCCTCATCGAGATGCAGAGCGAGGACTATCTCGCGCGCGAGCATCATGGGTGACGAGCGGCCGCGGACGGTTTCCGGCCTCCCGGCGCCCGCGTCGGCGGGAGAGGGGTCGAGGCCGCCTCGATCAGCCGAAGAGCTCGCGCCTCGCAGACGTGTGAGGGCGGGCTGGCTATGGATCGCGATCGTGCTCGCCTACGCGTGCGCATTCCAGGGCACGCGCCCGCTCTATTCGCCGGATGAAGGACGCTACACGAACGTCGCGCTGAACATGCTCGAAAGCGGCGACTGGCTGCGTCCGACGCTGCATCCCGAGGTCGAGCACTGGTCGAAGCCGCCGTTGACGTACTGGAGCATCGCGGCGAGCTTCGCGGCGTTCGGCCGCAGCGAATTCGCCGCGCGCCTGCCGGGCGCGCTCGCGTTCGCGGGAACGGTCCTCTTGATGGTGCGGCTCGGCCGCCGCTTCGTGCCGTCGCAGCCGTGGCTGCCTGCGCTGACCTACGCGACGTTCGCGTTCCCGCCGCTGGCGGCGAATCTCGTCACGACCGACACGCTGCTGACGTTCTTCGAAGCGTTGCAGGCCGTTGCGTTCGTCGAGCTCTGGTGGGCGGCGGACACGCCTTCGCGCATCCGGCGCGCGCGTCTCCTGCTCGGCGTCGCCGCCGGGCTCGCGTTCATGACGAAAGGACCGCCGGGCCTGCTCGTGCTCGCGGCGAGTCTCGTCTTCGCGTTCTCCGCACGCGATCGCGGCAGGCTGCGCCGGCTGTTCGGCTGGGACGCGCTTGCCGCGTTCGCCGCCGTCGGTCTCACGTGGTATGCGATCGTCGCCGTGCGCGAGCCCGGCGTGCTGCGCTACTTCCTCGTCGAGGAAGTCGTCGCGCGCGTCGCGGGCGGCATGCACCGCAACGCGGAATGGTACGGCGCGCTGAAGATCTACCTGCCGACGATCGCGCTCGGCATGCTGCCATGGTTGCCGCTGCTGCTCCGGACCTGGTGGAAGCAGCGGCAGGGCTTCATCGCCCGCATCCGCCGCGACGACGAGCTGCGCCTGGTCGCGTGCTGGCTCGTGCTGCCGTTCGCGGTGTTCGTGCTCGCGCGCTCGCGCCTGCCGCTGTATCTACTGCCGGTGTTCGTGCCGCTCGCATTGATGGCCGCGCGCGCGCTCGCGCCGCTCGACGTTTCGCGATGGCCGACGCGCCTGCTGCTCGGCGTCTGGTGTCTCGCGCTTGCGCTCGCTCGCGCGTCGCCGGCGTTCCTCGACGTGCCGCTCGACGACGGCGCGCTGGGCCGCTCGATCGCGGCCGCGCTGCCCGCCGTGCCGGACGAGATCGCGTTCGTCGACACCGATCCGCGCTACGGCCTGCGCTTCTATCTCGGCAGCGAGATCGAGCACCTCGAGCTGCCGGGCGACGCACCGCGCGCGCAGACGCAGGACATCGGCAGCGAGATGCTGGAGCATGAGGGTTGCCGGCTGCTGCTCGTCAACGACTGGAATCTCGGGCGCCTCGAGGCGTTCCTCGACGCCGGGCACGTCGCCTACCGGCGTGTCGCCGACCTGCGCGGCTATGCGGCGATCGCGCAGCGGACGCCCGACTGCCCGGCCTATGCCACGTTGTGATTCGGTTCGTCGCGGTGCGCCGTCGCCTGCCGACCGGGTTACAATCCCCCGCTGCGGGCCGTCCGGGCGGTTCCGTATTGCCGCAATGGCGGCCTCGCGGTGCCCATCCGGCGCGAAAAGCGGGGCCCTTTGCGGGGCAGCCGGTTCTCCGGGCGCGATGCGGGTGCGCGCCCCGGACGATGACTTCATCCGCCGGTTTCCGTCGCCAGGGCGTTCGACTCGTCCGGCGAGCCGTCGAGCGTGCCCTTGAACCGGTCGCTCCGCCCCTCTATTATTGAACCGTCAAGTTTAGTTTTAGGAAGGCTTCATGAAGCGGATTCGAGGCCTGCGCGGCGCTGCGTCGAGCCGGGCGAGGCAGCATCTTCACGCGTCGATCCCGATCTGCGTGCTCGCGGCCGCGCTCGGCGGCTGCGCCGCGGGTCCGGATTTCCGCGCGCCGCAACCGCCGGACGTGCCTTCGTATACGGCGGACGCGGTGCCGCCCTCGACCGCGTCGGCCCAGGTGCCGACCGGCGATGCGCAACAGTTCCTTCAGGGCGCCGACGTTCCCGAGCATTGGTGGACGACGTTCGCCAATCCCGAGATCGACCGGCGCGTCGAGCGGGCTCTCGCGCATAGTCCGACGATCGCCTCAGCCCAGGCGGCGCTGCGCCAGGCCGAGGAAAACGTCTCGGCAGCGCGCGGCGGATTCTTCCCCAACGTCGACGCAAGCGTCGGCGGACAGCGCGGCAACGGCAATTATTTCGGTTCGACCGCGCCGGGCACGTCGGTCTTCAACGTCTACAACGCCGGCGTCAAGGTCAACTACACGCTCGATCTCTTCGGCGGCGTGCGACGCGGCGTCGAAGCGCAGTCGGCGGTCGCGAATTTCCAACAGTTCCAGCTCGAAGGCACGTATCTCGCGCTCGCTGCGAACGTCGTGACGACGAGCGTGCGCGAAGCCTCGCTGCGCGGCCAGATCGGCGCCACGCAGGAGATCATCGACGTCTACGGAAAACAGCTCGATCTCGTCAAGCGCCAGCACGAGATCGGCGCGAAGTCGCTCGCCGACGTGCTCGTGATCCAGACGCAGGTCGCGACCGCGCGCGCGGAGCTCCCGGCGCTGCGCCAGCAGCTCGCGGCGATCGAGACGCAGCTCGCCGTCTATCTCGGCGAGCTTCCGGGCGCGAGCGAGCTCGCTGCGGTCGATCTCGATTCGCTGACGCTGCCGCGCGACGTGCCGCTCGGCGTACCGTCGGAGCTCGTGCAACAGCGTCCGGACATCCGCGCGGCCGAAGCGCAGCTGCATCAGGCGACGGCAGAAGTCGGAGTCGCCACCGCGAATCTCTATCCGAACATCACGCTGACCGGCAGCTGGGGCTCGCAGGCGCTGCACACGGGCGATCTCTTCGCGGGCGGCACGAAGTTCTGGGGCATCGGTTTCAATCTTCTGCAACCGCTCTTCCACGGCGGCACGCTGCGCGCGCAGAAGCGCGCGTCGGAAGCCGGTCTCGAGAAAGCGGCGGCCGATTATCAGACGACGGTGCTCGGCGCGTTCCAGAACGTCGCCGACAGCCTGCACGCGCTCGAGCTCGACGCCGAGAATCTCGCAGCGCAAGCCGACGCCGAGAAATCGGCGCAGAAGAGCCTCGATCTCGTGCGCATCCAGTACAAGGACGGTGCGGCGAGCTATCTCGCGGTGCTCGACGCGACGCGCCAGTACCAGCAGGCGCGCATTGGCCTTGTCCAGGCGCGCGCGGCGCGCCTCGCCGATACGGCGGCTCTTTACGCGGCGCTCGGCGGCGGATGGAAGGACGCGTCCAGCGCGTCGCTCGCCGATTCCTCGCCGGACAACCGATAACACACGAAACGCTTCAAGGGAGTGTGCGCATGTTCTCGCGCGAAAAACGCAAGCCGAGCGTGACCCGACGCATGATCGTCATGCTGATCCTCGTCGGCCTCTTGCTGTTCCTTCTCGTCGGATGGAACGTCATGGGCAAGATCGGCATGAAGAAATTCATGGCGAGCATGAAGGAGCCGCCGCAGACCGTGTCGGCGACGAAGGCCGAGTTTTCGGAATGGCAGCCGGTGCAGGCGGCGGTCGGCTCGCTGCGCGCCGTGCGCGGCGCCGATCTTGCGCTCGAGGTGGCCGGCGTCGTGACAGCGGTGCACCTCAAGTCGGGCGACGACGTGAAGGCCGGGCAGCCGCTGCTCGACCTCCTCGACGCCGACGAGGCCGCGCAGTTGCAGCAGCTGAAGGCAAATGCCGCGCTCGCGAGCGCGACGTTCGACCGCGCGAAGCGGCAGATGGACGTCGAGGCGGTCAGCAAGGCCGACTACGACACCGCCGCCGCCGATCTCAAGGCGAGGCAAGCCGCGGTCGCGCAGCAGGAAGCCGTCGTCGCGAAGAAGCACCTGCGCGCGCCGTTCGACGGCCGCGCCGGCATCATCACGCTCAGCAAGGGCGCCTATGTCAGCGCGGGCACGACAGTGACGACGGTGCAGCAGCTCGATCCGCTGTACGTCGATTTCTTCGTGCCGCAGCGCCATCTCGGCCTGCTCGAGATCGGCCAGAAGGTCACGCTGAAGCTCGACGCGTTCCCCGACAAGGCGTTCGAAGGCAAGGTCAGCGCCGTCAACCCGAAGGTCGACGGCGACACGCGCAACGTCAAGGTCGAGGCTACGGTGCCGAATCCCGAGCACGTCCTTCTGCCCGGCATGTTCGCGGACGTCGCGGTCGACGTCGGCGAGAAGGAGCGCCAGCTGACGCTGCCGCAGACGGCGGTCACGTTCAATCCGTACGGAGAGACCGTGTTCGTCGTCCATCGCTCGGACAAGAAGGACGAGAAAGGTCAGCCGGAAATGCCGACGGCGCAGCAGGTCTTCGTCACGACCGGCAACCGCCGCGGCGATCAGGTCGCGGTGCTGACCGGCGTCAAGGAAGGCGACGAGGTCGTCACGAGCGGGCAGCTCAAGCTCAAGAACGGCACGCCGCTCGTCATCGACAACTCGGTGCCGCCGCCGAACAGCCCGAATCCGACTCCGCAGGAGCATTGAAGAACCTGCGCGCGTCCGTCGTTCCCGCCACGGGCGCGTAACGAGTCGAACGCGTAACGAGATGAACCGGCGCGGTGGATGCCGCGCGACGCCGGGCAGGAGCCTCGAAGGATCATTCCATGAAGTTCACCGATCTCTTCATCAACAAGCCGGTGCTGGCGATCGTCGTCAGCCTGCTGATTCTCGTGCTCGGACTGCGCTCGGTCGGCGACCTCACCGTGCGGCAGTATCCGCAGACCGAGAACGCGGTCGTGACCGTGTCGACGGCCTATTACGGCGCCGACGCCGAGACGGTCGCGGGCTTCATCACGCAACCGCTCGAGGCCGCCATCGCGCAGGCGCAGGGCATCGATTACCTTTCCTCGTCGAGCCTTTCGGGCGTCTCGACGATCACGGCGACGCTGCGCCTCAACTACGATTCGAATCGCGCGCTGACCGAGATACAGACGCAGGTGAGTTCGGTGCGCAACCAGCTGCCGCCCCAGGCGCAGCAGCCGGTCATCTCGGTGCAGCTCGGCCAGACGACCGACGCGATGTACCTCGGCTTCTTCTCCAAGACGCTGCCGACGAACAACATCACCGATTACATCCTGCGCGTCGTCAAGCCGCAGCTCGATTCGATCGACGGCGTGCAGACCGCCGAGATTCTCGGCGCGCGCCAGTTCGCGCTTCGCGCGTGGCTCGATCCCAAGCGTCTCGCCGCGCACGGCGTGACCGCAGCCGATGTCTACACCGCTCTGTCGGCCAACAACTATCTCGCCGCCGTCGGCGCGAGCAAGGGCGACGCGGTGACGGTGCCGCTGACGGCATCCACCGACCTTCATTCGGTCGAGGAATTCCGCAAGCTCGCCGTCAAGGAGAAGAACGGCGCGATCGTGCGCCTCGAAGACGTCGCCAACGTCGTGCTCGGCGCGGAAGACTACGATTCGTCGGTCGCGCTCGACGGCCAGCAGTCGGTGTTCATCGGCATCAAGGTCGCGCCGGACGCGAACATCCTCGACGTCGCCGAGCGCGTGCGCACGGTGTTCCCGAGCATCCAGAAGCAGCTGCCGACGGGGCTCAGCGCGAACATCGGCTACGACGCGACGGACTTCATCAACACCTCGATCAAGGAAGTCGTCAAGACGCTCATCGAAGCGCTCGTCATCGTCACGATCGTGATCTTCCTGTTCCTCGGCAGTTTCCGCGCGGTGATCATTCCGGTCATCGCGATGCCGCTGTCGCTGATCGGCTCGTTCTTCGTGATGCTCGCGCTCGGCTACTCGATCAACCTGATCACGCTGCTCGCGCTCGTGCTCGCGATCGGCCTCGTCGTCGACGACGCGATCATCGTCGTCGAGAACGTCGACCGGCACATGAAGGAAGAAGGCAAGACACCGTTCGAAGCGGCGCGCATCGCCGCGCGCGAGCTCGGCGGCCCGATCCTCGCGATGACGGCGGTGCTGATCGCGGTGTACGTGCCGATCGGCTTCCAGGGCGGATTGACCGGCGCGCTCTTCACCGAGTTCGCGTTCACGCTCGCCGGCGCCGTGACGGTTTCCGCGATCATCGCGCTGACGCTGTCGCCGATGCTGTGCTCGCGCTTCTTCCGCAAGGATCAGGAAAGCGGACGTTTCGCGCGCTTCATCGATCGTCAGTTCGAGCGGCTCCACGGCGCGTACGAGCGGCGCATCCATTCGACGCTCGAGACCCACGTCGTCCCGGTCGTCATGGGTTTGATGCTGCTCGGCGGCACCGTCTATCTCTTCATGAACTCGAAATCCGAGCTCGCGCCGGAAGAGGATCAGGGCATCGTCGTCGGCATGTCGCTCGCGGCGCCGAACGCGGCGCCGGCGCAGACGTCGAGCCTGATGGACCAGGCGTTCAAGATCGCCAAGACGCTGCCCGAGACCGAGCTCGTCTTCCAGTTCACCGGCTTCTCGGGCCCGAACTCATTGCTGACCGGCGTCCTCTTCAAGCCGTGGTCCGAGCGCACGAAGAGCGCGCACGTGCTGCAGGAAGAATTGCAGAAGAAATGGGGCGCGATGGCCGCCGCGAACACGGTCGCGTTCCAGTTTCCGCCGCTGCCGGGCGCGACCGGCATGCCGGTCGAGGTCGTCATGTCGACGACCGAGCCGTTCGAGAACCTTTACGAAGTCTCGAAGAACGTGCTCGACAAATTGCAGAAAAGCGGCATGTTCTTCTTCGTCGACACGAACCTCAAGATCGACAAGCCGCAGTCGACGGTCGAGGTCGACCGCGACATGGTCGCCTCTCTCGGCCTCACGCAGCAGGACATCGGCGCCTCGCTCGGCGCGGCGCTCGGCGGCGGCTACGTCAACTACTTCTCGATCGCGGGCCGCGCGTACAAAGTGATTCCGCAGGTGCTGCAGACCGATCGCCTCAATCCCGATCAGGTGCTCGACAACTACGTGCGCCTGCCGGACGGCTCGGTCATTCCGTCCTCGACCGTCGCGACGATCAAGAACGAAGTCGTGCCGCAGGCGCTGACGCGCTTCCAGCAGCTCAATTCGGTGACGTTCCAGGGCGTGCCTGCCGTCGCGCAGGGCGACGCGATCGACTTCGTGCGCGACACGATCCGTTCGACCGCGCCGGCCGGCTATCAGGTCGACTACTCGGGACAGGCGCGCCAGTTCGTGCACGAGTCCGGCGGTTTCGCGGTGACGCTGCTGTTCGCGGTCATCATCGTGTTCCTCGCGCTGTCGGCGCAGTTCAACAGCCTGCGCGATCCGATCGTGATCCTCGTCTCGGTGCCGATGGCGCTGTTCGGCGCGCTCGTCTTCATCAACCTGCTGCCGGGTTTCGTCGGCATGGGCGCGCTCAACTTCGGCTGGAACACCTCGCTCAACATCTACACGCAGGTCGGGCTCGTCACGCTGATGGGGCTCATCTCCAAGCACGGCATCCTGATCGTGCAGTTCGCGAACGATTCGCAGCGCGCCGGCATGTCCAAGCGCGAGGCGATCGAGCACGCCGCGGCGACGCGGCTTCGCCCGATCCTGATGACGACGGCCGCGATGGTGCTCGGCGTCGTGCCGCTCGTGATCGCATCCGGCGCCGGCGCCGCTGGCCGTTTCAATATGGGCCTCGTCATCACGACTGGTCTCTCGATCGGCACGCTGTTCACGCTGTTCGTCGTGCCGGCGTTCTACATGCTGCTCGCGGCGGACCATCACGCCGAAGGCGCGAAGCCTCCGGTTGCGATCGGCGAGCCCGTGCCGCAGAGCTGATGCGCG
>DASZYR010000059.1:0-3755 GCA_035545255.1 Rhodanobacteraceae bacterium
GTTCGGCGCATCGGCCCCCCGGATGCATCTCGCGTTCGTGCTTCTCGGAACACTGAACGCCTGGCTGCTCGCGCACGCCTTGGTGCGCTCGGGCGTGCCGTCGCGCGGGGCTGCGATCGCAGCGATCGTGTTCACACTGACTCCATTCGTCGTCTACGTGCACGGCTGGACGGGAACGCTCGCAGATCTTCTGACGCTCGGCCTCGGCCTCGCGGCGTTCTGCGCCGTGCGTCGATCGCTCGAGACCGCGCATCGCGGCGAATCCGCCGCGAGCGCGATCACCAGCGGCCTCCTCGTCGCGGCGGCGCTCCTCAGCAAGGAATCCGCCGTCGTTCTCCCTGCGCGTCTGTTGCTCGCAATTCCGAAAGGTACGTCTCCGGGCAAGGCTGCCGCCGCCATCGTCCCCGCGTCGATGATTGCGATCGCCTATCTCGCGATCCGTCTGCCCGTGCTCGCCCACAGCGCGCAGATCGATTCCGCCTACGCATGGTCGATCGCGCACGTCCCGGCGCGCTTCGCCGACTACCTGCTGTTTCCGTTCGTGCCACCGCTGCTCGAGGTCGGACCGCTGCTGACGAAGAGCCCGGCCCGCCTCGCGGCGGCGACGGCCTGCGCCGCGACCCTGCTCCTCGCGCTCGCGACAACCGGATGGCGCCGCCCGATCGTCTGGCTCGGTGCATACGCCATCGCATTGGCGCCCGTGCTCGTG
This sequence comes from Rhodanobacteraceae bacterium, assembly GCA_035545255.1. Lineage (GTDB taxonomy): Bacteria > Pseudomonadota > Gammaproteobacteria > Xanthomonadales > Rhodanobacteraceae > Dokdonella_A. The sequence goes on from DASZYR010000059.1 coordinate 710, forward strand.
CTCGGAACCGCGTACAACCAGTACGCCTATCTCGCCTCCGCGGCCGGCGTCGGACTCGTCGCCGCAGCGTGGTCCTCGCTTCGCCCGCTTGCGCGCAACGTGACCCTGGCGCTCGCGGCGATCGCGATCGCGCATGGCATCGCCGTCATGTCGCGCATGCAAGCGATTGGAACGATCCAGCGCCATCTCGGCGACGACCTGCTCGCCGCGCTGCGCGAATCGACGGCGCCGCTGTACATCGCCGCCGCCGACCCGCGCGACGCCTGGCTGCCGGCTCGCCTCCTCCGCGGCGTCGACGCCTATCGCGGCACGAAATTCAGCGGCCGCGTTCATCTCGGCGAACCGCCCGAAGGCGCCGACGGCCAGCTCCTGCGTATGACGCGGAACGGTCACCTGCTGGCGCAATCGCCCGCGTTAACCCCCGATTAGCGGCAAACCTTCGACACGCCGATATACTCGGCCCGCCGCAGACCGCGAGCCACAGACCGGCATGCCGAAAACCGCAGCACCTCGATTGCAATCGTTCTCGCGCTCGATCCGGCACCTCCTGCCGGCGTGGCTCGCGTTCGCACTCGCCGCTCTCGTGGCGCATCCGCTGACGCTCGTGCTGTTCCTGATCGGCAATACGCTGGCGATGACAGGCATCTGCAGGGCGCTCGGGTTCGCCTTGGAGGCGAGCTTCGGTCACAGCATCGCCCGTCGGGGGCTGGCGTATTTCGTCTTGCAGACCGCGTACACGGCCGTCGTCGCCGCGCTGGCGATCGGACCCGCCTGGTGGCTCGCCCGCGACGGCTCGCTGCCCGCCGCGCTGGCGCTGTCGATCGCGCTCGCCGCCGCGCTGTTCGCGCTGTGGCGGCTCTGGCCCGCATTCGCGCTCCCGTTCATCTGGGACGATGCGTTCCCGAGCGAGGAACGGGGCTCGTGGCTGCTCGGCGCTCTGCGCCGCTCGCTCGCGTTCGCCCGCCACGTCACCGGCGCCCACGACATGTTTCTCGTCCTCGGACTTCCGAGCGCGCTCGCGCTGCTCGCACTCGCGGCCGGCTCGCTCGCGCTCGCAGGCCTCGGCACCTATTTCCCGAGCGAGATCCGCGTCGTCGCGATCGTGCTCTACGCAGCCGTGCTCGTTCCGCTCGCGCACCTCGTGCTCGTCAATCGCAGCTTGCGCGCGGTGCTCGCCGACGCGCGTCGCGCCCGCCATCGCGAAAGCCGCAGACAGCGCGATCAGGCCGCTGCGGCGAGCGCGCTCGCCGACGGCATCGACCGCTCCGATCTCGATGCGACGCTGCTCTGCGCCGCGCGTTCCGGCCAGGTCGATCTCGCACTCGCCGCGCTCGATCGTGGCAGCGATCCGAACGCCGCGCCCGGAGCGGATCAACGCGATCAGCGCAGCGCGCTCATCCTCGCGGTCACGCTGCCCGACCTCAGGCTGCTCCGCGGCCTGATCGTGAAAGGCGTGGACGTGAACCGCTCGACCGGATCGCTGACGCCGCTGATCGCAGCCACGCGCGACAGCTATGAAGGACGGCCCGACGCCGTCATGACGCTGCTCTCGAACGGTGCGGATCCGCGCATTGCAGGCGCCGACGGCAACACCGCGCTGCACCATGCCGCGCGCTGCGCCGAGCCGATCGTCGCGGCACTGCTGCTCGACGCCGGCGCCGACATCGACGCAGTGAATCGCGAAGGCCTGACCGCGCTCGGCGTCGCCTGCGCAAACGCGAGCTGGAACGTCGCCGAATTCCTGCTCGATCGCGGCGCGAAGAACGAAGTGCCGCGCGCGCAGCCCGCTCTGCTGCTCGCGGCGGGCATCGACGAAGACGATGCCCGCGGCGTGAAGTCGCTGCTGAAACATCGCGCGAACGCGAACGCACGCGGCGCGATGGAGCGCACGGCACTGATGACGGCGGCGCTCGCAGGCCACGTGCACATCGCCGAAGCGCTGCTCGCAGCCGGAGCCGATCCGAATCTCGCCGATCCGCGCGGCACGACGGCGCTGATCGAGGCCGCGCGCTCGGGTGCGGTCGGCGTCGTGCACGCGCTCGGCAAGCGCAAAGCCGACGTCGATCTCGCCGACGCCGAAGGCCGCAGCGCGCTGATCGTCGCATGCCAGTCACGCAACGCGAACGAAGAGACCGTGCGCGCGCTGCTTGCGCTCGGCGCCGATCGCGTGCTCGCTGCCGTCGACGGCAAGCGCGCGCTCGATCACGCCGCGGCATCCGGGCGGTGGCACATCGTCGCGCTGCTCGATCCCGCGTATCCGTTGCCGAGCACGCTCGCGAGCGATGCGGCAAGCGCGCAGAACGCGAACGCGGATCACCTGCTCGACGCGCTGCGCTTCGGCCACTGGAACGTCGTCGCCGAGTTCGCGCACGTCGTGCGCGAATGGCCCGCGTCGGCGCTCGCCGATCTCTACCTCTCGCTCGCGAAGCTGCCGTCCGGCGAAGCGCGCAACTGGCTTCTGAACCACGGCGTCGGCGGCGAGACGCGGCTCGGCGACGGGCGTCCGCTTTCCGACGCGCTGATCGATCTGCTGCCGGGCAGCGCGCCGGCGGTCGTCGACCTGGTCGCGCGCGGCGCGCCGATCGGCGGCAGCGGCATCGTCGCGCGGGTGCTCGCGCTGGCTCCGCGTGGAGAATCCGGGGCACCGATCCGCACGCTTGCATTCGACCTCGTCGATCGCGGACGCGACTGGTGCGGCGCCGCGCTCGGCGATACGACGGCGCTTCACGCGGCGACGGCGCTCGGCGACATCGGTCTTGCGGAGACCTTGCTCGCGCGCGGAGCCGATCCGAACGCGCGCGACGCGCTTGGCTGCACGCCGCTGCACTTCGCGGTCAAGCACGACGTCGCCATCGCCGTCGCGCTGCTGCGCCTTCTGGTTCGCGCCGGCGCGAGCCCCGAGATCGCGGCGGCGAGGCAGTGGATGCCCGAGCTCGCTGCGTGCGCGCTGCTCGCGCCGGCTTCGACGAGGCGCACGACGAGTCCTGCGTAGCCCGAGCCTGCGGCGCGAATCAGCGCGGTCGCGCCTTGCGCGTCTTCGGCGTCG